>JBICHT010000100.1:0-16187 GCA_043101125.1 Phycisphaerales bacterium JB050 | reverse complement strand
GCCCTCGAACGACTCATGGCCGAGCGCACCTCCATCGTCGTCGCCCACCGCCTCAGTACCGTCAAGAACGCCGATCGCATCATCGTGCTCGACCACGGCCAGATCGTCGAACAAGGCACGCACGACGAACTGATCGCTCGCGACGGACCCTACAAAGACCTGTACGCCCAGTTCATCAAACTCAATACCGACGAAGATTGATCGCTCAGGTTTTCGAACCGGCTTCCAGCCGACCTGCGATCCGCAGCAAGCGCGCATCCTCGAACGCCGGCCCGATCAGTTGCATCCCGATCGGCAACCGCGCACCGTGCACCTCCGCCGACCCCACCGGCACACTGATCGCCGGCAGACCCGCGAGGTTCGCGCACACCGTGTACAGGTCTTCCTGATACATCGCCGCGGGATCGTCGATCTTCTCACCCAACTTGAACGCCGGCCCGGTCGTGACCGGCATCAGGATCGCGTGGCAACCCGGTCCGGGGTCCGAAGCGAACAGCGTGTCAAAGTCGCGCTTGATCACACCACGCATCTTCGCCGCCCGATGGTAGAACGCGTCGTAATACCCCGAGGACAGCGTGTGCGTGCCCAAAAGGATTCGGCGCTGCACCTCCGGGCCGAACCCTTCCGAACGCGAACGCGACATCAGTGCCTCGATGCCTTCTCCGGTCGCGACTTCCGCCCGATGCCCGTACCGCACGCCGTCGTAGCGCGCCAGATTCGAACTCGCCTCCGCCGGCGCAAGGATGTAGTACGCCGGGATCGACTGGCGGATATGCCGAAATTCCACATCGATGATGTCCGCACCGATCGCGCGCAGCGACTCGATCATCCGCTTGAGCGCCGCATCCACACTCGGGTCGTTCGCCCCGTCGCGCGCTTCCACCGGCACACCGATCTTCAATCCGTGAAGATCTTGCCCGATCGTCTCGCTCGCCTGCTCGGGTTTACGCTGCGAGCAGGTTGAGTCCAGCGGATCCGATCCACTAATGACATCGAGCGCGAGCGCGACATCCTCCACATTCGCCGCCATCGGCCCCACGCAGTCCAGCGAACTCGCGTACGCCACCAGCCCCCAGCGCGACACACGCCCGTAACTCGGCTTCAACCCAACAATGCCCGTGAGCGCGGACGGCTGCCGAATGCTCCCGCCCGTATCGCTTCCCAACGCAAGCGGCACCATCCCCGACGCCACCGCCGCGGCCGACCCGCTGCTGCTCCCGCCCGGCACACGCTCAAGATCGTGCGGGTTACGCGTCGCCCCGAAGAAGCAGTGCTCCCCCGACGAGCCCATCCCGAACTCGTCCATGTTCGCCGTACCAATCACGATCGCGTCTTCATCCAAAAGCCGCTGCACCGCCGTCGCCGTGTAAGGCGAGTGATAACGCTCCAGCATGCGCGATCCACAGGTCGTCAGCGGCGACTCGTCACCCTCGCCGTATGCCGCGCTCAGGCACAGGTTGTCCTTGATGGCCACCGGCACACCAGCCAGACGACCCACCCGCTCACCGTTGGCAACGCGTTCATCGATCGCCTGCGCTCTCCGGCGCGCCGTCTCCGGATACACCGCGCGCAACGCGTTCAATTGCGGGTTCAACCGCCCGACGCGCTCCAACGCAGCATCCACCACACCCACCGCGCTCAGCGAGCCCTCACGCACATCCCGCGCGATGCTCACCCCGCTCGCTCCACGCTCCATCCCAACCACGCCCCCCAAGCTCAGGCCCCCCCCCCGCCGCCGAGCACCATCCGCACGCGAATGAACGGGCCATCGGTCTCCGGCGCGATCGTCTCCATCACCGAGTGATCCAGCATCTGCCCCGGCACATCGGGGTCCAGGCGCGCCTCGGCCGGGCGTGTCTCGTCGACAAGCCGCTCCGAATCGACTTCCTTGAGCATCGTCGCCCACCCCAGAACCCGGGCGAGTTCTTCACGCAATGGCTCGATGTGCTCCTCTGCGATCTCCAGGCGCGCCATCCGAACAACGCGCCGAACCTCCGCATCGGTCAGGGAGCCGGGCTGCGGGCTGGTGTCGGTGGTCTGGGGGGTCTGCTCAGTCATCACGAGCACGATAGCCACCCCGCTTCCGAACCGCGACAGCAAGACTCCACGCCAGATGCGCGATAGCATCTGCACCCGCGGCACACGGCGCCGCCCCAAACAGACCCCCGCGACGGGTGAAAACCCGCTGCACGGAGTTTCCCGATGCTTCCCAAGCCACCCCCCCGCGAAAGCGGCCTCGGTTTCCTTCTCATCCCGCCCTTCCGCGTCCAAGGCACCTCCGTCGCCGGTGAACAAACCTGCGTCATGGTCCCCGAACTGGACATCTGCTTCGATATGGGCGTCTGCCCCCGGGCCTCGCTCGCCTCGAAGTTCCTGGCCATCTCCCACGGCCACATGGACCACATCGGCGGCCTCGCCTACTGGTGCAGCCAACGCAACTTCCAGGGCATGGGACCGGGCACCATCATCTGCTCCACCGCCATCGCCCCCGCCATCGAAACCATGCTCAAGGGCTATCGCGACCTCGAAGGCCAGAAAATGCCCTACGAACTGGTCACGCTCGAACCCGAACAATCCTACGAAATCAAAAACAACACCTACCTCCGCATCTTCGACCTCGAACACACCTCCCCAGCTTCCGGGTACTGCATCGTCGAGAAACGCTCCAAACTCCGCGAAGACCTCGTCGGCCTCCCCCAGGAAAAACTCCGCGAACTCAAAGACCGAGGCGAGGAAATCACACGCACCCTCGAAGTCCCGCTCGTGTCATACCTCAGTGACACCGCGCCCGGCCCCGCGCTCCTGCGCGAAGATGTACGCCGCTCGCAGATTGTCATCGCCGAATGCACCTTCGTCGACCCCGAACACGCCGACCGCGCAAAGATCGGAAAACACCTGCACCTGGGACACATCGCCGAGTGGCTCCCGGTCCTGGAATGCGAAAAACTCGTGCTGATCCATCTCTCCAGACGCTCCAACATCGCGCAAGCCAAAAAACAACTTCGCCAGTCTGTCAAGCCTGAACTCGCGGAGAAAGTGGAATTTTTGATGGACTACCGCACCAACCGCACGCGCTACGAACAGCAACTCGCCGAAGCCGAACAGCGCGAGCACGCGCGCACCGGGTGAACACAACCTGCACCGAATACGCTGTTTTTCCCTGCGCAACGCCGTTCGACAAACACTCCTGTTGACAGCGCGCAGCGCGCGTTTGTAGGTTTCGCGGTCCCGGGTGTCACAACTCGGGACTGGTGGATTTCCGAAGACCTCCTCCGCAGCCGGCCCAGTGTCACAACCATGACACCCGCCGCCTACCCTGCGCCAGAGGCCGGGTGAAATCTTGGATGACGACTTCACCGCTTCATCGGGCTCCCTCTCGGCCCGTGAAAGGCGCTGTTCAATGACGAACCCTGACCAAACGGTCTGGACGGATGTGCTCGGCTTTATGACCACGCACCATCCCGACAAGTGCCGACAGTGGTTCAACGATCTGCAGCCCCTCGGCACCCACGGCGGCGTGCTCAGCGTTCGCACGATCACCGATGTCCACAACCGCTACCTCCAGCGCAATTGCGCCGAGGCATTCTCCGAAGCGCTCCAGTCCGTCACCGGACGCCTCCTCTCCGTCCGCTTCCTCGGACCAGACGAGGAACCCGAGTCCTCCGCGCCCGCACGACCACTGACGACCAATAACGGAACCTCGCACTCCGCTCCACAACCACTCGATGTGGCGGATGTCCTCCCGCCAACCGCTCGCCAGAGCCGGCCCGTCCACCGAGCATCCCTCCGTCAACCAGACGGCGAGAGCTCCTACAACGATTCCCTGGTCATCAATCCAGACTCCTCCTTCGAAAACTTCGTGGAAGGACCGGAAAACCGCCTCGCTCTCGCCGCCTCCAAGGCCGTCGCCGAAGCACCAGGCGCCGCCTACAACCCGCTGTTCATCCACGGCGGCGTCGGACTCGGCAAAAGCCACCTCCTCCAGGCCATCTGCCTGCGACTGCTCGAACGCGAACAGAACCCCAGAATCCACTATGTGTCCTGTGAGGCCTTCTCCACCGAATTCTTCCAGGCCGTCGAATCCAACCGAATGATCGAGTTCCGCCATCGCTTCCGCGATGTCGATGTCCTCGTGATCGACGACATCCACTTCCTCGCCGAACGCGAACGCACCCAGGAAGAATTCTTCCACACCTTCAACGCCCTCTACCAGAACGGGCGACAGATCATCCTGTCCTCCGACGCCGCACCCAACGAGATCCCCCACCTCGAAGCACGCCTCGTCAGCCGCTTCCAGTCCGGCCTCGTCGTGGACATCAAGCCACCCTCCTACGAAACCCGCGTCCAGATCGTGAAGCGCAAGGCCAAAATCCGTGGCCTCGACCTCGATGAGCCGGTCGCCTGCTTCATCGCCAGCAAGATCACCACCAACATCCGCGAGATCGAGGGCGCCATCACCCGCGTCCAGATGCAGCACCTCGCCGACAAGGCCCCCGTCACCATCGAACTCAGCCGCATCGCACTCGATGGCACCATCGCCGAAGTCAAACCCGAAGTCACCATCACCGGCATCATCGACGCCGTGGTGAACCACTACGGCGTGAAACTCACCGACCTCCAGTCCAAACGACGCCAGAAGTCGATCGCACGCCCCCGCCAGGTCTGCATGTACCTCGCCCGCCGACACACCCGCTATTCCCTCGAGGAAATCGGGGGCTACTTCGGCGGACGAGACCACACCACGGTCATGCACGCCGTCAAGACCATCGAAAAGCAACGCGAAATGGACACTGAACTCGATCGCGTCATCGATGCCCTCGAACGCCATTTCGCGTCCAGCATCTGACGGTTCGATTTCCCCTCACTATCGCTGAAATTCGGGACATTCCCCGACTTATTCACATTTTTGTGGACTGGCGATCACCCGGTGCCAGGAATCCCCTGATTGTAAATAGGCTTTTACATCCAGCCTGTCGCGCCGCTTGTGAACAAGCTGTGTGAAAGGCGCCGGTTTCAGGCGCAACTCTGTCAACCGGAGGAGACCCCCAATCCCCTTCGCCAGATCCCGCAACACGCGCACCGACAGCTTTGACACGATCCGACAATCGCCCGACAGCTTCTCCCGAGCTGTGGAAAAGTTATAAAGGCTTTAAAATAAGGATCTTACAGGCCTCGATGGCCATCTCTCCACGCTTTGACAGGCACAAGAGAGAGATGAAGAAGAGAGATCTACATAAAGGGGCCAAGAAACGAGCCGAGCAAATAGCCAGCATTGTCGCTTGGTATGGAGCCAACTCATCCGAGAGGTCCTTCTCCCCAAAGACCGACACGGGATTGTGGATAACCACAGGCGGCATGGGAAGCTTCACAGCCACTTAACGCTGGCAACACACACACCAGACCGTCATACGCTGGGCGACCGTCCCATCCCGGAGCGGATTCCCACAAGTTATGCACAATTGCCCGCTCCGCCCGTACACCCGGTGTCGCTGCTGGAACGAACCCGCCGATCCGTCCCCGTCCACATAGTCCCGCAGGGTGGATCCGCCGGACTCCACGGCCTCAGCCAGAATCTCCCGGATCGCTCCCGCCAGACGCCCGACCTCCGCATCCGACAAGTCACCCACCGGGCGAGTCGGCAGAATCCCGCTCCGAAACAGGGATTCATCCGCGTAGATATTCCCCACGCCCGCGATGGTGGACTGATCGAGCAGAGCCGCCTTCACATGCCGCACGCCCCGGCTCTGCCCCGTGGACGGCCTGAGACGCTCAGCCAACTCACAGGCCTCGATGGTCAACGCATCCGGCCCCAGGCTCTCCCAGCGCTCGCTCAGGCCCTTCCTGTCCCGATAGGCCCAGACACCGCCGAAGCGCCGAGGATCTCGGAACACCAGCCGCCCCGCCGCCTCACCCTGCGGATCCACCAGCGTCCAGGTCACATGCACATGGTCACTCTTGACCAGCCGTTCTCCCGGTCTCCGGTAGAGGAATTGTCCGGTCATGCCCAGGTGAAACCCGATCGCCCCGGAATCGCCGATCACCCCCAACTGCTTGCCGTGTCGCAGCACGCTTCGGATCACATCCCCTTGCAAAAGCAGGCTTTTCGGAACCCTTGGCTTCGCCCTGCCCAAATACTCCCTGCCAGCGCGACTCCAGCCGCCGGACGGGTCCTCAGGCCCGCACACCACATCCCGCCGATGCACCGTGACCGACTGAACCCGCAGCCCGACGGCTCGACGCTCGATGCTCGCGCGGACCTGCTCAACTTCGGGAAGTTCCGGCATGTGCCGATCCTATGCCCGCACAACACCCGATGAATCCACGAGTGGACAGGTTGTCACCACCGACAACCCGACCCAACCTGACCGGTATGATCCATCCGATGCCTCCGCCCTTCGCGGATCGCACTTCCAACCGCAGAAGACTCCAGCCGAGAGACGCCTCCATGCCCGACCCGCTCGCCTCGCAGCCCGCCATCCAGGCCACCGACCCCGAGCAGGCCATCGGGCAGGTCAAAGATGCCCACGCCAAACTCAGGGCCGAGATCGCCAAGGTCGTCGTCGGCCAGGACGAGGTCGTCGACCTGATGCTCATGACGCTGTTCTGCGGCGGGCACGCCCTCGTCGTCGGCGTCCCTGGCCTCGCCAAGACCCTGCTGATCTCCACGATCGCCCGCAGCCTCTCCCTCGGCTTCAGCCGCATCCAGTTCACCCCCGACCTGATGCCCTCGGACATCACCGGCACCGAGGTGATCGAGGAAGACAAGACCACCGGCTCACGCGAACTCCGCTTCGTCAAAGGGCCGATCTTCGCCAATGTCATCCTCGCCGACGAGATCAACCGCACCCCGCCCAAGACCCAGGCCGCGCTGCTCGAAGCGATGCAGGAACACCAGGTCACCACCGCCGGCGTGCAGCACAAACTCCCCGAGCCGTTCTTCGTCCTCGCGACGCAGAACCCCATCGAGCAGGAAGGCACCTACCCGCTCCCCGAGGCCCAGCTCGACCGCTTCATGTTCAACATCACCATCGGCTACCCCGACGAAGAAGAGGAGATGGAGATCATCCGGCGCACCACCTCCACCCAGGTCGCCCAACCCCAACCATGCCTCGCCGCCGAGGATGTGCTCAAGGTCCAGCAACTCGTGCGCGAAGCACCCGTCGCCGACCATGTCATCCGTTACGCGCTCCGCCTCGTCCGCGCCACCCGCATCAAGGAACACTCCGCCGACAACCCCAAGCCACAGATCGTCCGCGACTACCTCGCCTGGGGCGCCGGACCTCGCGCCGGGCAGAACCTCATCCTCGCGGCGAAAGCCAAGGCCGTCCTCTCCGGCTCCTTCCATGTCACACCCGAGCATGTGCAGTCGGTCGCCAAACCCGTCCTCCGCCATCGCATCATCTGCAACTTCAACGCAGAAGCCGACGGCATCACCACCGACGATGTCATCGATCGCCTGCTCCAGGACACGCCCGTTGACGGCACCGGTCCCGGCGAGAAGCGCCAGATGGACGCCGTGCTGAACTGACCAGCCAGATGATCACGATCGTGGCGCCCAGCGTCGACACACTCACAAGCCCTGTCCCGCTTCCCGACGGCAGCAAGCCCAGACGAAAACCGCGATCCATGCCCCTGACCGTTCCCAGTTCATCATGCACACCGGTTGGCGCAAAGAGTTCCTCAAGCGCGCGATCGGGCTCGGCATGGGCCATGTTCGAAACGGTGAAGAGCACCCGCCCCTGCTCAATCCACATGCCGGTCACAACCCCAAACAGCAGGATCAAAACCGACACCAAACCATGGCGTTTGCGGAACCGGGGCATCCGTTCATTGTGCCAGATTGTTACCCACCGTTTGTGCACCACCTCGAATGGAAGGGCCTGAGCGCGCATGGCGATCCCTGAGCAGCCCATGGCGTCCTCCCCGAACCCCGCGCAGACGGTCGATCCGACCGTCTACCTGCACCCGCAGACCCTCGCGCGCCTGGGCACGCTCGAACTCCGCGCCAAAATGATCGTCGAGGGTGTGATGAGCGGCATGCACCGCTCGCCCTACCACGGCTTCTCCGTCGAGTTCGCGCAGCACCGCCCCTATGTGCCCGGCGACGACCTGCGCCACCTCGACTGGAAGGTCTACGGGCGCTCCGACAAACTCCACCTCAAGCAGTACGAGCAGGAAACCAACCTTGACCTCGTGCTCCTCGTGGACAGTTCCGGTTCCATGGACTTCGGCAGCCGCTCTTACGCCAGCGCGTCCAGCACCGGCCAGAAATCCAGCCACGACGGACGCAACACCTGGATCAAGTTCGACCACGCCACCGCCACCGCCGCGGCGATCAGTTTCATGGCCCTCCGCCAGTCCGATCGCGTCGGCCTCGGCATGTTCGCCGACTCGCTCGTCGACGCCGTCGATCGCGGCTCCAGCCAGGGACAGTGGCGACGCATCGTCTCCACACTCGCCGCTCACCCCGTGGACCGCCCCACCGATTTCGGACGCGTGATCGATCAGACGCTCGCCAAACTCAACAACCGCTGCATCATCGCGATCATCAGCGACTTCTTCGCCGATCCGAACCAGATCCGCACCGCGCTCGCACGCATCAAACACCGGCGCCACGACGCCATCCTCTTCCAGGTCCTCGACGAACAGGAAGTAAACTTCTCCCTCGACAGCGCGGCCCCGTTCGAAGGCTTCGAAGGCGAACCACGCGTCCGCATCGATCCTCGCGCCGTGCGCCAGGGCTACCTCGAAGCCTTCAAACAACACTCGGCCGAACTCGATCGCGCCGTGCGCGGCTTCGGCTTCGACATCCATCGCGTGATGACCAACGACTGGCTCGGCCCACCGCTCGCGGCGTTCATGGCACGCCGCAACGCCATCATGAAGACACGAAAGAGCGGGTGAAGCCATGACATTCCTCAACGCCGGCCTGCTCGCCGCCGGGCTCGCCGCCGTCAGCATCCCGATCCTGATCCACCTGCTCATGCGCCAGCGCCGCAAGCCGGTCCGCTGGGCCGCCATGCGCTTCCTCATGGAGGCCTACCGCAAACAGCGCCGACGCCTGCGCCTTCAACAGTGGATCCTTCTCGCCACCCGCTGCCTCATCATCGCCATGCTCGCCTTCGCCCTCGGCCGACCCATGCTCGAAGCCGCCGGACTCATCGGCTCCGGAACCGGACGCAGCGTGTACCTGCTCATCGACAACGGCGTCGCCTCATCCGCACGCGAGAACACCGCCCCAGCCCTCGACCGCCACAAGGCCGCCGCACGCGAAGCGCTCGCTTCTCTCGGCGAGGGCGATCGCGCCGGGCTCATCACACTCGGCGGACCAGCGGAAGCCATCGTCGTCCCAGCCTCGCCCGACATCGCCGCCGTCCGGCGCCTCGTCGATGCCATCGAACCCACCGACAGCAAAACCGACCTCCACGCCGCCCTCGATCAACTCCGCAGCACCATCGGCGCGGAAGCCGACACCACCGAAACCGTCGCCATCGTTATCTCCGATTTCGCACGCGGCTCCGCCGACCTGAGCACGCCCCTGCCCGCCTCGCTCGCAGAGTTCTCCCGCGTGCGCGTCGTCGCCACCTCCCCCGCCACCTCACTGCCCGGCAACATCCAGATCACCAGCGTCGATCCGCTCCGCAGCGTGGTCCTCGCGTCGGACGATCCCGAACAGTCCATCGACGAACAGCAGCAGATCCGCATCACACTCCAGCGCACCGGCGCCGCGATCCGCGAATCCCAGGTGACCACCGTTCGCCTGCGCGTCGCCACACCCGCCGAAGCCGACGACTCATCCTCGGTCGCCGCCGGACTCGGCATGACCACCACCGTGAGTTGGCGACCCGGCCAGGAACGCGCCACCGCCAGCGTGCAAATCAACGCCCAAGCCATCCGCGCCGCCATCTCCAGCAGCGCAGGACAAACCGCCGTGCTGATCGCCGAGATCGATCGCGACGCCATCGAAGCCGACAACACCTTCCGCCGACCCATCGCCCTCCGCGACGCCCTGCGTGTCGGCATCCTCGCCCAGCGACGCTTCGGCAGAGGCCCCACCGTCGATCAACTCGAGCCCGCCGACTGGTTCCGCATCGCGCTCGAACCACAAACCGGCGTGCCGATCGAAACCATCGATGCCAACCCCTCGGCGATCGACCTGCCGTTCCTCTCCAACCTCGACGCCGCCATCCTCACCCAGCCCCACCTCGTGACCGACGACGGCTGGGAAGCGCTCCGCTCGTTCGTGGTGTCGGGCGGCATGCTCCTGATCACCCCGCCGCACGAAGACATGGCCAACCTCTGGACCGACCGCCTCACCGAGCAGTTCGGGCTGGAGTGGCGATTGGCGCGCGAACCGATCGCCCGCGACGAAAACCCCATGCAACTCGCCGGCGATGACGCCGAGTCCCCCCTGCTCTCGCTCATCAACGCCGAACTGCCCCGCCTCGCGAGAAACATCACCATCACGCGTGCCTTGCGCTTCGAGGGCGAGACCGAAGGGGCCGACCGCATCCTCGACATGCGCGACCCCGCCACCGGCCTCAACGAACCATGGCTCATCGCCCAGAGACCACAAGGAACCGAAGGCTCTTCACCCGTGGACCGGGGCCTGGTCGTCTTTCTCGCCAGCGCGCCCGACGCCCGCTGGACCAACCTCCCGCTCATGCCCCTCATGGTCCCGCTCACCCAGGAACTCATCCGCCAGGGCGTCGGTCGGGCCGCCGGATCCAGCAGCATCATCGCCGGGGTCGCTCCACCCACTCCGACCGGATCCACCCGCCTTGTGCGTTCCTCAGAATCCATCTCTGCCTCGGGCATCGCAGTCGGTCCCAACGGCATCGCCCAACGCGCCATCGCTCGCGCCGGAACCTACCGCGCCTTCGATGAAGTCGATCGCGTACGCGGCGTCATCGCCGTCAACGCCGACACCAGCGGCACCGACCTCAGCGTGCAGAGCGAGAGCACCGTGCAAGCCTGGCTCGACGAGGTCACCGCCGGATCCGACGACGCCGACACTTCCGTCTCCTGGGTCAACGCCGATCAACTCGCCGGCTCGCTTACGCGAACCGACTCCGGGTCCCCGATCAGCCTCCCGCTGCTCATCGGTGCCCTCGTCCTCGCCTGCGCCGAGGCCGTCATGGCCCGACTGTTCAGCCACGCCGAGAGCGACACATCAACCCGATCCATCGCGGCTCCGCAAGCGGGGGCAGCCTGACCATGCTCCAGTGGCTCTTTGATCTCGACACACTCTCGCTCTCCGAAGAGGGCGTGCGCCTCGGCTTCGAACGCCCATTCCCCGGCTGGGCCTGGTTCCTGATCGCGATCGGGGCGCTCGCGCTGGGCGCGTGGTCCTACCGCCGCCTCTCGGGTTCACGTCCCGTGCGTTTCACACTCGCCGGGCTGCGAACCGCCCTGCTGATCCTGCTGGTCCTGTTCATCAGCGGCCCGCAACTCGTCGATCGCGAAGAGACCTTCGAAGAAGACTGGGTGCTCGTCCTCATCGACCGCTCGGCCTCGCTGCAGATCGAGGACATCCAGTCCACCGAGAATCCCGACACCACCCGCATCACCCGCGACCAGCAACTCCGCGACACCCTCGAACGCACCTGGGACCAGTGGTCGCAACTCAGCGAAGACAAGACCGTCCTCTGGCTTGGCTTCGACTCCGGCGCGTACGACCTCCCGCTCGATGGCGAGCCCGACCAGCGCCGCATCGCCTTCCAGAACCCCACCGGTCGCCAGACCCGCCTCGGCACCGCCATCGATCAGGCCCTCGCTCGTGCCGCGGCTCGCTCACTCTCCAGCGTCGTCATCATCACCGACGGACGCTCGACCGACGACCTCTCCCGTGCCGCCCTCCGACGCCTGCGCAGCGAACAAATCCCCGTCCACGCCGTCGCGCTCGGCAGCACCGACCCCGTCGGCGACATCGCGATCCGCTTCGCCGAAGCCCCGCCCGTCGCCTTCGTCGGCGACCTCTCGCCCGTTTCCGTGACCGTCGAACGCGTCGGAGGAGGCGAGACCTCAACCGGCGCAACCGTCCGACTCATCGACACCGAAACCGGCGAGACCCTCGACGAACAGGAAGTCATCTTCGAACCCGGTGCCTCAAGTTCCAGCGAACAGCGCGTTCTGCTCAAGACCAGCTCCGACCTGCCCGGCGACCGCAACTGGCGCGTCGAAGTCGTCCCCGACGGCGCCGACCTGATCGAGACCAACAACACCCGACCCATCGAGATCTCCCTCGTCGATCGCCCGATCCGAGTCCTCTACCTCGATGGCTACCCCCGCTGGGAACAGCGCTACCTCCGCAGCCTGCTGCTCCGCGAGGAATCCATCGACGCCACCACGCTGATCCTCTCCCCCGAACGCCGCTACATCCAGGACAGCAACACCCTCATCACCGACCTCCCCGCTTCCCCCGAAGAATGGGCCGAGTACGACGCCATCATGATCGGGGATATGCGCCCCGAAGTACTCACCATCGAGCAGATGACCCAGATCCGCGAACATGTCGCCCTGCGAGGCGGCGGGCTGATCTGGGCCGCCGGACCAAGTTCCCTCCCCAGCCTCTGGTTCGACACACCGCTGGCCGACCTGCTCCCCTTCTCGCGCTCGGGTGCCGACGGCTCCACCATCTCCGGCGCTGTGCTCATGCAGCCAACCCCGGTCGCGACCGATCTGGGGGTCCTCCGACTCGCCGGAAACGACGACCGCTCCGCCACCGGCTGGCCCGAAGAACTGAGCCTCGCCGAAACCGGCTGGTCCCTCCTCCGCTACGCGCAGTACATCGAGCCCTCAGGCCTCAAACCCGCCGCACAGATCCTCGCCAGCGCGAAACCCGTCCTCGGCGGCGACGACATGCCCCTGCTCCTGCTCATGCGCTACGGCTCCGGACGCTCCCTCTACCTCGCCAGCGATGAAACCTGGCGCTGGCGTTTCGGACGCGGCGAGGTCCTCTTCGAACGATTCTGGATCCAACTCATCCGCATGCTCGGACGCGACCGCCTCGCTCGCAGCGGGCAGGAAGCCATCCTCACCGCATCCCCCAACCGCGCCATCGTCCAACAACCGGTGCGCGTCTCGGTCGAACTGCTCGACCAGGCCCTCATCGACACCGCCCCACCCAGCATCACCGTCGAAGTCGAGCGATCGATCATCGGCGAAACCGATCGGGGCCTCGCACCGCTCGAACTCGTGCTCGCACGCGAGGCCGTGGCCGTCCGCGAAGAAGACGAAAACGCCCAGAGCACCAACCAGAGCGCCGGGGTTACCTACTCGTCCCTCTGGCTCCCACCAGAACCGGGGCTTTGGAGTGTCGTACCAACCAGCTCACTCCTGACTCCGCTGGCCCTGCACGCCGAAGTCGAGGTCGCCCTGCCCGACGACGAACTCCGCCACCCCGAAACCGACCACGAGCGCCTCGCCCTCATCGCCGAGGAAACCGGCGGCAGCGTCGTCCTCGCCTCCGATTTCAACACCCTCCCCGACCTCCCCAATCGCGCCACACGACGACTCTTCGAACGCACCGAATCGCTCTGGGACACCCCAATCGCCATGATCCTCGTCCTCTCCCTCCTCACCCTCGAGTGGGTCGGCAGACGAATCATCCGGCTGATCTGAACAAACCCCGGAACCCGCCCGTTCTCGGTCTATCCAAAGGTCGCCGATTCCGCGATCCCTGCGCAGAAACCCCGTTTCTCGCCGATACCCTTTAAAAAGAGAACCGGGCGAATACCCGATTCGTATGTGGGAATATTCTCGTCACCCGAAGGCCCCGAATGACCCAGCCCCCGTCCCCATCCCGTTCCGGCGAACCAAGCCACGACCGACCGGTATCGCAAGGGATGGACCAGCAGGCGGCATCCCGTGCGACCCCCACCCCGAACACATCGCTCATCCATGAGCCGCTGCGCCGCCTCCGGGCCAAAGCTCGCCTTCTGCTCGTCGCCCAACGCACCAGCGTGATCGGCGCGAGTTTCTTCGCGGCACTCACCGCCTTCACCCTGCTCGACTTCGCCCTGCGATTCCCCACCGCCCTGCGCGGCGCGGTCCTGATCGTCGCGATCATCGCCCTCTTCTGGCTGATCCGCACCCGGGTCCGTCCCGCCCTGCGCTTCGCGCCCCGCCTCACCGACCTCGCCCTGCGCGTCGAGCAACGCTACCCATCGCTCAAAGGCCGCCTCGCCAGCGCGCTCGAGTTCTCCGAGTGGACCGAAACCGACCACGCCGCGGCATCCTCCATGGTCGGCGACACCGGCAAGGGCCTCGCCCGCCTGGTCGTCGAACGCACCGCCGCCGACATGGGCCAGGTCAAACCATCGGAACTCATCAAGCCCGCCGGAGCCAAACGCTCCGTCGGATCGCTCGTGCTCATCGTCGTCGCCCTCGTCGCGGCCTTCCTCATCAGCCCCACCATGTTCGCCACCGGCGCCTCGCGCACGCTCGCACCGTGGTCCGGCGCGGAATGGCCCAAGCGCACCGGCATCGCCGACGCCACCCAGACCGAGGTCCACCCCATCGGGCGCGCCCTGCCCCTCCGCGCGGTCCTTACCAAATCCCCCCGCAGCGCAGAACGCACCGATGTCTTCGTCCAGTACCGCCTGACCGCAGACGGTGAAACCGGACCAACCCGGCGCGAACTCCTCACCCACCAGTCCCGAGAAATTGCGCTGGACGACGGCTCAGCCGGTCCCCTCTTCGAACGATTGCTCGAACCCGTCGCCGACCGCATCGAGTACCGCTTCACCACCGAAGACGACACCACCGAGTGGCGGAGCGTCCGCCTCGTGCCGGCACCCTCGATCGTCGGCACCACCGCCACCATCACCCCCCCGGACTACACCAGCGCCATCACCACCGAAGGCGACACCCAGATTTCCCGCGAGCGCACCATCGAACTCGGGCCCGGCACCGATGACCGCGCCGTCGCACCGGCCGCGCTGATCGGCTCGGAAGTCGAACTCACCCTGCGCTTCAACAAGCCCGCCTCCATCGTTGGCCAACTCGAAGCGCTCGCCCAGGCGACCGACCAGTTCACCGTCGAACCCGACCCCTCCAAAGCGAGCGACACCTACACCGCCCGCTTCACCCTCCACGACTCCGTGCGCCTGCAACTCGAACTCATCGACGCAGACGAGATCGCCGCAGACGACACCGCGACCTACCGATTCGACGCCCTGCCCGACCGTCCCGCCGCCGCGACCATCGTCGACCCCGCGACCGATCGCTCCGTGCTGCCGAGCGCGGTGCTCACCGTCCGCGCCGAGGGGCGCGACGATGTCGGTCTGCACTCGGTCGCGATCGAACAGCAGTGCTACACCGCCGCCGGCGCACCCGGTTCGGAACCTTCGGGCCCCGGCGGCGCACTCGAGCCGGTCGGCGAACCATCGGTCCAGGCCTCGCGCGAGGCTTCCGGCGAGCGCCTGCTCACCGCCGAGTACCAACTCGACCTCACCACCGTGGAAGGCCTCAAGCCCGGCGACGAGATCCACCTGATCGCGCTCGCCACCGATGTGCGTGCCGCGATGATGGCCACCATCACCCCAACCCGATCGCCGCAACGCACACTCCGCATCATCTCGGAAGAGGAATTCGTCGCCGAGGTCCGCGACAGCCTCAGCGCGATCCGCGAGTCCGCCATCCGTACCGACCAGCAGCAGGAGCGCGTCACCGAGCGCACCCAGACCGACGGCGCCGCGCGCGCCGCCCGGCGCGAACAGGCCGCCGTGAGCCAGCGCCTCGACCAGGCCCGGCGCGACATCGAAGAACTCACGGGGCGCATCGAACGCAACCGCCTCGACGACGCCACCCTCGACGAACTGCTCGAGCGAGTCGGCGAAGCCCTCACCCGCGCCGGCAACGCCTCCACCCAGTCCTCATCCGTGCTCGACCAAGCCGGCGCCCGCGCCGACCGCCAACCCGAACCGGCCGACCCCGAAAACCCCGACGCCGCCCCGCTCACCGACGAAGAACGCGAAGCCGTCGAGCAAAACCAGACCCAGGTCCGCGATGAACTCAGCAACATCGTCGGTCTGCTCGATCGAGGCGAGGACGACTGGGTCATCCGCAACGCGCTCGACCGCCTCATCGACGAGCAGCGCGAACTGCAGGAAGAAACCGCCCAAGCCGGGGCCGAGACCGCGGGGCTCCGCCCCTATTAACTCTCCGACGAACAACGCCAGCGA
>JBICHT010000099.1:0-2511 GCA_043101125.1 Phycisphaerales bacterium JB050 | reverse complement strand
CGAGGGATCTATAAGGTTCGTGGTGCCGACGAGGTGCGCGGTGGTGCGGGCGGCGGGCCAGAGGGTGGCCCAGAAGCCGAGCAGGTCGGCGGCGGGGGTGGAATCGTTCTGCGCACGCCGGACCCTGTCGTCGGGGTCGCTGGGGAGCCAGAGCTCGAGCGATTCTCCCGGTGGAGACGCGAGCGGGAACCGTTGTAGGGTGAGCGGGGGTGCATCGGACACACGGTCAGCCTACCCTCAAGAGAGTTTCCCAGGTGTTTGACGAAAGGCAGACCATGGCGTTCACGGTGTATCTGGCAGGCGAGATCCATTCGGAGTGGAGAGACGCGGTCCGCGCGCTGGCCGAGCGGGCCGGGCTGGAGGTGGAGTTTACTTCTCCGGTGACGGACCACGCGGTGTCGGACGAGGCAGCCGAGCGGACCATCGGGCACGCGCTGCTCGGGGAGGAGCCGACCGGCTGGGTGAAGGATCACGCCAGCGCGAAGATCAACGCGATCAGGACGCGACATCACATCCGCACGGCGGATGCAGTGGTGGTGCGGTTCGCGGGCCAGTACCGTGAGTGGAACGCGGCGATGGATGCGGGGCAAGCGGTCGCGCTGGGCAAGCCGCTGATCGTGCTGCACGATCCGGAACTGACGCACGCGCTGAAGGAGGTGGACGCCGCGGCCCTGGCGGTGGCGCAGACTCCGGAGCAGGTGGTGAAGGTTTTGGAGTATGTGCTGGTGCAGCGGTGAGGGGTACCCCGTCTCCCATCCCTTTGCGAGGCGGGTGAGGTCGCCGCGTAATTGATTCAGGCGTTGCAGACGGAACCGGTTGACTGAGTGTTGTGAACCGGGCCGTGAACTGCGGCTGCGGGGATTCGATGATCTCTGGGTATGAGCATCGGACCGGTGTCATCCTGTTCCTCTGGCTCGTGTTCGCTGATGGCGAGCGCGGCGCAGGGGATGCAGCGTGCCTCGGCGGCGGTGGAGTCGGCGGGGATCGGCGTGGTCGAGGCGTTCGGTGCCGGGACCAGCACCGGGCGCGTGCCGGCGGTGGACCGCGTGGAACTGTCGAGTGCGGCACGCGGCGGTGATGCTCCGAAGGAGCCGGCGGAGGCCGTGGTGCAGATGATGGCGGCGAAGACGCAGTACTCGGCCGCGGCGGCGTTCGTGAAGGCGGCGGACGAGGTGAGCGGCAGCCTGATCGACCTGCTGGCCTGAGCGAACTGATACACAGCGATAGACCGACCGGGGACGGATCACATTCGGGATCGTCCCGAGCCGGGGCCAAGTGATCGCGTGGCCCCGGTTTTTTGTTGTGTTCGGGTGATGTGGTGCTAGTCTGTTGCGATGACCAATCCCGGACTCCCCATGATGGGCAGCGCATCGTTCGTGGTGCGCGGCGTGAAGAAGGCGGACATCCACGGCGATGTGTACTACGACACCGCGCTGTCGCCGCGTGATGATCCGGTTGCGGATCCGGTTGCGCTGCGTTTGCCGAACCATCTGCTGATGGACCCGCCGCGTGCGGGGGATGAGCTGGAGATTACTTTTCTGATGGGGCAGCCGAGTGTGGTGAAGCGGTTGTGAGTGTTCAGCCAGGGAAGTGAACGGTAACGATCAAACGCGTTTTGCGAGTCGCTACACTGCCCGCATGAGCATGACCATCGAACAGGCCCGGGCGTTGATGCACGAGTGGACCGCGAGCGAGGCGCTGCGGGTGCATATGGAGTGTGTGGCGGCGTGCATGGGGGCGTATGCCGATCGGCTGGAGCCGGGCGAGAAAGACCGCTGGGTTGTCGCCGGGCTGCTGCACGACTTTGATTACGAGAAGCACCCGGACGCGTCGGAGCATCCGACGGTGGGGGTGGCGCATCTTCAGTCGCTGGGTGTGGACGAGGAGATCCGCACGGCGATCCTCGGGCATGCGCCGTACACGGGTGTGGCGCGCGAGTCGGCGATGGCGAAGACGCTGTTCGCGGTGGATGAGTTGTCGGGGTTCATCGTGGCGTGTGCGAAGGTGAGGCCGGAGGGTGTCGCGACGCTGAAGGCGAAGTCGGTGCGGAAGAAGTTGAAGGACAAGTCCTTCGCCGCGGCGGTGAGCCGGGAGGACATCACGGAGGGGATCGAGGATATGCGCGGGCTGGTGAAGCCGGCGGACGATGAGGTGTTCGCAGCGGAGCACATTCAGTTCTGTGTTGATGCGATCGCAGCGGAGCGGGAGCGGCTTGGTGTTTGAGACGGCGACATAGACCGTCCTCACTTGCGGGAGAGGGTTGGCGTGAGGGGTTCGCACCGTGGGTGCGACTCTTGCATTTGCAGGAATCGCGCTCGATGGCGGCATGTCCTCGCCTGATGCTCGGGACCCGATGCTTGCGCATACGGGTTCTGATCCCAGCGGAACATCAACTCGTCGGAAGTTTCGGGCCGCCCCCTCATCCGAGCGCGTGCTGCATCCGCACGCGTCACCTTCTCCCGCGAGGGGAGAAGGAGGAAGAGCACGGGTTGCGAGACAACCCGTGGCACC
>JBICHT010000098.1:0-22342 GCA_043101125.1 Phycisphaerales bacterium JB050 | reverse complement strand
AGAAGCGCGTGACCAAGAAGGCGACCGCCCGTAAGTCGACCGCGAAGAAGTCCACCGCGCGTAAGCCCGCTGCGAAGAAGCGAGTGACCAAGAAGGCGACCGCTCGCAAGTCGACCGCGAAGAAGTCCACTGCCCGCAAGCCCGCCGCGAAGAAGCGCGTGACCAAGAAGGCGACCGCCCGTAAGTCGACCGCGAAGAAGTCCACCGCGCGTAAGCCCGCTGCGAAGAAGCGAGTGACCAAGAAGGCGACCGCTAGCAAGTCGACCGCGAAGAAGTCCACCGCTCGCAAGCCCGTTGCGAAGAAGCGTGTGACCAAGAAGGCGACCGCTCGCAAGTCGACCGCGAAGAAGTCCACCGCTCGCAAGCCCGCCGCGAAGAAGCGTGTAACCAAGAAGGCGACCGCTCGCAAGGCGGCCACCAAGCGTTCCAGCGCAAAGCGTCCCGTCGCCAAGAAGAGCACCGCCAAGCGGAGCCCGGCGAAGAAGACCACCGCTCGCAAGAGCTCGGCCCGCAAGGGGCTCCGCCTCGTTGGTTCGACCGCGAAGCGCAGCACTTCGAAGCGCGTGAGCGGTCGTCGCACCAGCGCCAAGCGCTCGTACCGTCGCGCCGCCTGATCATTCGGTCAAGTTCATTGACAACGCAACCGCGGCTCGATCGGGCCGCGGTTGTTCGTTTTTGAGACCGGTTCTGAGGGTGTTACTCGTCGTCACCCGGCTGTGGTGTGAAATCCAACTGGGTGTCCGCCGGGAGTTCTTCGATCTTGGTGACGCGGTATGCGATGGGTGACCAACCCTCTTCGTAGTCAACAGCGAAGGCGATGTTCACTTTGTCGCCCGGTTCGATACCGTCAAGCGAAATTCCCTTGCCGAGCGGGAAGGGCATGGTCATGGTCTTCATGCCTGTGCCGCTGGGTTTGCGGAATTCGGGAATGGCCTCGTGGTGAACCATGAGGTCGTCGTCAGCGGTTGGCAGCGATACCACTTGGCCGCGCACGGTGTACTCGGCGGTTTGCCAGATGTCCGCCTGGAGTTCGCTGCGGATCTGTTCCTCATCGATGGTCGGTTTCGTGTCCTTCTTGGGGCAGCCGGACATGACACCGGCGCTGGACGCGAGAAGGCAGAGTGAGATGAGTGAAGCGAAACGGCGCGTGGGGTGTGACATGGGAAGGGTCCTCAGGCTCAGTAGTGAGTTGTTCAAAAATGATAAGCCCCCGGACGAGCCGGGGGCGGTCATTCGGAGAGGAGATCAGTTGATCAGGCCTTCTCGATCTTGATGCAGTCCATGACGGATGCCACATCGTGTTTGATGTGGGGGAACCAAGTCATTACCCACGAAGCACCCTCGACAGGAACCGCCACTTTGGCAGACTTTTCGTACATTTCGAAAGGGCGTCCGCCACGCGTGCGGACCTTCAGGGTACGCATGCGGCGTTCCTGACCCTTCTTGAGGGCACGCTTGATATCCGGATCGAAGCGCATGAGTCGGGTGACGGTCTCGCGCTTGTCGTCCACGCGGATGGTCTTGGTGACCGTGCACTTGAGGGTGTCGCCTGCTTTGAGGGTATCCAGCATGACTTGCTCGTCTTTCAAGGCCCCCCGACGCGGCGATCGCCAGCGTGGAGAACAATCAATAAATGGGCTTTGTGTAGATCCTCCCGGCCGCCTGATTTGCCGGGCCGGACTGAACCGGGCCGAGCATTGTACAAATCTGGTCGATCTCGTCCAGTAGGCGGGGGGAGGACGCCGGGGCCGCTACAATGACGGAACTCCCGGAGAACGCCGCTGGCAACCACCGGGTCCGAATAACCGCCATTTCTGCGGCATCAGCCGCCTTTCCCAGAATCGATCGGAGCCGATCGCGATGTCCGAACCACAGACCCAGCCTACGCCGCCGCCGCCCTTCGATCCCTCGAAGCCTCACCACGCCAAGCCGAAATTGCGCCCGGTTCGCCCGATTCAGCTCCAGCACAACAACCAGCCGGTGCTCGGTTTGCGAGACGCGACCCAGATCTCCGAGCGGATGGTCGTGACCTCTCCGCTCGCCCAGTTCATCCTGGGCCACATGGATGGCAACCACGAAATCGGGGGGATCATCAACGCGGCGAAGGCTCAGGCCCAGCAGGTCGGTGTGCCGCCGCAGGCGATCGCCCAGATCACCGAACAGCCCATCCAGCAGCTCATTGCCCAGCTCGACGACGCGGGCATGCTCGAAGGGCCGACCTTCGAAGCGATGCGCGACAAAGTCCGCCAGCAGTTCGATTCCTCGGATGTGCTTCCTCCGGCGGCCTCAGCGGACTTCGCTGATGCCCTCGTGCAGCAGGAGATCGGCGAAGGGGTCACCGACGAGCAGAAGAAGGCCTTGGGCCCGCAGAAACTCGCCGACCAGCTCGACCAGTTCATGGACGAGGCTATGAAGAACGCCGAGAACCCGGCTTTCGACACTCTCCCCAAGGCGGTGATCGCACCACACCTCGACTACGGACGCGGCTGGCTGAACTACGCCCACACCTACGCTCGCCTGCGCGTCGCTGATCGCCCCGATCGGGTGGTCATCCTCGGGACGAACCACTTCGGTCAGGGGACCGGTGTTGTTGGTTGTGACAAGGGCTACGAGACTCCTCTGGGTACCTGTCAGGCCGATTTGGAATTCATGGACAACCTCAAGGGGAAGCTCGGGCCGGAGAACGCTGAGAAGTTCATGGCCGATCGCTTCGACCATGAACGCGAGCACTCGATCGAGCTCCATGTTCCGTGGATCCAGCAAGTCTTCCGCAACGCCGAGACCGGGGAGTTTCCGAAGGTGCTCGGCATCCTCGTCCACGATCCGGTTCGCAACAACGGTGAGTCCTACGATGGCAACGGCCTCGGGCTCGATCCGTTCGTCGAGGCCCTCAAGGCGGCCATCGCTGATATGCCCGGTAGAACCCTGCTCGTGTCCTCCGCCGACCTCAGCCACTTCGGCAAGGCCTTCGGAGACCAGCAGTCGTTCATCGGCGACGACGATCAGGCCAAGGAAGCCCGCGACCGTGTGCTCAAGCACGACCAGTCGATGATCGACCTGATCAAGCAGGGCAAGCCGGACGAACTCATCACCAGCATGTCGTGGCAGCAAAACCCGACGCGCTGGTGCAGCATCGGCAACCTCGTGGCGACCATGCGCGCGACCGACGCCGACGAAGTGAAGGTCCTGCATTACGCCGCGGCGGGTGATCAGCAGGGCCTGGCCCTGGTGTCATCCATGGCGGGTGCGATCTTCTAATGAACAGACTGTTCGAACGAGTCCGCCTCTGAACCCGGCGTACCAAACCATCCCGACGCCGTTTGTTGCTCTGGGCACCATCCTGATCCTGATCGGGCTGGTGCTTCTCATGCGCATTCATCGCAAGCCGTTTCGGCCGTTGGTGAAACTGCCGAGCATCGGCGAATTGTCATCGGTGTCGCACGCTCTGATCGGCATGGCATTGGTTGGTGCGGGGTATCACCTCGTGGTACATGCACTCGGCTTGCCCCAGTTCCGCGGACCGCTCGGCATGGCGCTGATCGTGGCCGGGATTGTGATCGTCTGCACGGTCCTCGCGGACAGTTTCGACGCGGACGATTGAGACCGTCTCGAAGATGTCGGCACGAACATCTTAGGGTGAGAAGCGGCCGGCACCGCACGAACTGCAAGAGCCTGAAGAGGGGGGTTCCCTTGTTTCAGGCATTTATAGGGGTATTTGCTCCGAAAAGCTCTTTTTCTTTCGGGATCTCGGCCGAAAGCATTATGGTGCATTGGGGTCGGGGAGTGAGGAGGAAAAATGAAAAGGGTCATTGTTCCTGCCGCGATGTCTGTTGTGGTCGCAGGTACATGCTACGGAACCGTTCTGGACGAGCTTGCATGCCAGTCCTTTTTGGATGGTCGCCCAGAAGGGTTCTATGAAGTTCCTCACCCTTCGGGAGGCTTTAACCAAGTCTGGGTTCGCCATCACGAATTGCATCGCTTGACCGATTTTACCGAGCAGCCAATGGCTGTGGATTACAACATTTTCTATCAGAACGATTATTCAAACGGGTCGTGTTACACGAGTTCGCACGAGATCAAATTCAGCTTTGAAAAAATCGATTCATGGGAAACCTCGGGTTATGTCGAGGGAAGCGCTGGTGCTGAGGCAGAGGCGGGAGTCGTACTCGCTCGAGCAAAGACGACGGCTTCCGTGACAGTCAATGTTGGTGGAGGGCTGTCGGGTTCGAAATCGATCACCATCACCGATACATCCACATATACGGCGTCGCCTTGCTCGATCTGGCGTTTCCGCGGATATACGAAGAACGGTGGCGGAGTAGCCACAGGCGAGTACGCGGAGGCGGTCGTCTATCACGAGTGTGTGGCTGGTGGTTGTGAGGGCGCGGCGGATTGGGAAGAGACATGCGGCGCATCCACAATCGAGGCGGAAGTATGGGCGCGACTATTCACAGTCGACCCGCCGGACTCCGGTTGGCAAAAGATCCGCGATATCGAAGGTGGATGCGGCTGCGATGGTGACGGAGGCGGCAACGGTGGTGGTCTGGCCTGCGGTGACCTTGAAGCGCAGTACATCGTCTCAGATTCCACCGCATCCGTGCAGATACACGAAGTGACTGTTTCTCAAGAGATCTTTGATGATTTGATCGCCGCGGGCTGCGATGTGAGTTGGATTGATTATGTTTCGGATGATGCGGGGCGCGTCACATCTGTCGAGAGCCTGATCAATGTGCAATGAGGAGAATGTGCTCATGGTGAAGCGCGAAAGAAGACATTGCGGCCCTGTGTCAGGAGCCGTAGCACTATGCGTGGCTTTGTTGGCTCCGACAGGGGTGGCTTTGGGTTCTCAGATCGACGGCACACCGTCGGTCGCGCCGGGCGCGCCGGTACAACCCATTCGGGAAATCAGGCGGAGTTTTCCTGCCGCACTTGAGTTCGAGCCGATGCCAGGGCGCGAAGTCAGCCCCATCATCAGCGAATCGCCGCAATGGGCGATTGAGATGGTCACGGCTCAGGGATTTAACGCGAAGTGGTTTCCTCGGTTGGAGGGAAAGCACGCGCAGACGCTGTACGGACTTGCCGCGGATTTGGATCGCGTTGAGCAGGTTGAGGTCATGCAGAAATTGACCGCGTTCTGCGATGTTCTCGCGCAAAGTGATCTTGAGCAGTCGTTGCTGCTTCGATTCCGGATCGGCGCCGCGTTCTTCGGTGCGGGCGAGATGGAGAGTGCGCGTGCGGAATTGGCGCTGGTGTACGAACAGATCGAGAGCGTTCATTGGCTCGACGCGGCGAGGCTCATCGCGCAGTCCTATGGAGGCGACCTCGAGCCCGGCTGGGCACAGGGGTATTCTGTTCTGGCGGAGGCGATCGGGCGCTACGAGACATCATCGGCAGAGTTTCAATTAGCCGCTTGGGGCCGGATTGAGCCCGTGGTGTCGCTTGCAAGCACTTATGCCGATGCGATCGGGAACGACTACGAAGCGATTCGTTTTCGCAACATGCTGCTTTATCACGAGTTCGTGCCGCTGAAATCCGAGGTTGTGCCGCGGTATCTGGCGGAAAATGCGAGGTCGTACTTTCGGCGGGGACATCACGCGGAAGCGCTGAACCTCATCAACAGCCTGGAAGCGATGTATCCCGACTTCGGTTGGGACAACGGTTCGTTCATCAATTACATGAGAATGCGAGCCCGAATCCTTTCAGGTGAGATGGAGGGGCTCGGCGAAGCGTATCTCGACCAACTTGCGATCGTTAGCAACGATCCGCGCTTGGAGGACTTCCCGGTCCTTCGTCTGTCTGTGGACCTTGAGCGGGCGACAGGGCTTGGCCTTGCGGCATCGGTGCCGTTGCTCTCGGCCATGAGAGAAGATGTCCACGCGATCCGCAAGTCCATGAAACGCGGGGACCAGCGGCAGGTCAGGCAAGTGGCGGAAATGCATGAAGAGATCTTAGTGCGTCTCTTTCTGTATTCGGAAGAAGCCGGCGATCAAGAATTCAGGAGAGATGTTCGCGAAGAGATGAGGGAGTTTTTCCCGGATCATTCGTTGCTCTCACGGTAGTCGTGATCGCTCGGTCGCACGATGAGGCTTTGTGTCGCCCGGATCAGACGGGTCCGGCCTGGTGTTGTGGCCAACCGTCAATCGGCATCGTCAGCGTCCGGCTGGTCCGGATCTTCCGGGGAAGACTGTCCTGAGTCATGCGATCTTGAGTCACGCGACTTGTCCCCTTTCCGGAACCTCGATCGTCCGGACGCGTACTCCTCAGGAGAGACTTTCAGATCAGGCTCGCCGTTCGGACCCAGCCCGTCTCCTTCGGCGTGCTGGCGATGCAGTTCCTTCAGGAACGGCACGCACCACTGGCAGCCGGTGCCCGCACCGAGACATTCGCTGATCAGCGAGGTCACCGGCGGGTCCTCACGCTCCATGTAGGCGCGGATCTTCCGCAGCGAGACGCGGAAGCAGAGGCAGACATGGTCATCGGGCTGCATATGGTGTGATTGTACGCCGCGTCTGAGCCGGGCCGGTCATCTCGTGCGACGGCGTCGCAGTGCAACCAGGCCGAAGAGCAGCACGCAGCTCCCCGCTGGCGAGGGTACACGCGCGATCCAGCCGATATTCTCGCCTTCGTATACGCCCGAGCCGACGAAGGTGAGTCCGTCGTCGGAGATGTCACTGATGCGGATGGCGACCATCCCGTCCGGGAAGTGGTACCCCAGACTCTCGATGTACTCGACGCCATTGAGCGGGACCGATGAACCCTCCAGCCAGACGGCTGAGCCTCCGAACCCCCCGTCCCACGCCATACCCACGATGACCGATCCGTCGGCGTTCGATGCGACGAGACTTGGCCGGAACGGACTCGAGTCGAAGTTGCTGAGGTTGCGTACGCCAGATCCCGGCGACCACGCGAAACCAGATTTCTCGGGCTCGTTGCCGCGCGAAGGGAGCATGTCCCATCTGCCGAAGATCGTGGAGCCGTCGGCGGAAACTCCGGTTACCGAGGCGTTCGCGGAAGTCCCGAGATTTGGAATGATCCGGCGACCTTCTTCTGGGGTCCAGTACCACGCGCGGGAGCCCTCCGGGAGGAATTCAGATCCCGCAACCATGCTCGCGTCTGCAGACATCCCACCGACCCGACTGGGACCCAGAGACATGAACTTGCCGTCAGACGAAGAGAGATAGCCCTCGAAACCCGTCTCGAAGACCGCGCTTCCCGCAAAACGAGAGCCATCGGCAGTCACCGCGTCGGCGGTGCTGAGCCCGACGCCAGCGGGGGGACCGAAGGTCTGGAAGGTGCCCGGCCCTTGCCATCGGAAGGCGCGGGCACCGCCTGACCGATTGATCGTGCCCACGATGGTTGAGCCGTCGGCGGAAACCGTCGCTCCGACCACATTGGCCAAGTCACCAGCATCGAGCGGTTGGACACCGGTCTCAGAGGTCCAGTAACCGGGATAGAGCGAGCCGAGCGAGCCGAAATCTGCGCGGAGCGCTACCAGTCGTCCGTCATTCGACACGCTGTACGGAAGGACGGATCCCGTTCCGTCCGGAGTGTTGACGGCGATGATCTCGACCTCGATATTCCCGGTAATTCTGCCTGCCAGTGCTGGCAAGCAGAGTGAGAGCGATAGCGTTGCCGCCGCGAGGATCGCGCCGGCCCGGTGCGGGGGTCGTGACATCGAAATCTCCCAAGCACGGGTCGGAATGGCCCGTGCGGATCGGGTAGATGCGCCGTCGGTCGAGATGTTCCGGATCATTCTGCAGAACGCGCCGGGGCATCGCAGCCGATATCCTCCAGACACCATGCCCATGCTCAACTACCACACCGCCGGAGAATCTCACGGACCAGCCCTGGTCATCCTCGTGCAGGGTCTGCCCGCCGGGGTTCCGATCGACCTGGACCTGATCAACACCGAACTGCGCCGTCGCCAGGGCGGTTACGGCCGGGGCGGTCGGCAGAAGATCGAGAAGGACATGGTGCAGTTCCTCTCTGGCGTACGCCGCGGACGCACGATCGGCGCGCCCGTCGCCATGATGATGCCCAACAAGGATTCGCGCCTCGACGACCTCGAGCGTACGCCGCCGGTCCATCGTCCGCGCCCAGGGCACGCCGATCTCGCGGGCAGCGTGAAGTGGCTGACGACCGACTGTCGCGAGACGCTGGAACGCGCGAGCGCGCGCGAAACCGCCTCGCGCGTCGCGGCCGGTGCGCTGGCCCGCTGCTACCTGCGTGAACTCGGCATGGATGTGCTCGGCTTCGTGCGCGCGATCTACGATGCGCAGACCGAAGTTGAGGTCCGCCCCGACAACGCCGACGAGATCCGGCGACTGCGCGACGACAGCGATGTCTACTGCCCGGACGAGGCAGTCAGCGAGCGGATGCGGGCGGCGATCCGGCAGGCGAAGATCGACAAGGACACGGTGGGGGGGCTGGTCGAGACGCATGTCTTCGGCTGCCCGATCGGTCTCGGTTCTTCGATGGACTGGCGCGACAAACTCGACAGCCGCATCGCCGGCGCGGTCATGGGCATCCAGGCGTTCAAGTCGGTCGAGATCGGCCTGGGTCGCGCCTGCGCGTTCAAGCGCGGCTCCGAGGTCCACGACCCGATCATCTGGGATGAATCGCAGCGCGAGTCGAACACGCTCGGCTTCGAGCGCACTCGCAACAACGCCGGCGGCCTCGAGGGTGGCATGACCAACGGTCAGCCCGTGGTCGTGACCGGCACCATGAAGCCGATCGCGACGCTGCTGCAAGGCCTGCCGAGCGTGAACCTGAATACCAAGCAGGCCGAGCAGAGCCAGTACGAACGCAGCGATGTCTGCGCGGTCTCGGCGGCGAGCGTGGTGATGGAGAATGTGGTGGCCTTCGAAATCGCCCGCGCCTGCCGCGAAAAGTTTGGCGGCGACTCCATGGTCGAGGTCCGCCAGAACTTTGAGTCATACATGAACACTGCGCGGATGCTGCCGCTCAGCCCACCGGATCAAACGATCGCGTGAGCGTCAGGGCGTGTTGGCGGTCGTGAGGTCTTGCGACTGGAACGGCGCTGGCTCACCGGGCTGACGCGGCGGCTCGCCGCTGATCGCGACAGACATGCCCGGTTCGAGAGGCATGCTTATGTCGTGGTGCTTTGGCCCGAAGTTCCAGGTCCGGCTCGCGCCGGTATCGGCGTAAGTTCGTGTGACCGCGATCTGAGCGGAATCGGGCTGGATGGTGTACCCACCCGCAGCCTCGATGAGCTGACGCACGGTCATTGTGGAATCGAGGGCGAGTTGATAGACCCCGGGGTTCTGCACTCCGCCGCTGATGTAGACGACGCGGTCCGGTGAAGAGGAGGTCGCGCCGATGCTGTTTTTTGAGCGATATTCGTCGAGGAGGGCGAAAATCGCTCGGTGATGTGCTTCAGCGGTTTGGATGACAAGGAGATTCCTGAAAGCACTGATGATTCCAGTGCTCCCTCCTTTGTCGCGCCAGCCATCATGATCGACTCTTGTCTGAATGAGATCGACAATGGAATCCACGAAATCATGGTCGCTGGTGAGTTCCAGTGCCGAGAGGTCGTAGGTCCGTGTCGTGGTGATCGAGTCGAGGGATGCTGCAGAACTGATGATGATCCCGCCTCCGTAAGCCATCCAATGCGCCCGATCGTAATCATTCGGGGAGGCCTGTCGCAGCCATCCGTCGAGATGATTGGTGAGTGTGGCACTGACGGATGGTTTCCGTCCGATGGGACGACTGCTCTTGAAACCAATAGATTCGAGTTCTGTGAACGCAATGAACCGAGGCAGACCAAATCCTTCGAGCGATGATTGAATCGCCTCGATGATCGGGGTCTTGGCGGTCAACTGCTCGTCGATGCGTCCGAGAATCACTTTTTCCGAAATCCGGTCATAGTACTTGTCTTGAATCCAGACTCTAGGGTACTGCTGCTGAGGGTCACGCAGGCTCTGTAGGATCGATGTGATCGACCGGTGGTATCCAGGAATCGTTGTGATCGAGATTCGGCTATCAATTTCCGTGTAGATACCGAAGTCACCTCCGTATTCACGCCAGTGATCGAAACCAACCATCATCTGTATGGTCTCGCGCAAATCCTGGCGATCTTGTGGCGTGGGAAACGGACCCAGAAGTTCGTCGACGCGATAGGTCGAAGTCACCAGAGCCCGCTCGGCGATTGCCTGGGCAGGGCCGACGATGAGCGTCCCTTCGTGGATGTCCCACAGCAGTTTGTTGAAATTGACATACACCGCGATATGGCAGGCGAAGTCCATCGCTTCCGCCAGCGTGAGTGTCTCGGCGAACTCTGTGGAAACGGGCCGGCTGAGTGAGTGTTCAGACTCGTGCAGATCATCGGTATCGATCTCCAGTGCAAGGCCTAATTCCTCTGCACAGCGCTCGAAGATGTTCTCAACGGTCACTTCATCGCCGAATTCGCTGCCCGCGATGAACATCCGCGATGCGGCGGTCTCCAGCGCGGTTTGATCATCGGCGCTCGGCGAGTACAGCACCCAGGGCAGTTTCACGCTGGTACCCGTCACCACGATGCTGTGCAGCGGACGGAGTTCGAAGTCCGTCGTTGCAGGCACATCGCGAAGCACAACGATCTCTTCGTTCTGGTCGGTCCAGCGGACGACATTCACCCGCAACTGTTCGACCGGTACAGGCGAAGAATCGCCGAGTGCCGCGCGGAGCGCAACGGCGACGGTCATGCCTTCGGTAAACGGGACAGAATCTGCGCCGCTTCCGTCGTACTTCTCCACATACACCACTGGCTCGGGTTGGGCCCGCTCGGGTTCCGACGCCACCGGTGGGATCTCGGTCTGCGACGAGGCCAGCCCGGTCAGTTTCTCGTTGATCTGTTCGAACGCCGCGTTGGTTCGGGCCTGCTGCTGGAGCGTCGAGACTCCGAAGATGACCAGGCCGATCGCGACCAGTGCGATAAGGGCGGTGTTGATGCGCTGCAGCATGATGCGCTCCTTCAGTGCGATTCGTGTGCACTCTCGGGTGATGGTGTCGGGGTCGCCGAAGCGATGGAGGGCTTCGGATTTGGCCTGCTCCGAATCGAGGCGTTCCTCCTGAACGATCCGCTCGGTGGTCATCGCGAGGTGAAACTCGATCTCCTCGCGAATCTCCGCCTCGATCTCGTGCTTGGGACGATGCTCCGGCGGTGAGAGGAACCGCCGGATCGCGAGACTCAGGCTTTCGTGTACGCCGGGGAACATGGATCAGGCCTCGGGGGCGGTGAAGCGAGAGCCGAGGACCGAGTCCACGGCCTGCGACATGCGGCTCCAGGTGTTCACATCCGCTTCGAGTCGCTTTCGACCGGCGTCGGTGAGTTCGTAGTAGCGGGCACGCCGGTTCGAGGCCGACCGGTGCCATTCTGAACGGACGAGGCCGCGTTTCTGGATGCGGTGGAGGGCGGGGTAGAGCGAGCCCTCTTCAAGCAGGATGACCTCTTCTGAGGCTCGTGCGATCCGCTGCATGACCTCGTAGCCGTGGGCCGGGCCGGCGGTGAGGACCTTGAGGATCATCATGTCGAGCGTGCCGCGAAGGATGTCCGGGCGTTCGGGCGGGCTAGGTTGGTCTTTGGATGGGGGCATGGCTTTCCCTTTGGTTTCTATGGAACACTTATTCTCGGTCTCTCCCATAGAAATGCAAGGGTAAAATCCGCTTTTTGAAACTTTTCTTGGCCGAAGAGCATGTTCCCGGTACTCTTGAACGAGTTCCAACGGGAGAATTGCCCGTAGAAAGGGGCTCTGCCATGGGGCCAACCACGACTCAATCCGGTGGCTCGACCGTGGAGAAACTCCGCAACGGTGCTTTGGAAGTTGCGGTCCCCGCCGATGTGTGGGCGGATCGCTTTGACGCGGTCTATCGCGAGGCAGAAGGCGATCGGGGCAAAGTCCCATGGTCGCACCGGAAGCCCAGCCCGAGCGTGGTGAATTGGATGAACGCCGTGGCACCCGGGCTCTTGCGCCCCGGGGCGAGGACGGCGGTGGTGGGATGCGGACTCGGTGAGGATGCCGTGTTCCTTGCCAGTCGCGGCTATGAGGTCTCAGCGTTCGATGTGTCCGCGACCGCAATCCAATGGGCCAAACGACTGCATCCGCAGCATCAGGACCTCTTCAGTGTGGCGGATCTTCTGGATCTGCCGGGCAGTCTTCGCCATCGGTTCGATCTCGTCGTGGAAGTTCACACCCTGCAGGCCCTACCCCCGGAGCACCGCGTGGAACTCGCGAGGGGTATGGCGGAGTTGCTCGTTCACGGCGGGGTGCTGCTCGCGTGTGCCCGGGGTCGATCAGAGAACATACCGCTCAAGGGCGTCTCAGGCCCGCCATTCGCCTTTTCCTGCGAAGAACTGGATCGGACCCTCCGGGGGGCCGGGCTGATCCCGGTCGAGCCGATCGCCAGTTTCGAGGACGATAACGATCCGCCAGTTCAGCGTTTACGAGCGGTGTACCGGCGCGGGGACCGCTGAATCCGGGAAATTATTCTGGATTGGCGTCCACGGTGCGGAACCGGGTAACTCATTGTTGCGAATACCTTTACGGTGATCGATCGACTCGGTACGATCGCTCCGGTCCGGGAGTCTTGAACCGGATCCAGCGGGCCTGCCGTTCGGTCGAAGATCCTCCGTCGTTGTGTCACGAAGCCAGATGGGCTTTCGTCGCGATGGGAAGTGAGTCAGGCGGAGTCGCTCGTTGGCGGGGTTTGCCCTCTCGGTGGAGATGGGTGAGGCGGCCATCGGGCTTCGCCTGTTTCCGGGGTGTGGGTTGCGCGTCCGGCGTGTAGCCGCGAGCGAGGGGTTGGTGTACCGTGCCGATGGGCGTGTTTTCGCCCTCGGAAACTGGAGCAGTGCCGGGTAGTGCACGAGTCGAAAGAGAGCTCAGGGATGGAATCGCAGAACGCAGGAACCACCTCGCATCGTCGTTCGGGGTTTACGCTGGTCGAATTGTTGGTGGTGATCGCGATCATCGCGGTGCTGATTGGTCTGTCGATTCCTGCACTGAGTCGCGTGCGTCAGCAGGCACGAGTCGCCACCACGCAGACGCTGATGTCCTCGCTCAACGCCGGGGTGGCCCAGTACCAGACCGACAAGCGTCGTCTTCCGGGTGTCTTCGGGGCCGAGGAGATCGGGAGCAATGACAATTTCAACGGTGGCTGGAAAAACCTTCCCGGCATCACCACGATGGAGAACGCGCTGATCGACCTCGCCGGTGGCGGGTTCTCCAGCGAGCAGGAAGTGCAGGACGCCGGGTTTGATTCCGGGAGCGCGATCGAAGTGACGCTGGACGATCGCACGATCTACATCATCCCCGAACTCATCGGTTCCGCCGAAGAATCGGGATACATCGACCTTGACAGCGATTCGCTCGTGGCGGTTGAGGGTCAGAACTCGAATCTTGAGGACAATGGCCTCCCCGATGTGCTCGATGCGTTCGGCACGCCCGTCATGATGTGGGCTCAGAACGAGCGCGCCGGCAAGAACGCGGCCTATGTGCTCGAAGACAGCCGAGCGAACGAGCGGGCGCTGTTCTACTGGGCCTCGAACGGGTCGTACGCGATGTCCGCCTTCCCGCGAGGCACCTTCAACAGCCTGAGCAATCCTCCGCAGGGTGTCAGCCAGTACCGTCGGAGCCTGCTGAGTTCGTTCCTGATCCCCGATGAGCAGAGCCGCCTCGTCAGCATCATGGCCATCACGGGCAACCGCTCCACCCCGACGACTTCCGATGCGGTGGCGAACCCCGGAGGTTTGGGGCAGGGCAATGACATGATTGTCCCTGCACTCCCTCGTGGCGAGGCGATTTTCGTGTCGGCCGGACCGGACAAGATCTACCTGAACGGCTTCATGAGCGGCAGCCCAAACCGGGACTTTGACGCCGCCGTCTACACCCCGACCGGGGATTACAACAACAACCAGGTCTTCTCGAATAGCCAGGTCATCGAGCGTTTCGACGAGGTCATCCTCGGCGGCTCCTGATCGAATTTGAGAAACCAGATTCGCGACGCGGGCTGTGGCGGCCCGCGTTTTCATGCGCAGACCGAGCAGGCCGATTCCGGGCGAGTGCTATGGAATTCTACGCTGAGGCGTTAGCATCGTCGTCCATGAACAGCCGAACACTGTGTGCCGGAGGCTCGCGTCTGGCGCGATGCCTGTCCCAATCCTCCGCGATCATGGCCGTCGCGATGAGTTCCATCCTCGGGTTCGTTGCGCCCGATGCGGCCGCCCAGCCATATGAACCGGTGAACGGTCCACGCCAGGTGGACCCCGGCTGGCACGCACTGGTCGGCGCGACCGTCATCACGGGACCGGGAAAGCAGATTGAGAACGCGACGCTCGTTCTCCGCGATGGGGTCATCGTCAGTGTCGAGGCTGACGCTGCACCACCAGCAGGAGCGCGGGTGTGGGATGTGTCCGGCCTGACCATCTATCCGGGATTGATCGAGTCGTACGTGCCGGTGTCGATCGAGGCTCCGGATGCGTCTTCGCCGGGGGCGCATTGGAACGCGGCGGTTGCTGCGCAGCGTTCGGCGCTGAGCGGGGAAGGGCTTCCGCCAGACGATCGCGAACGCTTGCGAAGCATGGGCTTCGTCGTGGCCCACATCGCGCCGGATGACGGGTTGCTGCGCGGGCAGACCGCGGTGGTGTCGCTCGGCGAAGACCGCAATCTCAGCGATCCGACCGCGCGGGTGATCAACCCATCGCTCTGGCACGCCGCATCACTCCGTCGCGGCTCGCTCGGTGGTGGTTATCCGAGTTCGAAGATGGGCGCGATCGCCCTGATCCGACAGACACTCTCCGATGCGCAGTGGTGGCCCGAGGCAATGCGTCTGCATGAGCACGCCCCCTCGAAACACGCGCGGCCCGCTCCGAACGACGCGATTGAAACGCTCGCCGATGATCGACCTCTGTTCTTTATTGTCGGGGATGAACTCGATCTGCTCCGCACCGCGCGATTGGCTCAGGAGTTTGAACGCGAGGCGGTCTTCGTCGGTAGCGGCACGGAACTGCGTCGTCTGGACGCGATCGCCGCTTTGGAGAGGCCGGTTATCGTGCCCGTCAGTTTCCCGGCTCGCCCGCAGGTGGACACCCTGAGCGACCAGAACGCGGTCTCGCTGCGTGAGTTGATGATGTGGGAGCAGGCCCCGACGAACCTTCGTCGCCTGCACCACGCGGGCGTTCCAGTTTCGGTAACGACATCGGGCCTCCGGCGGAACGAGAATTTCTGGAAGAACCTGAAGAGCGCGATCGATCACGGGCTGGCCGAGGAAGACGCCCTGGCCATGCTCACGACCGGACCCGCCGAGTTGCTTGGCATCGCGAACCGCTACGGCACACTCGAGCCGGGTAAGCAGGCCAGTTTCGTGGTGGTCGATGGCGACCTGTTCGATGGTTCGCCGACCATCCGCGATGTCTGGACCGATGGGCAGCGCTTTGAGATCGAGGCCGCGCCCGATGCTTCGCTGAGCGGCGAATACGAGACTTCGCTGGACCGCCACGGCTCCTCGATCAGTGTTCGGGTCGAAGCGACCGAGAAGGGGCCGAAGGTCACCTTCGTCCACGCACCCGAGCCAGGAGCGCCCGGAGCCGACGACGCAGCAGACGATGTTGAGTCAGTCGAGGTGAAAGCCCGCAAGATTGAGCGGACCGGGAGTCGGTTGAACCTGCTCGCCGATGCATCGCTGTTCGGCGAAGGGGAGACCGGCACCGCCACGGTTCGTCTGTCTTTCGAGGGCGAGCGCGTGCTCGGTGTCGCCCGGCTGACAGGGAATCGCGATATGAACTTCACCGCGCAGCGTCAGGCGACTGCGGATGAAGATGAGGAGGAGAAGACAGAGGACGAAGAGGGCGAAACGCCGGATGTGCCCGAGACACTGGCGATGCCCTTCGGGGCGTTCGCCTACGACGAGATGCCGCGCCAGGAGCCGACGGTCATCCACAACGCCACGATCTGGACCAACACCGATCAGGGCATCATCGAGAACGGCTATGTCATCTTTCGCGACGGCAAGATCGAGCGCGTCGGCGAGGGCGAGCCGGGGGGATTGCCTCGGATCTACCGCTGGATCGATGCCCAGGGCCGCCACATCACGCCGGGGATGATGGATTGCCATAGCCACACCGGCATCCAGGGTGGTGTGAACGAAGGCACGCAGGCCGTGACCGCCGAGGTCGCGATCGCCGATGTCATCAACCCCGACGACATCAACTGGTACCGCCAACTCGCCGGGGGGGTCACCGCAGTGAACCAACTCCACGGCTCGGCGAACCCGATCGGCGGCCAGAACTCCGTCGTCAAACTGCGGTGGGGGGTCAGCCATCCCGATGACATGGGGATGGAGGGTGCTCCGGGAGGGATCAAGTTTGCGCTCGGCGAGAATGTGAAACAATCCAACTGGGACGGCAACGGCCGGTACCCGCAGACGCGCATGGGTGTGGAAACCATCATGCGCGACTCGTTCATCGCGGCCCGCGAGTACGCCACCCGACGCGACGAAGCACGCCGAGACGGTCGCCCGTTCCGCACGGACTATGAACTGGAGGTGCTGGCGGAAATCCTCGCCGGGGATCGGCTGATCCACTGCCACAGTTACCGGCAGGACGAGATCCTGATGCTCTGTCGCGTGGCGGAAGAGTTCGGCTTCAAAATCGGCAGTTTTCAGCATGTGCTGGAGGGCTACAAGGTCGCCGAGGCCATCAAGGACCACGCGATCGGGGCATCCTCGTTCAGCGACTGGTGGGCCTACAAGTTCGAGGTGTTCGATGCGGTGCCCTACAACGGCGCGATCATGCACGATGTTGGCGTGACCGTGACCTTCAACTCCGATTCGAGCGAGGTCGCCAGGCGATTGAACACCGAGGCGGCGAAGGCCGTGAAGTACGGCGATGTCGATCCGGAAGAGGCCCTGAAGTTCGTGACGCTCAATGTCGCGAAGCAGTTGAAGATTGACGACCGCGTCGGATCGATTGCTCCTGGCATGGACGCGGACCTCGCGGTGTGGACCGCCAGTCCGCTGAGCTCCTTCGCCCGGTGCGAGCGGACCTTCGTCGACGGACGCGAGATGTTCTCGCTGGAGAAAGACGCGGAGTTGCGTCGGAAGATGATCGCCGAGCGAGACCGGATCATCCAGAAGATCATCGCGGACAAGAAGGCCAAACCCGACAAAAACGACGATGCCAAGCCCGAGACCGAAGCCCAGCGGGCGCTCGATCTGCTCGCCAGCGGGAATGCGACGCCAGCCCAGATGCTCGAGGCGTACCGCCTCGTGCAGCAGATCGCATCGCTCGAAGAACGGTACCTGTTCAAGCGTCGCAACGGCATCGATCCGCTCGCGACCAGCCCCGGAGACTGCGGCTGCGATGAGCAAAGCCTGCTCTCGCAAACCCGCTGATCTTCGGTTGTCTTGCCATACACACTCCCCGCGCCCGAAAGGCCCGCGATTATGAAGAAGTTCCTCACCACCTGCTGCACTCTCGGTGCCACGCTGGCGATCACCGGCGCGGCCGTCGCACAGGACCTTGGCATCAAGGCCCCGCCTCAGGACCACCCGATCATCCTCGTCGGCCCGGTTCATACCGTCTCAAACGGCGTGATCGAGAACGGCATGGTCATGTTCGATGAAGGCGTGATCACGACGGTCGGCGATGCCGAGATGCTGGAGCGCATGCGCCTGACCGAGCAGGTCGAGGTCATCCGCCTGCCCGAGGGCATGCACATCTACCCAGGCTTGATCGGCGCGAACACGATCATGGGTCTCACCGAGATCGGGTCGGTCCGCGCCACGCTCGATCACTCCGAAGTGGGCGACTTCACCCCCGAGGTTCGTGCGGCGTCCAGCGTAAACCCCGATTCCACACTCCTCCCCGTCACCCGATCGGCCGGCATCCTCACCGTCGGCGTGCTCCCGATGGGCGGCAGCATCACCGGGCGAGCCGCGGTGATCCGCATGGACGGTTGGACCTGGGAAGATCTGGCGATCAGCGATGATGCCGGGTTGGTGGTGAACTGGCCGAATGTCCGTCCATCCACGGCGTGGTGGGTGACCACGCCCCGCGAGGAGCAGATCAAGCGCGCCGAACGGCGCTTAAGGGAGATCGATGAGTTCTTCACCAGCGCCCAGTCGTACCTCGACGCCAAGGCCGCAGATGACTCGGTCCAGACCGACATCCGCTACGAGGCGATGGGCCCCGCGCTACGCGGCGAGTCGCCGGTGTTCATCCGCGCCAACGAAGTCCAGCAGATCGAGAGCGCCATCGAATGGGCGACCGGGCGGGGACTGAAAGCCGTCATCGTCGGCGGACGCGACGCCGAGCAGTGCGCCGACCTGCTCAAGAAACACGACATCGGCGTGATCGTCAACGGCGTGCACCGCCTGCCTGGTGATCGCGATGATGCCTATGACGAGCCGTTCACCCTGCCCGCGCGGTTGGAGGCGGCCGGGGTTCGCTGGTGTCTCGCCAGCGGCGAGGAGACCGCCCACGAGCGAAACCTGCCTCACAACGCCGGCACCGCCGTGGCCTACGGCCTCGACCCCGAGGCGGGCATCCGGTCGATCACGCTGTCCGCGGCGGAACTGCTGGGCGTAGCCGACCGGCTCGGCTCCATCGAAGAGGGCAAGGCAGCGACCCTGATCGTGACCGACGGCAACCCCATGGAGGTCGCCACGACGACCTGGGTGGCCTACATCGATGGTCGGCGGATCAGCCTGGCCGATAAGCAGAAGCTTTTGACCGAGAAGTACTTAGAGAAGTATCGGCAGCTGGGGTTGATTGACGATGCAGAGGAGGGCGAGGCGGAACCGGAGTGATGAAGCGCTCTGGTAAGGTGTGGCCTCGCTCTGCTTCATTCTCAGGTCGGACCTATGCCACCCCAAGAACTCTTCTCGCCGCAAACCTCCATCCCCCTGCACAAGATCAAGATCGTCCTGCTGGAGAATATCCATCAGCATGCGGTGGATCTGCTGGAAGGCGCGGGGTTTACCGTCGAGTTGCACAAGGGGGCGGCGGTCGATCAGGAGTTGATCGATCTCGCCTCGGACGCCCACATGATCGGCATCCGGTCGAAGACGCAGCTCACTTCTGCGTTCTTCGAGGCGTGCCCGAAACTCTGGTGCGTGGGGTGCTTCTGCATCGGGACGAACCAGGTCGATCTTTCCGCCGCGGCGGAGCGTGGGGTCGCGGTCTTCAACGCGCCGTTCTCGAACACCCGTTCGGTCGCCGAGAAAGTGATCTGCGAGGTGATCGCGCTGCACCGGCGGCTGTTTGAGCGATCGGCGGCGGTGCACGCCGGGAAGTGGCAGAAGTCCGCCACCGGTTCACACGAGGTGCGCGGCAGGACGCTCGGCATCGTGGGTTACGGACGGATCGGCTCACAGGTCTCGGTGCTGGCCGAGGCGATGGGCATGCGGGTGCTGTACTACGACACCTCGAACACCCTGCCGCTGGGCAACGCCGTGCGGGCGGATTCGCTGGATGAACTGCTCGCTCAGTCCGACTGCGTGACGCTGCATGTGCCCGATGCCGAGACGACCCGGAACCTGATCGGCGAACGCGAGTTGTCGATCATGAAGCCGGGGGCCTACCTGATCAACAACGCGCGCGGGACCGTGATCGACCTGCACGCGTTGCGGGCCGCGATCGAATCCGGTCGATTGGGCGGAGCGGCCGTAGATGTCTTCCCCGAGGAGCCCAAGAGCAATGAGGCACCGTTCGAATCACCGCTGGCGGGGTTGCCGAATGTGATCCTCACGCCGCACATCGGCGGGAGCACGGTCGAGGCGCAGGAGAACATCGCGATCGAGGTCGGCACGAAGCTGCTCCGGCTGATGAACGAGGGGGCGACGGCGACGGCGGTGAATGTGCCCGAGGTCGATCTGCCATCGCTGCACGCCGATCATCACCGCATCGTGCACTTTCATCGCAATGAACCCGGCGTGCTCGGCGCGTTGCACTCGGTGTTCGCGAGTCGAGGTGTGAACATCGCGGCCAGTAACCTCCAGTCCGACCAGCACCACGGCTACGCGGTGCTGGACATCCGGCCGAACGAATCGGTGAAGGAATCCGAATTGCTCGAAGAACTGCGCACACTCAACGGCACGATCCGCGTCCGCACGATCTGGTAACCCGATTCCCGCGGGCTCCGTCGTTCAGCCCAGCAGTCGCTCGTTCATCTTCAGGAGTTGTTCGAGACGGGTGACCATCGCGCGGACCGCCTTACCCCGGTGGCTCATCGCGTGCTTTTCTTCAGGCGACAGTTCGGCCGAGTGGCGTCCGTCGTCGAGTCGCAGCAGCGGGTCGTAGCCGAAGCCGTTGGTGCCCCGAGGCTCGCACGCGATGCTTCCCTCGAAAGTGCCACGCGTGCGGATGAGAATGCCCGCCTGGGGGTGGGCGACCGCGATGGCGCACACGAACCGCGCGCTGCGTTCAAAGTCCGGCACGCTCTCCATTTCCGAGAGGAGTTTGGCGTTGTTGGCCTCGTCGCGGACCTCGCGTGGGCCGTCGACCTCGGCGTAGCGGGCGGAGTACACGCCCGGGCGACCGTCGAGGGCGTCGACTTCGAGGCCCGAGTCATCAGCGATGCAGGTCCGTCCGGTGAGTGTAGCGTAGTGGACCGCCTTCTTCGCCGCGTTCGCCTCGAAGGTGGCGCCGTCTTCGACCGGCTCGGGGAAGTCGCCTTCGAGTTCGTTCAGGCCGATCGCATCGACGCCGAGCGGGAGCAGGATCGCCCGGATCTCTTCGATCTTCTTCGGGTTCCCGGTGGCGATCAGCAGGGTGCCGGTGGACGGCTGGGTATTCGATTCGGTCATGTCAGCGCCCCCGGTACTCGCTTGGGATTTCGCCGTGGTCGGCTCGGATGACGCTGCGGATGCCGCCGCGACCCTTCCAGTTCGTGATGATCTGCAGCCAGACTGGGTTCATGAGATCGACGAGGTGGTCGCGGATGGTGTTGGTAACCGCCTCATAGAAGATGCCCTCGTTGCGGAAGCTCTGGTAGTAGAGCTTGAGGGATTTGAGTTCCACGCAGACGCCGCCCTCGGATTTGGGGCGAGGCATGTATCGCAGCGTGACATCCCCGAAATCAGGGTGCCCAGTCTTCGGGCACACGCTCGTGAATTCTTCGGAGGTGTGCTCGATGACGAAGGGGCGGTCACTGGGCGACTCAAAGCATTCGAGTTGGCTGGTGTCGGGCATGGTGGGGAACTCCGTAGGTGGCCGAGTGGCGGATCGGGGCGGCAACGATAGCCGGTCAGGCCTGCGGTGTCAGTATTTGAAGTAATCCGTGTCCCCGAATCCCACCAAGGTACGCTTTGCTCTTGCCTACCCCATAGGAGGATCCCGATGCGTCAGACCATTTCCGTCGTTTCCCTGCTCGCCGCCGGAGCCGTCATCGGCTCGCTGGGGTTGGCTTCGCTGTCCCCATCGCCGGTATTTGCTCAGCAGGACGGGCAGCCGCAGCCTGAGCAGCCCCAAGCGGCAAACCCCGCGGCGGGGATGGGCCAGATGCTGATCAACTCGCTCAAGTCCGTGGAGGGTTGCCTTGGCGTGGACGCCGGGCAGATGTCATCGGGCAAGAATGTCATCATCGGTTGGTTCGAGGACGCGGAGGCGGCTCGTCGCTGGTATCGCCATCCGACGCACCGTGCCATGGTGATGATGGCCGGTGGGGCTGCGGGCGATGAGAAACCGCTGGCTCATGTGGAGGAAGGTGTGCCGCTGATGGTGATCGCCTCGATCACCTTCTCGGAGAAGCCGGAGATCCCGGGCATCCCGATGCCGATCAGCCAGATCTCGATCGAGATCTATCAGGCCGCACCCGGCGGGGCGTATATCAACGGCAAACTCGCCCCCGAAACTTTCGAGGTCGAGCACATGAAGAACCTGATCACGCCGAAGCCGGAGTGAGTGGGTTCAGCCTCGTTCGTAGGTGGAGATCAACTGCACGAACGCGGGCTGGTTCGAGTTGATCCGCAGCGAACGGCGCAGCAGGCTCAGGGCCTCGATTCGCAGTGCGTCGTTCTCGCGTCCGCCTTGCAGATACTCGTTGAGCAGCACGACCCCGAGCCCGTTGAGGGCCGGGTAGTGGCGTTGATCAAGGTCCAGCGAGGAGCGGAACATCTCGGTGGCCCGGTCGTAACGCCGGAGTTTGAAGTAGGCGAATCCCAGCCGCTCATAGGCTGTCGCGCTCGGCTCGATGGCGATCGACGCGTCGAGCGTGTTGATCATTTCCGTGTATCGCTCGATCGCACCGAGGCTGTTCGCCCAGTTCAGGAGCAGGTCGGGCGTCAGATCCATGAGTTCCGCGGCGACTTCGTACTCCTGGATGGCCTCTTCGTGACGGTCGAGCAG
>JBICHT010000097.1:0-41053 GCA_043101125.1 Phycisphaerales bacterium JB050 | reverse complement strand
CCCGCGCGATGGTCCGTCTGGGCAAGAGCGCCAAACGAGATCACCTCGGCAAGGAACTGCACACGGTCAAATGCCCGGCGTTGATTGCCTGGGGCCGGCAGGACAATGTCACGCCACCCGAAGTCGCCGAGCAGTTCGCGGAATTGATCCCCAAGAGCCGGCTGCGCTGGACCGAGCGTTGTGGTCATGCTCCGCATATCGAGCATCCCACCAAACTCGCGGCGGATATCCGGCAGTTCGTCTCGGATGTGCTCTCCGGTGAGTTCGTCGCCGATCGATACGCCGACGGGCAATCCGGTACCCCTCGTGCGGGGCAGGGAGTCGCCTGACATGCCCTCGATGCGGTCGCTCGGCGAACGGGCGCCAACCGGCAACGCCTGGACCGGGGTCATCGGGACCGGCCTTGCCCTGAAACTGCGCAAACGCGTCCGGCTGCTCTCGGATCTGGAGCACTGGTCGACGCACGCGCAGCGCATCCAGACCCAGCAACTCCGCACGCTCCTCACCCTCGCCCAACGCACCGAGGTCGGACGCCAGGCCGGGTTCACGAAACTGCTCCGGCTCGATGACGCGGCGTTGCTGCGCGACTACCGCAAGAGCCTGCCCCTGGCCGACTACGAGCAATACCGGGCCCAACTCGCCCGCACGCGCGAGAACGCCGAGCCCGATGTGTGCTGGCCCGGCGTGGTCATGGACTGGGCCCAGACCTCCGGCACGACCGGGGGCGAGAAGTACATCCCGGTGTCCAAGCAGATGATGCGCTCGAATTACATCGCGGCGCTCGACATCTTTGCCCACGCCATCCGTCGCGGCCTGCCGCTGAAGAACCTGTTTGGCGGCAAGATGCTGTTCCTCGGCGGAACCACGCAGGTCACGACCAACGAGCACGGCATCCGCACCGGCGACCTGTCCGGGTTGGTCACGCCGCTGATCCGCTGGCCCCTGTCGCAGGTGTACACGCCCGGCAAAGACATCGCTTTGCTCTCGGATTGGCCAACGAAGATCCAGAAGATCGCCGAACTGTGCATCGATCAGGATGTGCGGTTCGTCAGCGGCATGTCGTCGTGGTCGCTGCTGCTGTTCGAGCAACTCGTCGAAACCGCGTCGAAGGCCACCGGCGGCAAGGCGAGCACGCTGCAAGAAATCTGGCCGAATTTCCAGATGTTTATCCACGGCGGGGTGCGCTACCCCCCGTTTGACCCGCGCGTGCGCACCGCCTGGTCGGGCAATCCGCAGGACGATGTGCCGTACCGGCTGGAGGTCTACCCGGCTTCGGAGGGGTTCATCGCGGTGCAAGACGAGGCCAACCCGCCCGACGGCGCACCCTCGCCCCTGCGCCTGCACACCGACATCGGAGTCTTTTACGAATTCGTGCCCGCCGAGGAGATCCACGATCCCGACGCGCGATCGTTTACGGTTGGCGAGGTGGAGACCGGCCAGCGCTATGTGGTGGTGATGTCCACCTGCGCGGGGCTGTGGCGGTATGTGATCGGCGATGTGGTGGTCTTCGATTCCGCGCCTGGGCCGAAGGGCACCGGCGGCGTGCCGCGATTGCGGATCGTCGGGCGCCACAAGCACTTCATCAACGCGTTCGGTGAGAACCTGATCGTCGGGCAGATCGAGAACGCCGTGGTCGCCGCTCGGGACGCGACGGGTCTGGACATCGGCGAGTTTACCGCCAGCCCGATCTACCCCACCGAGACCACGCGCGGCGGGCTTGAGTTGGTCATCGAACTCGATCGGCCCGATGCGCCCTTGGAGGCGTTCGGCAAGCGGTTCGATGAGTCGCTCAAGGCTCAGAATGTCGATTACACCACCAAGCGTGGCGAGTCCTTCGGCATGACCCCGCCCCGCGTGACTCCCGTTCCGATGGGCCTGTTCAGCGACTGGATGGCCTCGCGAGGCAAACTGGGCGGTCAGAACAAGGTGCCCCGCTGTGCGAACCATCGTGACTTCGTGAACGGTCTGCGTGAAATGGCCGGACTGAACACGGAATAAGGTGGCGGGCACTGTCGTATGATGGGTCGCCCGCGGATCTGTTGCCCTTTTGCCCGGTGTGCTCTGTCGCGATGTCTTCTACCCCGCCATCCGATCACGATGAGGCGAACGCCGCGGCGGTGGGTCTGAAGTGGCACCCGCGTCGCGTGCTCAGGGGCCTGTGGAAGCACAAGTGGGTGCGGATCTACCTGATCCTGCTCGCGCTCTCGCACCTGGTGATCGCGTCGATCAACCCGACCTACAGCTTCCTGCGCCCCGGCACGCGCCCCGGTGTGATCACGCAAACGGTGTACATCGAGCCGATGGACAAGGACGGCGCGGTATCGGCTGAAGACACCTATCCCGTGACGATCCACCGGTGGGAACCCGCCGCGGCCGATCCGTCGAAACTGCCGGTGCTGTTGTTGCACGGCAGCCCATCCATCTTCGCCGGGTTCGATTTTCAGGAACTCGCGCCTCAGCTCGCGGAGACCGGGCGCGTGGTGTACTCAATCGATCGCCCCGGTTACGGCGCCACCGGCAAGTACCCGCCGAGTTTCTCCGCCAAGGCGAACGCTCATGTTGCTCTCGCGGCGATGGACGAACTCGGCATCGAGCGGGCGCACATCGGCGGGTGGTCGTTTGGCGGGGCGGTCGCGATCTGGATGGCCGAACTCGATCCCGATCGCGTGGCCTCGATCCAGATGCTCGCCGCAACTGGTGTGCAGGAAGGCGAAGGCAGCGGCAGTTACGGCTTCGAGCACTTCAAGTACGGCGTCGGGTACGCGGCGGTGATGGGCATCCCGGAACTCGTGCCGCACTTCGGCCTGCTCGGACCGCGATGGTTCCGGCACGCGTTCATCCGCGATTTCTCAGACAGTGATCAGCGGGAGATCAGTGCTCTCGTCCCAACACTCGAAACACCCGCGCTCATCGTGCAGGGGCGCGACGACATGCTCGTGCCGGCCAAGACCGCGGAACTGCACCACGAACTGTTCCAGAACTCGCGACTGGTCATCGTCCACGGCGGACACACCGTGGGCATCGTCCCGCATGGCAATCGCGAGGAGGACATGCAACTCGCTCGGTCCGCGCTGATCGCCTTCCTCGATCGCCACGACGATCCCGGAAAGAGCGTCTTGCAGGGCATCGCCGATTTCGCCCCGGTCACCGATCGCAAGCCGACGACCATCGGCGGCTACGAGATCAACCCGGGCAAGACGGCCTGGTGGGTGATGGTGCTGCTGATCATCCTCGGCACCTTCATCAGCGAAGACCTCACCGTCATCGCGGTGGGGCTGCTGCTGGTCACCGGGCAGATCGACTACGGCGTTGCGCTGCTGGGCTGCTTCCTGGGCATCGTGTTGGGGGACTACGGCCTGTGGGCGCTCGGGCGCTTTGGCGGCTCTCGCATCGTGAAGATCCCGTTCTTCAAACGGTTCGTCGGCGACGAGCAACTCGAACACTGGGGGCGCGTGCTGGGACGCCACACCGCCAAGGCCGTGTTCCTCTCGCGCATGCTCCCCGGGACCCGCATGCCGATGTACATCGCGGCGGGCATCGTGCCGGGGCACAACCGCAAATTCCTGTTCTGGGTGACCGTTGCCGTCGCGATCTGGACGCCGACGCTGCTCATCCTGACCGGTCTGATCGGGCCGAGCCTGCTCGGGTTCTTCGAGACGATCTTCCACGGCCCGTGGGCGATCATCGCGGCGTTCGTCGTGCTGGTCCTGCTGCTCCGCATCGCTTCCCTGGAAGCCACCGAGTTCGGGCGCGCACGCCTCCGGGCCGGTCTGGGGCGGTTCTACCAGCCGGAGTTCTGGCCGGTGAGCATCTTCTACCTGCCCCTGATCGCGTGGCTGGTTGTGCTCTCGATCCGCCATCGCTCCCTGACCGTGTTCACCTGCGCCAACCCGGGTATCCCGAACGGCGGGGGGGTTGTCGGGGAGGCCAAGTCACGGATCTGCGAGGGCTTTGCGCGTGGCGGAGCACCGGTGCTGGAGTCGCTTCAAATCCCCGACTTTGAAGAAGAGGATCAGGATCGCGAGCAGATCGCCGCCCGACGCGTGGACCTGCTGGTGCGGGCGATGGAATCTCCGGGGTCCGGGCTCGGTGGGTTCCCGATTGTGCTCAAGCCGGAAGCCGGGCAGCGTGGGACCGGCGTGAAGATCGTGGCCAGTGTGGAAGCGGCCCAGCACTATTTCGAAGGCTGCGAGGGGGTGGTCATCGCCCAGCGGTATGACCCCGGCCCCTGCGAATTCGGTCTGTTCTGGATGCGCGACCTCTCCACGGGTGCCAGTATTCCGATGGATGACCGTCCCGGGTTCGTCTTCTCGATCACGCGCAAGGAGTTTCCGTCGGTCGAGGGCGACGGCGAGTCCACGCTCGAGCAGCTCATCTGGCACCACCCGCGCTATCGCATGCAGGGCAAGATCTTCCAGAAGCGTCACGAAGCCAAGCTGGACCTTGTGCTTGAGAGGGGGCAAGTCTTCCAACTGGCCCGGGCCGGCAACCACGCGCAGGGCACCATGTTCCTTGATGGTGCCGACCTGATCACCCCCGAACTCTGCGCGTGGGCCGAGCAGGCCATGCAGAGTTACCGCGATCCGGGCGGTCGGATCGATTTTGGGCGCATGGATGTCCGCTGCCCCAGCGAGGACGACTTCAGGGCGGGGCGGAATATCTCGATCATCGAGTGCAACGGCACCTTCTCCGAATCCACGAACATGTACGACCCCGACAAGTCGCTGCTGTTCATGTACCGCACGCTGTTCCGCCAGTGGGCCCTGCTCTACCGGATCGGTGCGGCCCGACGCCGAGAGGGGGCCAAACCCGTCGGGCTGATCGGATTGTTGCGGATGTGGCTGGGATATCGGCGTTCTCAGAGTGCTCCGCCTCTCGCGGATTGACCACAGCCTGAAGAAATCCTTCTGCGGCGCATTGACTCGCGACGATCGGAGGGTGAGGATGCAGCAGACCCGCCGGAGGTGGCCGATGGCCGTGCGCATGGAACTATCCAGAATCCTGATCGCCGATCAACACGATCTGAATGTGATCGAACTGCGCGAGATCGATGGCGACCGGACCTTCCCGATCCTGATCGGAGCCATGGAGGCCGAGGCGATCCGTCGTCGGCTGCAGGGCGTCGAACTGAAGCGACCACTGACCCACGAACTGATGATGTCCATCATCGATGCTTTCGAGGGGAATCTGAAGGAAGTGCGGATCAACGACCTGAACGACCACACCTTTTTCGCGTTGCTGATCATCCACACCGACGATGGTCGGATTATGGAGATCGACAGCCGTCCATCCGACGCGATCGCGCTGGCGGTGGCGGCGGACATCCCCATCTTCGTGGAAGAATCCGTGATCGAAGGCGCCACCACCGATCTGTAGGCAGGACTCGCCTACACTGCGCACCGATGAACGAAGCGTCCGGACAACCCGTACCGATGGATGAGCGCGACGGCACCGCCCTGTCCTGGGCACCGTTCTTCACCGCGCCGGTGGCACCGATCCCGGGATGCATCAAGCAGAGGGACGAGGAATTCCTCGTCGAGGAACTGCCCCGTTACGAGCCGTGCGGCGAAGGCGAGCACATCTACCTGTTCATCGAGAAGAAGGGCCTGTCTACCTCCGACTTGCTCCGCATCCTGGCCGAGCACTTCAAGGTCGGCCAGCGCGAGATCGGGTACGCGGGCATGAAGGACAAGAACGCCATCACCCGCCAGATCATCAGCATCCATGTGCCCGGTCGTCGCCCTGAAGACTTCCCGATGCTGTCGCACGACCAGATCGGCGTGCTCTGGGCCGACCTGCACACCAACAAATTGCGCCGCGGCCACCTGCTGGGCAACCGGTTCTCGGTCTGGATCCGGAACACGGAGGCCACCCGCGTCCACGATGCGCACCGGATCCTCAAATTCCTCAGCGCCAGGGGCATGCCCAACTTCTACGGCCACCAGCGATTCGGCACCCGTCGCCGAAATCACGAACTCGGGCGTCTGTTCCTGCGCAAGCAGTTCGAGCCACTGCTCGACCTGCTGCTGGGCCCGGACCCCAACATGCCCGAACTCAACCGCGAGGCGCGTGAGGCCTACGCCGCCGGTGATTTCAAGGGCGCGATCGAGCGGATGCCCAATGCCCAGCGGACGGAACTGGCCGCGTTGAGAGCCCTGGCAAAGGGGCGGAAGCCCGCCGACGCGGTGCAGGCCGTCCCGCTGATGCAGCGGGTGTTCTGGGTCACCGCCTGGCAGAGCGCGATCTTCAACCGCGTGCTCGCCCGCCGGCTCGCCGAGACGCCCGAAGGCACCGAACCCGGGTCCATGCTCACCACCCTCCGCCCCGGCGACATCGCCTTCAAGCACGACAGCCACGCGATGTTCCGGGTGGATGAGGACACCGCCGCCGACCCCGAAACCAGCGAACGACTGAAACGCCGCGAGATCAGCCCGACCGGCCCGATGTTCGGCGTCAAAACCATGCTCTGCGATGGCCCGAGCGCTGAGATCGAAAACGCCGAACTGGAGCGCGAGGGGGTCACCATGGAAGACCTCGAGCGTGCCGTGAAGAGTTTGGGCGATTCCGTGGGCGGGACTCGCCGCCCCCTGCGCACGCTCGTGACCGACCCCGAGGTCGAAGCCGGGGTGGACGAGCACGGCCACTACATCCGCTGCGCGTTCGACCTCCCGGCCGGATCGTTCGCCACCATGCTCGTGCGCGAACTGCTCAAGTCCGACCGGATCGAGTGCCGCCAGTCGCTGATCATCGAGGGGCATGAAGAGATCGAGGACACCGACGGATGAGTGAGCACGGCGTACGGGTGGTGTGCTTTGACCTGGGCGGTGTGGTGGTGCGTATCGCCCGGTCCTGGGCCGAGGCCTGCGCCGCCGCGGGCGTTGAGGATCGCAGCGGCGAGTCGTTCCACGCTCCCGACCTACTCAGCGGGCGACGCGAACTCTCCGATGCCTATCAGATCGGCGACCTCGCGTGCGAGGCGTACTTCGAGCGCGTCGCCGAGCAGAGCGCGGGGCTGTACACCGCCGAGGAGATCGAGCGTGTGCACCGCGCCTGGGTGTTCGAGCCTTATCCCGGCGTCGAGGAACTCGTCGAGCGACTCAACGCGATCGATGGGCTGATCACCGCCTGCCTCAGCAATACCAACCACAGCCACTGGCAGGATCTCCAGCGCGCCGACGCCGGTCGTTGGTCTGCACCGGCGATCCAGAAGCTGCACACTCGCCTGGTGTCTCATGAACTGCGCGCCGTGAAGCCCAACGCCGACATCTACCAACTCGCCGAGGGGCGCTTCGGGGCGAGCGGCGATCAGATCGTGTTCTTCGACGATCTCGCCGAGAATGTCGAGGCGGCCTGCGCTCGAGGCTGGCGGGCGTTTCAGATCGATCACGAAGCCGACACCGCGCAGCAGATGACCGGGCACCTTGCGCGCCTCGGCGTCCTCTGATCGCGGGGCTGTCTGGCGGGGTTAGCGGATCTCGATGGTGCGGTTCAGCCGCCCGCTGCCTTCCTGCTCACGCACGCTCACGCGTACGCGATTGCCTCGCAGCGCATCCGCGGCGTTGAGGAACAGGAACCGCTTCACCACCGAATCACCCGGTTCGAGGGCACTGATCGGGGCGCTCTGGGTCTGGAAGCCCGGCGCCAGCGTGACCGCCTCCAGCGAGATGGGGTCGGGCGAGGTGTTCGTGACCAGCGCTTCGACGATCAGCGTCGAGAGAGACCCATCCGCAGCCGGTGCGAAACGGTAATTCACCGTCAGTTCGATCGCATCGAGCCCGAGTTCCACCTGCAGCGGCACATACATAATCGGGTACTCGCGATCGGCAACCAGTTCCAGTTCCGCCATGATCTCGCGCGGACCGGCTTCCTCGCCGATCCCGAGCTCGATGGTGAACGGCAGACGCACCTCTTCGCCCCGGCGCACCGAAAACCGGATCACACGCGGAGTGAAGTTCCACCGCTCGGGTTCCATCAAACGCACCCGTCCGCTGATCCCCGAGGGATACGGGTTGCGGATGACCAACTCCAGGTCGTGACGCATCGCTCGGGCCGGAATCTGGCGCGGCACGATCTCCAGACCCGCGCGGAGCATCGCCAGATCCGCGTTGACCCCTTCGATGATCAGCGGCATCTGCCCGAGCCGGATCTCGTGCACGCCGTCCACGGGCTGGACATCATGCGAGTTCCCGAACGGGTCGCTCACCCGGATCGACCCGTCACCCAGGTGCGCACGCAGCACGGCTTCTCGTTCCGTGGCGAACTCGTTCCACGCCACCAGCACGCCCGCCGACCGACTCATGGCCCGGGGCCGACCGATGAGGACCCGCAGGCCGTCGATCGTGCGGAACTCGCCAGCCGGTTCCTGCATCGAGAGCGCCTGGGAGAGCGTTCTCCATACTGGTGCCTCGATCTCCGGCAGCCACTGCCCCTCATAGGGCATCAGCCCGTCGTAGTGCTCCGCGGCGTTGCGTGGCTTGCGCCACTGCCACGGGCTGGGGATCGCCAGACGCTCGATCCCGGAAAACCAGGCCAGCGCCGCACGCCGGGTCAGGTCGATCGCGATCGACCGGCGACCGTATTGCTCTCGATCGCCCCTCTCGATCACCACCGTGGTGCCCGCGGTGTTTGGCCAGAGGCGAGCCAGTTCCGGGATCGCCCCATCACCGATGTCCGGTGGGATGGAGATCGTGAGCGGGTTGGTGGTGTGTTCCGAGGTGGCGGCACCATCGGAGGACTCGCCTTGCAATCGCGCCGGGACCGAGTGTGTGGCCTGCCAGGGCAGCACCACCGCCGGGCGCGGCACCAACCGCTCCAAGAGGGTGGTCACCATGCCCAGCGGCGGCCACGGGTCATCATCCCAGAACACCGCTGCTGTTCCGGTCGGGCCGATCTGCCATCGCGACACCCGCTCACCGAACCGCGTCAACAACGGTTCCAGCGAGGTGCCCCAGAGCGACGGGTCGCGCTCGAAGATGTCCAGCAGCGCGTTGCGATCCAGTCCCGCCGAACGCGCCACGCCCTCCGGAGCGGCATCGAGGACAAAGGTGATGTCCTGATTCGCTTCGAGCAGTCGGTTGATGGCGGTTTCAAACTCGGAGGGCGTGCCACCGAAACGCTGCGCCCCGATCGAGGCGCCGAGCGGGTCGTCTCCCCAGATGTTGATCCAGATCGAACCGGAGCGGATCGCGCGGATCACCTCCGGCAGCAACTCGAGTTGTTCCGGACTCAAGCCTTCGGCGAGCACGCCGAACCGGCGCATCTCCTCGCGATCCAGCGGCCCTTCGGGCGCGAGGTACACGAACTGCGTGAACGCCTGTGCGACCAGCCCTTCAACATTCGAGACATCGAGCGTGGCTCGATACCAGCCGTAATCGTTGATCGGCGGGACCCATCGCACGGGGGCGCTCAGGTCCGAACCCCGGAACCGTTCCGAGGCGAGCACCGATCCATCCAGGTCGTACAGGGTCAGGTCCGCCGTCAGTGCCTCGCCCGTCAGGTCGAACACCTGCAGGACCAGTTCCGGTTTGGTCGGCGCGACGATGAAATTGCTCGGCACCGTCGAGCGCAACTCCAGGCGGGGCATCTGGTAAACGCTGACCAGATCGAAACTCGCCGAGCCGGTGCGATCCTCGCGGATCACCTCGTGGGCGAGCCGCTGCTCGCGCAGATCAGGCGGCAACGCGGGGTTCAAGGCTTCTGCTGGCGCATCCTCATTGATCGGTGCCGGACGCAATTCCTCCAGGAACTGCTCGGGCTGGAGCAGCAGCAACTCGATCTCAAGGAATTCGGCCTCCGGGTGAGCGTCCACACGGAGCTGCACCGGCGTCCATTCCCCCTCGGAGATGATCAGCGGGGTCTGCACCTCCGTGCCCTCGATGGGCAGGTACCCGGTCGAGCGGTTGCCGGTCTGTGGATCGATCTCGATGGTCGAGCGCACATATCGCGTGATCAAGCGGGCTCTGGCGTGGACCAGCCCGTCGGTGCGGACCATCGCCGTCACGAGATAGTCGCTGCCGGGCATCACCACCAGCGCGGAGCGGCTCAATTTCACCGAAGTGGAGCCCCCCTTGGTCGGCAGACGCATGCAGTACTCCCCGCTCGCGGGCGAGGCGGTGGAAAAGCCGGGCTCGTTCCAGAACGGGAAGCCCTGCCGATCCGGCTGGGGAGGCACCGGGTTGCCGCTGTACCAGTCCTGGGGAAAGTCGGCGATGAAGCCGTTGATGATCCGATCCTCGAAATCCCAGAGTTTCACCAGCCGGTTCGCGGCACTCGGTCGATCCGTCTGCCCGAACGCCGCGCCCGCGCAGCAGGCGATCGCCGCGACCATCAGCGGGAATCGGCTCAGTCTTCGCAGGCGACGAGGCATGTCCTAACCACTCCGGATGGGCGCACGACACCGCGCATCGCATCGCACGCGGCCATCAGGAGATATCGGACGATCAGCCAGCTCGGGTGCAGCCGGATCCGATCCCGAAGCGGGAAGGGAATCAGTTGGCCTGATCGAAGGAACTGCGCAGCGGGCGGAACAGGGCGAGCGAGGCCGTGTGCCCGTGGACATAGGAGCGGTCGCCGATCGGGCCGATCTCCCCGGCGGAGAACATTCCCCCCATTGACAGGGGGGTTTGGTGGACCGGGTCGGCCTGGCGCCCGAGGGTTCGGCTGATGAGTTCGGCATCGTGGTTGGCCGAGTTGAACAGGCGTTGGCCTCGCCCGCTGCAGGTGCAGAGCATCGCGCCAGCCGCGGGCCCCAGCAACTGCTGGGTTTCCAGGAGCAGTTCGAGGTCTTCCCGGGCGGTCGTTGCATCTCGCAGGTGGAACTGGACCGTCTGCCCGACGCGCAGGGAATCTCCCACGGCGATCGCGCCGGAGCCCTGGTCCACGCCGAGCACCGCGCGGATGAGGAAATCGCCGCGCCCGAAGCGGTCCTTGTACTCGTTGACGACACGCCCGATGAACAGCCCGCCCGACACCAGGGCCCGGTCCTCCTGATCGAGGCTGTCCACCATCTCGCGGACGACCTGCATCGCCGGGCGACCGCCGAGTTGCTGCACCACATTCCGCTTCGCTTCGGTGATCACCATCGGCTGACCGATCGGGCGGCAGCCCTGGCTGACCAGGCTGTCCACGGTCAGGTTGCCCCGGATCATCACGCCGGCGCCGCCGGTTCGCATCGCCTGGTCGTTGAGCGCGATGATGTTCTGCCCCGGGACCTTGCCCGCCGAAGCCATGCCTCCCATCACCGGGAGGCGCTTCAGCCCCGGCACGAAGCGTGGCAGCGCGCTGATGCTGTCGGTCATCGGTCCCGCGGGAACGCTGAACGGATCACCGAAAAACAGCACCGCGCGGGATTCGGCATCCGCGCCGATCTCTGCGGCCAGCGATTCCATCGCATCGCGATCGCTCGGGCTGGCGTGGGGGAGTTGGCGGTAGGTGAAGCCCTGAAGTTGCGTGCCGGGCAGCGAGGCACACAGCAGCGACACGCCTGGGGTGTTCTCGAGTTCGACATCGTCCCCGATCACGCTCTGCGCGGTCACCCCGAGGGTCAGGCCGGGGTTGAGGTTCTCGCGCACGAACTCGTAGATCCGGGTTGCCTGCGTGGCGTGATCTCCTCCGACGAACACGATCGCCAGATCGATCTCGCTGCTGCGGAGTTGGCCCCGCGGGTCATGATCACCGGTTTGGAGCACGGACTCGCACACCTGCTCAGCCGCGAGAATGGCATCGATGTTCGCCGAGAGGGCGGAACGAACCACGAGGTCGGTGGCGGATGAGACATGCTCCATCGCCTTCATCCTACGCAAGGGGCTGTCGCCCGGATCCGATTTTTTCAAAACCGGCGGGTGTGCGGGTTTTCACTCGTGGTGCTCAGACGCGGTCTTCAGCCGAAGGTGCGCCCGCTGCTGGGATCCATCATCTTCCAGCCCAGCACGCGACAAATCCGCGTCAGCACCGGCCACGCCACGCTGTCTTCGCTCAGACTCACCAGGATCTGGTTCACCGGGTCGTCGCGATCCACCATCGGCATCTGCAGCACGACCCCGGGGCCGTAGATCACATTCGACCCGCTCGGCGAGCCATCACCAGAGCAGTTGAACTGGAGCAGGAGCTTCTGCACCTCTTCGAGCCGGCCCAGTGAAACCGTGCGGAGGGCGGCCGATCCCGCGGCCTCGCCCTCGGGATCCTCGCTCTCGAGGACCTTGACCAACAGGATGCTCCGTGTGCTGCCCACAAATGCCTTTCGCTGGAGTCGAATCCGGGGAGCGGGCCAGTATCCAGAACCTGACCACGCCTCGCAACGCCTGTCGGAACCCCGCGCCTATTTCGTGCCTCTCGTGCCCGTTTGCAATTCCTTGGTGTCCGCCAGGCTGCGTTGCTCGATCCGCTCGAGGTCCTCCTCGGTCATCCAGGGCAGCGAACGGATTTTCTCACGCAGTCGGTCCGGGAGCGGCTGGCCCTGTCGCTCGTGGCGGGGCCGGGTCTTCCAATACCGGTGCAGCCAGAGGTACTGCTCGGGGGCCTGGCGCACCATCCGCTCGATCGCGTGGCGGTAGCGGGCCGTGATGTAGAACAGCGGGTCCGGCTGCTGATCCCAGTCTTCGGGCCGGATGATGTCCTCGATGTCGAGCCGGTAGCGGAAGCGTGCCCTGCCCGATGAATCGTCTGCATCGATCCCGCCCGAAAGACGCGTCGCGCCGCCGCAGATGATCGGGGTGCGATACTGCATCGCCAGCACGCCGATGGTCTTGTAGGCCGAAGACAGGCGATTGAAGAACGGGACGAACAACCCGCGTTCACCGGCGTTCTGATCGGCGATGAACGCCACCGATTCGCCCGCATCCAGGAGTTCGGGCAGGCGTTTGACCGCGCCGAACTTGTCGATGAGTTCCAGGCCCTGCGCCCCCCGGGTGGTCTTGAGCCAGTCATCCAGAGGCTTCACATCCATCGGGCGGTACAGGGCGTGCATCGGGATGCCCAGCGTCGCCAGCGTTGCGCCGAGGAGTTCCCAGTTCCCGTTATGGCCCGTCACCAGCAGACAGGGACGATCGCTGAGCAGTTCACGCAGCCCGTCCCGCACCTTGCCGATGCGGACATACTTCGCGTATGAATCCGGGGTGATTAACTCAGAACTCAGGGCGATCTCGGGGGCCAGCGTGAAGAGGTGGCGGTAAGCCTCGATCCCGCAGGCGTGCACGCGGTCTTCGTCCCATTCCGGGAAGCACCACCGGATGTTGGTTTTCACCCGCTCCAGGCGTTTGCGGTTGGCTGGCAGTGCCGTGTACGCGCTCCCGAGGGTGCGCATGAGTTCGATCGAGTGTTCGATGCCGATCGCACTCGTGGTCGCGACAAATCCACGGAACGCACCGTAGATGAGCGGATGTGTCCACGAGGCCTTGCTGTTCTTTCCCGCGCTGTCCTGCACGCGCTGCATCCTACTGGCCGAGCCACTCGGGCGGAACAAAGAAAAAGGGCACGCCGAAGCCGTGCCCTGTGGGTCTGTGCTCGTATGGCCGGGGTCGATCAGCGGGCGCCGAGACCGGTCAGCGTGTAGAAGCGGTTCTGGTTCAGCACCGGGATGCCGGTGTTGCTGGCGGTGTTGAACAACTCGTCGTACTTGCGCTGTTCCTGAGCCAGGCGACGGTAGCGCTGCACGATCTCGATCGGGTCATCGATCTTCGGAGCCGGGGGCAGCATCGGACGCTGGCCGAGCACCACAAAGTCGGTCTCGCCGGAGATGTCGTTGTCGATCTGACCGCCCCATTCTTCGACGATCGAGGTGATGTCCGACCGTTCCTGCGGCGTGAAGATGAAGTCCTTGTTGGTGTCGAAGTTGCCGAACACCACGAAGCGGTACACCTTGTTGGGGTCGTACACGGGGTTCAGGATCAGGTCACCCTCGATGACCGGGTTGCCGCGGCTCTCGCGGAGCACACGAGCCACCGACGAGTTTTCATCGATGCGGACCACCTCAATGGTCGCCTTGCCGCTGGGGTACTCGCCGTCGGCGTTCGGGGCGACGCGACTGCCCGAGGAGTACACCTCGAAGGTCATGCCCAGCACCATGTTGTCCCGTTGCCCACGGGAGATGAAGACTTCCTTGGCGACCGGGTTCAGCCCGACCACAGTGCCGTCGGTGAGGGCGGCCTCGTCATCGGCGAGCAGGCGGGTGCCGCTGCGATCAAAGCTGCGCACGATGGTTTCAAGGCGCTCGATCTCATTGCGGCGCGAGTTCAGTTCGCGTTGAAGGTTCGAGATTTCTGCCGCGAACTGGTTCCGAGCCTCTTCCATCATTTTGATGTGTTCTGAGGTCGAGCCCTGCACACCGTCGCGAAGGGAATCGAGTTCGGCCCGGTAGCTTTCGATCTGGGCGGTCAGCGCTGCAGAAGAGCGGTTGTAATCTTCCCGGATGCCCTCGATCTCGCGGTTCTTGGCTTGCAGATCGGCACGGGCCGCCGCCGCGGCTGCCTGAGCGGACTTGACGCTGGTCTGCAGGCTCTGGATTTCCTGATCGCGAGATTCGATCGCGGCGATCAGTGAGGTGCCGCTGCCCTGAAGCAAGTCGTTCACGCGCCCCTCGATCTGTTCGAGCGTGGCGTTGCCTCGACCGATGGTCATCCGGGCCAGCGTACTGAAGTTGTTGTCGAGCCAGGTCACGACCGGCACATTGCCGGCGGCGGCGTTCAACTCCGACCAGCGTGCGTCCGTCGAGTCGACGGCTTCACGCATCGTGGCTTCGGCGGCCGTCAGATCTTTCTGAAGGTTCTGGGCCTTGGCGAAGAAAATCACCGTCGTCGCGAAGAGGCCCAGGGCGAATACAAACAGCACCACCAGGCTGACGATCATGCCGACAGAGTTTCCGGAACGACTTGCCATAAGAGAGGCTCTCCAAGGACGGTTGCCGGCGGGATCATCGGGCGATGACCACCGCCGCGGGCTCAGACTCCGGCCAGGGGCGCAGAGCGGGGAATCAGACAGAAGTTGTAGCGGAAACGCGAAGCCCCATGGGCCCCACGCTGCCGACCGCGAAATTCGATGAACCGGATGCCGGTTCGTCGGGCGTCTCCCTACGCCCGCCGAGCACCCATACGGGCTCCGTCGCCCATCTGTTCCGCGATCTGCCAGTGTCCCCCCGGTTCGATGCTCCGTCAACCGCCCAGAATCTGGCAACCCGGACCCGCTCGCTCAACCCAGCGCCGCCATCGCCCGCAACCCGCTCAGCAGCGCGACCGCCGATTCCGCCTCATCGCCCCCGATCAGCCAGTTCCGCAGGACATACACCAGACCCAGGAAGGTCGCGAAACTGAACATATCCGTCAGCATGATCAGAAAAATCGAAGATGCCGCCGCCGGGTCCGCCCCCAGTCGCTTCATCACCAGCGGCACCGCGGTCCCCACCACGCAGCCGATGATCATCACCCCGTTCATGGCCGCCCCGGCGACCAGGCCGAGCCGCCAACTGAATCCCGAGAAAAGTCCGATATCCATCGAGCGACCGAGCGCACCCAATCCGATGATCAGCAGGAACACGATCACGCCGATCGTCGCGCCCGAGAGCAGTCCGAACGCGAGTTCCCTCAGGAACAGCGGACGGATGCGGTCCTTGCGGATTTCGCCCAGAACAAGGCCCCGCAGCGTCACCGCCAGCGACTGGAACCCGGTGTTCCCGGCCTGGTTGGCGATGATCGGAAAAATCACCGCCACCACGGGGATCAACTCGATCGCGTCCTGAAACGGCAGCACCGCCGCCGCCGCCATCGAGGCCGTGCCCAGGTTCACCGCGAGCCACGGCAGGCGACCCTTGAGCTTCGCCCGGATCGTCGAGATCACCTGCTCGTCCGAACCCGCACCGACCTGCTTCAGCGCGTCTTCCGTGGTCTCCGCCGCGATGATGTCGATCACATCGTCGATCGTGATCATGCCCAGAATGCGACGATTCTGGTCCACCACCGGCATCGTCAGGTAGTCGTACCGCTCGAATAATTTGGCGACCTCTTCCCGGTCGGTCTCGGGCAAGACGCTGTCGATATCCGCGTCGATATGGTCCGCGATGGCCTCGTCGTCGTCGACGATCAGCAGTTCGCGCAGGCTGATCGTGCCCAGCAGACGCTTCATGTCATCGACCACATAGATGTAGGGCTGATCGTCGCGGAGTTTCTGCTTCTTGATCCGGTCGATGGCCTGCCCGATCGTCTGCCCGCTGCGCAGGACGACGATGTCGGTGGTCATGATGCCGCCGGCGCTCTCAGGGTCGTACAGCGCGAGTTTGGCGAGCACCGCGGCTCGACGGGGGTGCATGGTCGCCAGCAACGCCGCACGACGCTCCGCCGGCAACTTCTGAAGAAGGTCCGCCGCGTCGTCGGGCTCCATCAGCTCGATCAGTTCGACCGATTCCGCTTCATCGAGGTCGAAGAGCACGGTCGCGGCGAGGGCCGCGTCCATATGCACGAGTGCCTCGGCCGCGGAGGTGTTGTCCATCTCGTGGACCAGCGCGACCTGCTCGGCCTTGTCCAGCGATTCGATCGTGTCCGCCGCCTCCGGAGCGTCCTGCTCCTCGACATGCGGCTTGAGTTGCTCGACCGGGGCGTCCTCGCCGAGCAGCCGTTCGACCTCCTGGTCTGCCTCGCTCTTGGTATCCGCCTCCGCCACGGTCACCGGAACCCGGACCGCTTCTTCCGGTCGAATCCCGTCGCTCGATTCGGGTTGTTCAATGGGGCACTGATCGTTCATACGCCGCCTCCGGCGTTCAATGCCGTGATCACCGTCCAGGAGACATACCCGATCCAGATCGTCAGCAGTATCCCGCCCTCAATCCGGCTGACCGTTCGCTTCCCCGTCATCGACATCGGGACCAGGAGAATGCTCAGGACCAGCATCGCGCCCAACGCCGCGTACCCGCCGCTGGGCACATCCACCGGCGCGATCAGGCTGGTCACCCCGAGCACCAGCAGCAGGTTGAACAGGTTCGAACCGACCACATTGCCCACGGCGATGTCCACCTGCCCGCGTCGGATCGCCGCCAGCGAGGTCGCCAGTTCGGGCAGACTCGTGGCCACGGCAACAACGGTCAGGCCGATCAATTCATCGCTCATGCCCATCGCGCTGGCAATCGTGCTCGCCGCCGACTCGCTGACCTGCCCACCGGCCACCAGCATGCCCAGCCCGAGCGCGATGAACACCAGTCCGCGCCACGCCGGTTGGTGTTGCACTGCCTCCTGCAGTTCCTGGATCTCCGCGCTGATGTCCGATCCGTCTTCCCCTCTCGGGTTCTTCACGGACCTGAAAATCATGACCATCGTGAACACAAAGCCCGCCAGCAAGATGGCCCCGTCGATCCGCGAGAGCACGCCGTGCCCGTATTCCCCGCTCTCAAAAGGGTAAATCGCCAGACCGGCGGTCATCACGCTCGCCAGCAGCATCATGGGCAATTCGCGTTTCACCACCGAACTGTTGACCAGCAGCGGCAGAACCATCGCGCTCAACCCGAGGATCAGCCCCACATTGGCAATGTTCGAGCCCACGATGTTGCCGAAACTCAGTTCGTCGTTGCCCTTCAACGCCGCGGCGATATTTAGGGCCAGTTCTGGGGCAGAAGTGCCAAACGCCACCACCGTCAGGCCGACGATGATCGCCGGAACCTTCAGTCGGTCCGCGATGGACACCGCGCCGCGGACCAGCACATCGCCGCCGACGATCAGCATCGCGACACCCATGCCCAGCAACGCGATCTGCGTAAGCGGGGCGCCACCGATCAGCAGGCCAGAGGCGACCCCGACCACCACCAGGATGAGTGCTGTCACGACAAATCGCATAGATCAGCAGCGTACCCGTTCTGCAGCGCTTCCGTTGCCGCCAATCATGCGTAGACTGAATGCACTTCGTCCGAGAAAACCGATCCCGATTGGAGCCGTTATGCGATTTGTACCCAGCGCCCTCGTGTTCGCGACATCCCTCGCCCTGACCCCCGCACTGCTCGCCGGTGAGCCCACCGTCGAGTACATCCTCGACGATGGAACAGGCAATGTGAATGTCGGCCCGCCTTCTTCCTTTGATGCCGACATGCTCTGGGGAAACTACTTCCAGGCCGCCGAGGGGGGCGAACTCATCGTCGAACTGAAGGTCAGTCTCGGGACCAGTTATCCGCTCGATGACTTCGATAACCCCGTCCCACTCACCCTCTACCTCTTCGAAGACCCCGATGACGACGGCGACCCGACCAACGCCATCCCCGTCGCCAGCCTCTCCTTCGTCCCAACCGTCTTCAGCCAGACCGACTTCAACATCGTGGCGATCGAGCCAACCCTCGTTGAGGGTGGATTCTTCGTCGCCGCCAATGTCTTCGCTGACGGCGGCGTCGATCGCCCCGCCCGCCTCGATCCCCAACCGGTCGGCGGCGAAAACGCTTGGCTCTTCTACGATGAGGAGATCAATCCCGATGATCTGGCGTCCTCGCCGTTCTTCACCACGATGGACAACCCGGAGTTCGTCCCCATCTTCGGGGTGTGGATGATCCGTGCCGTCGGCCAGCCCAAGCCACTCTGCGCCGACCTCAACGACAGCGGCACCGTGGACCTCGCCGACCTCAACATCGTCCTCGCCAACTTCGGCGCCGGTGACGGTGGCGACATCAACGGCGACGGCGAAACCCACCTCGCCGACCTCAACGCGCTGCTGGCCACCTTCGGCCAGGCCTGCCTCTGAGCGAAGCCACCGGTTAGGCCAGAGGCAACCCGCTCCCCACACCCGATCGCTCGTCGTGCAGCAAGATCAATCGCTCGCACGACGGGTCGTTGGTCTGCGCTGCGCCCACGGTCTCCAGCAATTCGCAGGCCGCGTAGTGCCGGGCCTTGTCGAGGTACGCGCTGTGCCACTGTTCATAGACCTGCGGCTGTTCATCCAACCGATCCACACGCCACACCGGTGACGGCTCCACGCCAATCCGCCAGGGCTTTGGGCTAAGGCGCGCTCGGAAGCAATCCTGCGCCACGCACAGCCGCCGGTACAGCGGGTCGCAGCCGAGTTCCTCGTACACCGGCTGGTGCAGCGCGTCGCCCGGGTTCATGGTCGGGCTCACGAACAGGTAGCGCAGCCCCGCGCTCGTGCGGTAGACCCGCACCGCGGTGCCCGCGTTCCGTGCGACCCACGAGCGCAACTGGCTGATCGCGCCCTCCACGGCCGTCGCCTGTGCCAGTTTCTCGGCTTCGGGATCCGTGCCGCCCCCGAACATCCTCGCGAGCAGACCGCCGCGTTTGGGCGTGCTGAGGGGAACCAGATCGATATCAAGGAACGCGAGGTTCTGCGTGTTGAGCACCTCGCAGCCGAAGCGGTTGATCGTCACCGCCGCGATGCGCTGGCCCGCGTCATCATGGATCTCGTCGAGGATCGGCTCGGGCAACTGCCTCGTGCTGTACTCGTACCACGCCGGCGGCTCTCCGCCATCGCGGATGCGTGCCATGAGTTCCTTCGATGCCCGCTCCGCCTTCTGGCGCGCATCTTCCTGGCTCAGATCGGAACCACGCTTCAGCGTGAAAGAATACGGGCGTCCATCCGGACCGGCCTCTTCGGAATTCACCCATGCCCAATACCTGAAGATGTTCATCGCGTCCTCCTCAGGCTCGTGGCCCGCGTGTTCGATTCTACAATCCGCCTATGCCTGAAGCGCCTCCCTCGTACTCTCCCCTCTCCGCCCACTGGTCCCGCCTCGATCAGCACGCAACCTTCCTGAACCACGGCAGTTTCGGCGCGTGCCCCGATGCCGTCCTTTCCCACCAGTCCGAACTGCGCGACACGCTCGAACGCGATCCGGTCCGCTTCATGGTCGAGCAACTCGAACCACTTCACACCGAAGCCATCCATCGCCTCGCAGCGTTCCTTGGCGTGGCCGATCACGCGGATCTGGTGTTCGTCCCCAACGCGACGCACGGCGTCAACGCCGTCCTGCGCTCGCTCGAGTTCGAACCCGGCGACGAGATCCTTGTGTGCGATCACGAATACAACGCCTGCGTCAACGCCGCGAAGTTCGTGGCCGACCGCACCCGTGCGTGTCTCAAGATGGTGCGTTTGCCCTGGCCGGTGGTTTCTGAAGATCAACTCGTCGAGTCGCTGCTCGCCGGCGTGACCGAGCGCACCAGTCTCGTCTTGCTCAGCCACATCACCAGCCCCACAGCGATCGTGCTCCCCATCGAGCGTATCCAGGCCGCGCTCCGTGAACGCGCCGTCCCGTTGCTGATCGACGGCGCTCACGCCCCGGGCATGATCCCGCTCGATCTCGCCGCCCTCGACCCCGATTACTACACCGGCAATTGCCACAAATGGATGTGCGCCCCGAAGGGTGCGGGGTTTCTCTATGTCCGGCGCGACCTGCAGCACCAGATCCACCCCGCCGTCATCTCGCACGGCTTCAACGCCAGGCGCACCGACCGCTCACGCTTTGAACTCGAGTTCGGCTGGACCGGAACCGGAGACCCGACACCGATGCTCTGCGTGCCCGCGGCGATCGACGCGATGCGCGCGATCATCTCCGAGGCCGAAGGCCCACTCCCGACCGAGCGAGAAGCCTGGCGGGCCATCATGCAGCGCAACCGCGCGCTCGTGCTGGAAGGTCGCGCGATCCTCGCCGAAGCACTCGGTATCACGCCGCCGGTTCCCGAAGCGATGATCGGCTCCATCGCGACCCTGGACCTGCCCGCGCGTGCGCAACCGCCCGCGCCGGGATCAACCCGATACCACGACCCGTTGCAGAACGAACTCATCGACAACTACGGCGTGCAGGTGCCGATCGTGCCGTGGCCGGACCGGGGGGTGCTCGTGAGCGGGGGGCTGGACGCGCCTTCGACCTTCGGTCGCGCCATCCGCATCTCCGCGCAGCTCTACAACGATCGTTCGCAGTACGAGCATCTGGCCCGAGCACTCGTTCAGGTGGTTCCGAGAGAGCATCGCGCGTAAGCCGGGATCATTCGTCGATCCGGCCTGAACAAAAAACGCCCGTATCAACCTCAAAAGAGCCAATTCGTCAGTTTTGCATATTTCTAAGTTTGCTACAAGCCATTCTGCTACAATGGTCAGGCTCGATGCATCGACCGGCAACCGTGCCGATCGTGCGTGCGAGCGTTCCGTCTTTGATCCGCCCGTAAGGTCTCATTCGGATTCAGATTTTTCGGGCGTTTACGAAGGCACCTTGCCATGAAGATTTATGTTGGAAACCTGCCGTTCTCTTCCTCTGAAAGCGATGTCCGCGATTTGTTTGCGGAGCACGGTCAGGTTAACGAAGTCGCGATCATCACCGATCGTGACACCGGTCAGCCCCGCGGCTTCGGCTTTGTCGAAATGCCGAGCGACAACGAGGCGACAAACGCCATTACAAAGCTCAACGGCTTTGATATGGGCGGGCGTCAGCTCAATGTCAACGAGGCCAAGCCCCGCGAAAACCGCGGCGGTGGTGGCGGCGGCGGCGGACGCGGCGGCTACGGCGGTGGTGGTGGCCGCGGCGGCTACGGCGGTGGCGGCGGACGCTACTAAGCATCCGGCCGTTCAACGCTCAACACGCTGAATAGCACCACACGACCAGACACACATCCAAAAAGAACAACGAGGCCGCCTTCGGGTGGCCTCGCTGCGTTTTGCACTGCGTTTCGCGTGGTGATCAGTGGTGATCAACAACCCGGATCAGCGCCGACGACGCATCGCACCGAGCATCGCCAGACCGGCAAGACCCACGCCAGACGGCGTCGGAACCTGCGACAGGTTGAAGCCGAAACTCAGCGTGGTGACCTCAGGCCCGGTCTGCTGAACCCAGAACGAGTATTGGCCGTCACCGAGGGGGCTGTTCCCTTCGCCGATGGCAATCTCAAGGATGTCGCCGCCAACATTCGATTCCTGCGTGAGCATCCAGCCCAGCAGCGGAGCGGGGTTCGGCGAGTTCGGATCCACCGTGATCTGGTTCCCCACCTGGATACCAAAGAACGCCACGCTGTCGTTGCCGCCCGATTCGAGCGAGAGCAGCGTGATCGAGTCGAGCTGCAACCCAGCGGGAACGGTGATGGTGAAGTAGTCACGATCGCCCGTGCTCTCGTTCGAGTCGAACACGCTCATCGTGGCCACGCTCTGCCCGACCCCGAACGCCGGGAACTGGGTGGGCGCGAGCCAATCGTTGGAAAGGTCGCCGTCCACACCCTCGTCGTACACAAACGCGCCCGCCGAAGCGACCGAACAGGTCGTCAGGCTTACAAGAACCGCAGCGGCAGCGCGCACGCCCCACCCAAAGCAAACTGTCATATTTCTTTCCTCCATCGTGAATGGTGGCGGGCCACGACCAAACAGTCTGAAACCCAGCCAGTACCAGCGACGATCGCTGGGTGATCTTCATGCTCCTCCTCGTAAAAATGCAGGCAAAACGGACCTGCGACAAGCAAACCATCCGGTGAAGCAGCAAATGGGTGACTTTCTGGTGACCGATCCACCTGCCAGAACCCCTACAATCCAGTTGTGACCTCACCGACCCAGTTTCCGACCGACCCGCTCCGACTGACCGTGCTCCAAGGGCCGGACAGCACCGGTCAGCAGTGGTCCCTGAGCGGACCGGCGATGTCCGGGCGGGCCGAACACGCCGAGATCAGACTCGACAACCCGCGTGTCTCCCGTCGCCACGCGGTATTCCAGCCGGGACCAACCGGCTGGACCGTCCGCGATCACTCCAGCCACGGCACCCTCGTCAACGGCATCGCCATCAATGCGGATCAGCCAGTCCCGATCCGAAGCGGCGACCGGATCGGAATCGGGCCGTTCGTGCTGGGCGTCGGCGCATGCGTCCCGTCCATGACGCTCGCGGTCAGCGCGGGTGAGTTGCGCAAGCATTCGACCATCTCGGTGACCGGGCGTGAGCCCGATGCCCGCGCAGTCTCGGCCGGTCGCCTGCGGATGCTCTTCGAGACCGCGGGCACGATGCGTCAGGCAAAGACCGCTTCAGAACTCGCCGATGCGGTCCTTGATCGCCTGCTCAACATGACCGGCTTCGAATGGGGCGCGGTGCTCGACTACTCGAGCGACGAGGCCTCCGAGCGGGCCGTCATCACCGATCGCAACCGACCCGGTGGCTGCAGCGTGAGCGCCTCGCTGCTCCGCGCGGCCCAATCGGGCACGGCCTCCCTGCTCGCCGAACCAGACCTGCGCACAAGCGAGAGCATCATCGGCTCGCGCACCCAGGAGGCCATCGCCTCGACCATCTGCGTCGGTGAAGAACCGGTGTGGCAGATCTACCTCGCGAGCGCGGGAGGGTTGTCCAATCCGGATCAGGAAGCGGCGATGCTGGTCGATGCGATGGTCCAGTTCGCCGGTCTCTTGCTCTCCGACCGACAGCGCGAGGACCTCGCGGTGCGCCAGTCGCAGTTCGAGCGAGACATCGAGTTCGCACGCGCGGTGCAGAAGCGACTGCTCGGGCGGGCCAGCGAAGCAGCCGGGGACGGGTTCGCGGGGATGCGCTCCGTGCCCGGGCGCGGCGTCGCGGGCGATCTGGTCGGCTGTCGTGTGTCCCCCTCGGGGATGCGATACGCCTTCCTCGGCGATGTCTCGGGCAAAGGCCCGGGCGCGGCGATGCTCATGGCCGCCACGCAGGCCTACATCAGTTCACTCATCGATCACGATCTCGGGATCGAAGCCCTCGTGCCACGCCTGAACGCCTACATCCATCAGGTTTCGGCTTCCAGTGAATTCGTCACCCTGTGGATCGGTGAGTTCGACCCGCAAGAGCAACGGCTGCGCTACACCGACGCGGGCCACGGTTACGCCTTCCTGTTGTGCAACGGTGAGGTGAGCGATCTGACCCAGGCGGGAGGACCACCGGTGGGCGTGCTCGCGGACAGTGAGTACGCCATCGCGGAAGTCCAGACGCCCGCGGGCTGCTGCATGCTCCTGTGCAGCGATGGTGTGGTGGAACAGCAGAACTCCGAGGGCGAACAGTTCGGACGCACCGCGCTGCGCGATCTGCTCGCCTCCACACCGATCCGCGGCATCGAGGCGGCGATCATGGATCGCCTCACCGCCCACGCCGGATCGACGCACTACAGCGACGATGTCACGCTCGCGACCATCGAGTTCTGAACAACTTCTGCTTCCAGTGCTTCCAGCAGGAAGCGGCATCTGCTCCCCACACGCTAGTCGATCGTCTCGAACCGTACGCCATGCGTACGCCCGTTCGACGCCAGCAATGCCACCACTTTGCCTGACTCATCACGCTCGAACTCGCATAGCGCTACTGGCATCCCCCCCGCGGTGAACTGGTCCGGCTTGCTTGGCGTGAGTGTCACGGGCGCCAGGCGTCTGTGCTGGAGGACCAGCTTGCCGTCCTGCACGACGATGTCATAGATCGTCTCCAACTCTTCGCTGAAGTACCGCCCCGTGTACGCCGCCAGTTCTTCCTCACTCGGGCTCCAGGGTTCATCAGTCAGACGGTTCGCTGGGTGTGCCCCGTTCTGATTCAGCGTCAGGGTCTCAACCTCACCGTCCTCGTTCTCGTGGAACACCACGCTGGCCACAACCACCCGCAGCTCGAATGTGTTGGCGGCGACCGGGTAGATCTCGATCCTGGGCTGGTTCGTCGCCTTCAGGTAATAGTGCCCGCCGTCGCGGGTGAACTCGAGCACGAAGCCGGGCATCTCCTCCATCTCGTACCGCCCGGTGAAGGCATCGAAGGCTTCCGGCTCAAATGTTGCCGGATCGAACGCGTCGGTCTCGACATCCTCCTTTGACGCGATCTCCAGGGCCGTCTCGGCGTCCTTGGCCGATTCCATCTGCTCTTCGAAGAACACCTCGGCAATCTTCGTCGCAATGCTTCCATCGAACTCGGCGTTGTTGCTCTGCGTGATCACGCCCGCGTCCAGTTCCGGGAAGTACATGAAGTTCGACCGATGCGCTGTATCCGCCCCGCCGTGCTGAAACCGCTTCAGGCCGCCCTGCTCATCGATGAACAGGCCAAACCCGTAGCCGGTGGACGATCCGCTGGTCAGTTCGTACGGCGTCGTCAGCACCGCGAGGATGTCCTTTCCGCCATGCTCACCTGTTCCGAGATTGTCCATCCACTTGGCCAGATCACCCACCGTCGTGTAGATCCCGCCCGCGCCCATCGCGCCGCCCAGATCCATCGCCTCCCGATACCCGCCGTCCTCCGCCATGAGATACCCCTGGGCACTGTTCGGAATGATCGACGCTCGGTCTCGGCGCACGAGCGTGTCATTCATACCCAGCGGGCGGAACACATTCTCCTCCATCCAATCGGGGAAATCCTGCCCCGTCACACGCTCCACCACGACCGTCAGCAGCCCGTACCCGGTGTTGTTGTAGTTCCACTCCGCGCCCGGGCTGTTCTGCAGGGCAGGCTGTCGCTGCACGATCCCAATCAGCTCGCGCCGCTCGATCGCGTCGCCGAGGTCCAGCCGTCGTCCCGACATAAACAGCGTGTTCAGGAACTCGCGATACCCGCTCGTGTGCGTCAGCAAGTGCCGCAGCGTCACGGTCTCACCGAAGTCCGGCAACTCGGGAATGTGCTTGCGAACATCGTCGTCCAGCGAGAGCTCGCCGCGTTTGTCCAGCAGCGCAATCGCGAAGCCGGTGAACTGTTTCGAGGTCGAGCCGATGTTGGTCCGCGTGTCCGCTTCGAACGGGATGCCATAGCGCAGGCTCGCCGCGCCGAAGGTCTCTGCGAAGATGATCTCACCGTCGCGGACTACGGCGACCACACCGCCCGGCGTGTTCGGATCGTCATACGGCGTGATCATCTGGCCCACCAGCCCCTCGGGCGTGGTCGCCTTCGGCTCGGCCTTGCGGAGTTCGATCTCGTACTCGCCTCGCTCGTTGTCGAACGGAGCGACTTCGACCCGGTACACGCCCGCATCGCGCGAGAAAAACTGCACCGACTCCAGGCCGCGTGCCGGCCCGTCGTATTCCCCGATTGTATCGCCTGCGGGGTTGTACACCGTGATCACCACATCAACCGTCTTCTGGTTGGCGACGAGGTACACGAACTGCGACTCATCCAGTTCGAATGTGTACGAGTGAGCATCGCCCGTCTCGAGCGATCCCGATACCACTTCGCGCAGATCCAGCGGCACAGACTCGGTCGCAGGCCGGGCAAACGCGGTGCAGGTCGCACCCGCCATCAAAGCCAGCGGCAGTATGTGTCTGCGGAATCGGGGTCGGGTTGCGATCGTCATCGAATGGTCCTCCTCGGCGCGTGAATAGCGTGATCGAACATAGCAAGGGTGTGCCCGGCTCAGCATCATTGGGCTTCAGGCCACAGCCGTTTCAGCCGGCAAGTCGCATTCGGACTTCGAGCAGCTTGCGCACGGCAAAGGCATCCATAGCTTCACCTTTACCGTTGGTGACAAGAGAGGCATCGCCATCCCTATTCTCCTGAGGAGACAGACCGGCGATGTAGTGCAAGTCCATGTCAATGGAGAAATAGTGCGGGCAGCATTCGAATCTGCCTTCATCGAATTCTGAAGCCAAATCCGAAGCGGTGTCAGCCGCCGACGACCGCGCTCGCGGCACGCTCGAGCCGGTTCCAGATCGCGTCCCACGCCTCGCCGGACCGTTCCTGAGTCTTGCGCACCAGCATCGCCTCGACGCCGGCGCGTTCCGAGCACTCGCGCATCGCGGCGTACAGCGTTCGCGCCGCGAGCAACGGCTCGTCGCCGAGTTCGAGTTCGACGATGGCTTCCGCGCAATCCGCGCCGATCATCGCCGCGGCTTGATCTCGCACCCGATCGAGCGGCGCATCGGCTTCACACAGCACGACCACCAGCGGTCGGCTGGGTTGGTAGTGCCGGCGCAGCATGCCCGGCGCAGGCATCGGTGTTTCGCCGTCCACGCCGCGTGCGGGGTTCGACGAATGCTCGAAGTCCGAGGTCAGGTCCATGATGTCGCGCTCCAGCCCGGCCTCACGAAGCGTTTGCGCGATCTCGCCTGGCGTGACCAGACCAGGGCGGAGCAGTTCGATCGTCTGGTTCTTCTCATCGATGCGAACGACCGTCGATTCGATGCCCGCTTCGCACTCGCCGCCGTCGAGAATGACCAGATCATTAGCCTTCGGGAACTCATCAACCACATGCTCGGGCGTGGTCGGGCTGGTGCGACCGAAGCGGTTCGCGCTCGGGGCGGCCAGCGGACCGGTCATCGAGATCAGTTCGCGCGCGAGCGCGTGATCCGGGCAACGCACCGCGATGCTGTCCAGCCCCGCCGTCACCAGCGGGTCCACGGAGTCCGCCTTGTCGAGCACGATTGACAGCGGCCCCGGCCAGAACCGCTCGGCGAGCACCTGGGCTTCCTGCGGCCAGTGCGCCACGAGTTGCTTCGCGTCGTCGATGCCCGCGACATGCACGATGAGCGGATCGAACAGCGGGCGCTCCTTGAGCTCGAAGACCGCACGCACGGAATCACGGCTCGCGATCGGGGCGGCCAGGCCGTACACCGTCTCGGTCGGCATGGCGACGAGGCACCCGCGGCGCAGCGCATCGCCCGCAACTTTCACATCTCGCGTGATCATGGGTGGCATGACAGCCCCAGTTTCTCGGCCAGGAAGCCGGGGACCTGTTCGATCGGCAGGCGTGTCTGCTCGGCGGTGTCGCGATCGCGCACGGTGACGGTGTTCTTGTTCGGTCCGTCCTCGACGGTCTCGCCGTCGATCGTGAAGCAGTACGGGCAGCCCGCCTCGTCCATGCGCGCGTAGCGCTTGCCGACGGACTGCTTCGCGTCGTACTCGATCAGGCCGTACTTGCCGAAACGCTTGCGCAGCGTGCGATGCAGTTCGGTCGCGACTTCCGGCATGCCGCCCTTGGCGACCAGCGGGAACACCGCCGCCTTGATCGGCGCGATGCGTGGGTGGAAGCGCATGAACAGCTTGCTGGGTCGGTCGGGATCGGGCGTGTACGCCTCGCAGATCAGCGCAAGCACGCCGCGATCGAGGCCCGCGGCGGGCTCGATGCAGTGGGGGAGGTACCGCTCGCCCTTGGGCTGGCCGTTGGGAGCCAGTTCGCCGCGCGTGGTATCGAAGTACTCGAGTTTGACCTTCGAGTGCTCCTGGTGCTGCTTGAGGTCGAAGTCGGCCCGGTGGGCGATGCCTTCGAGTTCGCCGTAGTCGGGCGCGGTGAAGGGGTACTTGTATTCCACATCCGCGGTGCCGGCACCGTCCTTGGCGTAGTGCGCGAGTTCGTCCTGGTCGTGTTCCCGCAGGCGCAGGTTCGCACCGGCCAGGCCGATCGACTCCCACCACGCCATACGCGAATCGCGCCAGAACTGGTACCACGCCTTCGCGTCGTCGGGGTGGCAGAAGAACTCGCACTCCATCTGCTCGAACTCACGCGAGCGGAAGGTGAAGTTGCGCGGCGTGACCTCGTTGCGGAAACTCTTGCCGACATTGGCGATGCCAAACGGCAGCTTCACCCGCGTGGTGTCCACGACATTCTTGAAGTGGATGAAGATGCCCTGCGCGGTCTCGGGGCGGAGGTAGGCCTTGTCGTCTTCAACATCGCCGGTCGCGCCGACGACGGTGGGGAACATCAGGTTGAAGGCGCGGGGAGCGGTGAGATTGCCTGGCTTGTCAGTGAACGGTGAAGGGAGCAGACTAGACTGATCCTTAAGCATCGACTCTGGCACTGGGCAAAGTAATCCAACGCAATGTTTCTTGATCCGGTGATCTTCTACTTCCACGGCTACCGCTTGACTCAAGTTGAGTAGCGATTTCATTTCCGTTTTCTTCGGAGACAATCCTCGCCGCTTTGATTCGCTCTTGTTGGAAGACATGTCGAGCAGTGCCCGATGCGCATCCGCTGTACTACCAACAAATGTAGTGCGCGGTAACAGACTTCCTTCTGCAATAGCCTTCAGGAGCGCGGCATACAGTCCATCATTTACACCGAAGCGCAGATCGGGATGGTCTTCTGGGATAACAAACAGACCGACGAGATGATCAGCTCGGAACCGCTGCTTGGTCTCTTTGTCATCCACCATCGGATCGTTGAACCCGCCGATGTGCCCGCTCGCTTCCCACACCTTCGGGTTCTGGATGATGCAGGTGTCCAGCGGGACGATCTCGACGGGTTCGCCGTCGGGGCCGGTCGCGCCCGAGCAGCCCATCATGATCACATCTTCCCACCATGCGTCGCGCAGGTTCTTCTTGAGTTGGGCACCCAGCGGGCCGTAGTCCCAGAAACCGTTGATGCCGCCGTAGATCTCCGAGGCCTGGTAGATGAAGCCGCGGCGTTTGCACAGCGCCATGATGTCGTCCATCGACTTGTCGGCGTTGTCGATGCTCTTGGGGGCGGTGGACGCGTCGGTCTGGTCGGGCATGGGGGATCAATCTCGGCTGACCGGCACGCGAGATGCCGGAGGGGTCGATCGGGAATGAGAGTTGGGGGGACAATGATACCGGCGACGGGGTACCCCGGAGCGACCGGTGATCGCGGGTTTCCGGTCAATCCAGGGGAACTTCGGCCCCGGCTCGGCTGGTGGCTCCGGGTGTGGCCCCGGGTGCCGAAAACACCCGCCGGACGACATCTTTCCAGCCGATCCGGTCGAGGCGGTCCTGCACCTGCTCCTCGATGGTCTCGAAGTCCTGCACCTCCGGGGCGAAAGCCAGCGGGCGCATCGTCGAGTCCTTGCTCGGATCGACCTGCTCAAGCCCCAGCGAACCGTCGCCGGTCACGCTCACCATCCAGCGACCGGTGCTGAGTGAGCGGTAGATGGCCTTGCCGTACCTCGCGCCGCTGTTTTCCCAGTCCACGGTCTCGAACGAGGGGTCGATGACCATCGCCTGGCTGGGCGGGGTCTGGGCATCGAAGATGCGTCGCAGCCAGAGGCGCCCGTCGACCACGGCGTAATCCACATAGATCTCGTCGTGCGGGTCGAAGGGCGTGGGGATGGTCTTGGTGGTGCCGTCGGCGGTGCGGATGTGCACGCTGAGCCGGTTCCCGGACACGATCAATTCGGTGACCGCGGTGCGGCGCACGGCGGTGTTGAAGTCCTCGCGCAGGCTCTCGTAATCGGCGGCCAGTGCTTGCAGACGCTCCAAGTAGACCGCCGCGGCGAGTTGGGATCGGGCCACGCTGTAGGCGGTGGCGGTGCCAAGCCCGGCGATGACCACGAGCGCACCGACACCGATCAGGCGCACCGGCCCGAGGCGGGGTCGTGATCCGGATGCTTCGCGGATGGGCATGATCGATCCCTTTCAGAGCGCGCGACATCGCGACGCGCAGCTCCACAGGGGGTGCTATCGACCAAACCAGCGCGATCGGACCAGCAGCGAACGGACCGGCACCGGGGATGTCGTCGGTTCAGTACCGGCGCATCACGCCGATCACGATGCCCTGGATCTTGCAGTCCTTGACCTTGATGGGCTCGAAATCGGGGTTGGCGGGCTGGAGGCGGATGTGATCGGCTTCCTTGAAGTAGGTCTTGAGGGTGGTTTCGCCGTTGGGGAGCAGGGCCACGACGCGATCGCCGTTGCGGGCGGTGTCGCGCCGCTCGACGATGACATAGTCGCCGTCGAGGATGCCCTCGTCGCGCATGGAATCGCCGTCCACGCACAGGGCGTAGGTGGCGTTCACGCGACCGACGGAGGGGCCGAACAACTCGGCGAGGTTCAACTCATCGTTGTCCTCGAACTTCTCGATCGGGTAGCCCGCGGCGATCTTGCCGATCAGCGGGAAACTGACGGGGCGCTCCTCATCCGGCAGCGCGACATTGCTGGCGATCGACAAAGAGCGTGCCTTGTTCGGCTCGCGAACCAGCGCGCCCTTCTTGATGAGGGCTTCCACATGTTCGAACACGGTGACCTTGCTGACGCCGAGCTCGTCGGCGAGCTCCTGCATCGTCGGCGAATAGCCACAGCGAACCCGGGAGTCGCGGATGAGTCGAAGAATGGTCAGTTGCTTGGGGGTCAGGTTCATGAGAAGAAGCCTCCGAGACGGGTTGCGCTGCATGAACAGCGGGATAATGATCCGATGAATTGCCGGATGATGAATTGAGCGAAACACGCAGGCCCTGGCAGAGCGCCCGAGTGCTTGTGAAAGCCAGTTTCTGCCGACGCAACAGGCGATCGGCGGTATATCGCATCCCATCCGAAATGGCGTGGGACGACAGATCCACATGATCCGTGACGGGCTGGGGAGGCGGCGCGATGGTCTCGACCGGCACGAGACCGATCATCCGACGCAGACGCTTCCACATGGGGGAACCCCATGACGCCGTGCCGCCGTGGGAATCTGAATTGTGACGCTCGGACGATTCGCCGGCCCCGAGACCGGGACCCAGACGGCGCTCGGCGCTGGCCGGGGCGTACGCGCGACTGAAACTCCCGCCGGGACCGAGGATCAGCAGTGGAGATGAGCTCATGGTGCGATGGCCTTCTGCCGATGGACGCGAACTTCGTTCCCACCGGGCTCTGGTTTCTGCACTCGCCGCTCCGCAGCGAATCCGAATCATGCTCGACCGCTGGACGGGCGAACAAGGTTTGACGACATTCGCGGCTTCGGGCTGACGATCCTCGAATTGCCGCACGAGACCCAAACAAACCGGTCTCGTTCTGAACAATACCCGATCATCGTCGCTGAGCCAACCCCTTTTATCAAAATTTGAGAGGATTTTGTCAGGGGTCATGCTCGCAGGCTCCAAACCAGCTCTCAGATGCTCTGCGCATGGCTCGGGCGAGCCGTCAGCGCAATCAGGTTTCCCCGACGCTCCACCACCCGACGCAATTCCAACATGGTCACTTCCGCCCGGATGCGGTGCGGCTCCAGTCCGGTCCGGCGTGCGAGGGCTTCCACCGAGGTCGGTTCATCGAGCGACTCCACGATCCGGCGCTGGGTCTCATTGAGCGTGGTGGGGTCAAAATCCGCGTCTGGTGCTTCGGGGCGGAACAGCGACGCGTCGCTCGTGCCTCCGGCATGAAAGAACGCCGGGTGCGTCCCCGCGTGCTGGAGCCGAGCGGCGGATTCGAGGGCTTCGAGCACATGGGCGGGCTCGGTGACCATCGCCGCGCTCCCGTTCCGGATGAGGTCGAGCGAACCGGCGGAGGCGGGCGAATCCACGCGCCCGGGCAGGGCCATCACCTCGCGAGCGTGCTCCTCCACCGCGATCCGGGCGGTGATCAGCGCACCGCTGCGGAGCGGTGCTTCGACCACCAGGACCCCGAGGCTCAGCCCTGAGATGATGCGATTGCGGGCCGGGAAGTTCTCCTGCGACGGCGGCGTGCCGGGTGTGAACTCCGAGATGAGCGCGCCGCCGTGCTCCACGACCGAACGGAACAGTTCCGCGTTTTCGGGCGGATAGGTGTGCTCGTGCCCGCAGCCCATGACCACAGCGGTTCGCCCGCCCACGCGGACCGCCGCCCGGTGTGCGGCGGTGTCGATCCCCCGTGCCCCGCCGGACACCACGCTCAGGCCCGAAGAGGTCAGCGCAGCACTGAACCGCTCGGTTTGCTCGATGCCGTAGGGCGTGCACTTGCGGCTTCCGACCATGGCGACCCGCCAGGTCGGCTCGGCCCGCTCCAATTGCCCCGCGCAGAACAGCACCAGCGGGGCATCGGGCAGGGTTCCGAGCAGCGCCGGGTAGCCCGGTTCGCCGAGGCCGATGATCGTCAGCCCCAGGCGCTCCGCTGCGGCGACCTGTTTTTCCGCCTCGGGGCCGGAATCACGCAGGCCCGCCTTGATCTTGCGCGCCAGGGCCGGGCCAACCCGCTCAATGGCCTCGAGTTCGGAGACCGAGGCCTCCAGAACGCGGGTGACCGAGCCGAAGTATTCGAGCAAACGCCGGGCGATGACCGGGCCAACGCCAGCGGCGAGACGGAGCCGGAGCAGGTCAAAGGTGGAATCAGAGACAATCACGCCTATACCGTACAGAGTGCAAACGCATTGTCAAAGCCAAAGTCGGCTCACCACGCAAAACTTGACGAGGCTTCACACTCGGAGGCGATCGCGGTGCGCGGGCAGCCCAAAGAAAAAGAGCCCGCAGGGCTATGGCCACTGCGGACTCTTTGGGGGGGGGCTAAAGAGAAGACTTTTTCAGTATACCGATATATCTACCTGGGCCAACGGTATTACGAAAAATTGCTGGTTTATGGGAAGATGCCTCGAAGTTTGTAGACATTTCCGATCTGTTCGAGGGCCGCGATGTACGCCGCGGTCCGCATGTCTACCCCGAAGCGGTGGCGGGCGAGTTGAACGCGACGGGCGGCGAGCACCATGTGTCGGTTGAGTTCTTCGTCCACGCGTTCGAGATCCCAGTACTGGTTCGTGCGGTTCTGGACCCACTCGAAGTAGGACACGGTCACGCCACCGGCCGAGCAGAGAATGGCGGGCAGCACTTCCACGCCCTTGTCCTGCAGCACGCGTTCGCCGGCCGGGGTGGTCGGGGCGTTGGCTGCCTCAGCGACCAGTTTGCAGTTCATCAGCTTGGCTTTGTCTTCGGTGATCATCTGCTCGAGGGCCGCTGGGATGAAGACATCCACCTGCGTGGAGTAGAAATCCTCTGCGGAGATCGCTTCGGCGCCGTGTGTGCTCTTTTCGAAGCCGGCCACACCGCCGTGGACGCGCACATGCTCATCGAGGGCGATCGCGTCGAGGCCGTCCTCGTTGTAGATCGCGCCGGTGTGGTCCATGACGGCCTTGACCTTGCCGCCGCGCTCGGCCCAGAGTTTGCCGGCCCAGGAGCCCACATTGCCGTAGCCGATCAGCGAGCAGGTCGCGCCCTTGATCTCAAGGCCGATCTCCGGGAGGAGCTCGGCGAGCACATCGATCACGCCCTGGCCGGTGGCCTTCTCGCGACCGAGCGAACCGCCGAACTCGACCGGCTTGCCGGTGACGACGGCGTTGGCGTTCGGCTTGTCCGAGATTTCCATGTAGGTGTCGGCGAACCAGGCCATGACCTGGGCGTTGGTGCCGACATCGGGTGCGGGGATGTCGGTGTCGGGGCCGATGATGTCGGCGATCGCCGAGACGAAGCGCCGGGTGACCCGCATCAACTCGCCCTCGGAGAGTTCACGGGGGTTGCACTTGATGCCGCCCTTGCCGCCGCCGAAGGGGATGCGGACCAGCGAACACTTCATGGTCATGAGGCACGACAGCGTCTTGACATCGTCAAGGCTGACATGGTGGTGGTAACGGATGCCGCCCTTGTAGGGGCCCAGCGCGTTGTTGTGCTGGACGCGATAGCCCTTGAACAGGGCGTGGTGCCCGTTGTCCATCTTCACGGGGAAGTGAACCATGACTTCGTTCTTGGGCTGCGCCAGGATGATCTGCACGCGATGCGGCAGTTCGAGGATCTCGGCGGCGTGCAGCATCGAGTCGACGGTCTGCAGGTACAGGTTGTCGGGGTCGCGCTCCATGCCCAGTTCGTCGAACACCGGACTTCCCATCAGGTCTCTGCGGGGTGAGCGGATCGTTGCCTTAGACATACAAAGCTCTTCTTATGGTGGGGGGTCAGGGGGTGATGCGATCCTCGCTGTCGCTTAGCGCGGATTCGTCGTGGATTGCAAACTCAGTTCATCGGCAAATGCCGGGTCGGGGATCATAACGCAGGGGCGGGTGCGGAAGTTCACATCGGGGAGGGTGTCGGCCCTAGTAAAGCGTTCCACCAGATCGCTGCTGGTCCGGTCTCCAGCCTAGGTCCGTCCGGATAATCAGGCCAGTGGTCCGCCCATGGGAATACGACAATCGCCAGACTCAGCGCGGCAGACGCTCCAGATCGGTCTCGTAGCCCGCGATGATGATCGTGTCGTCGCCACCCAGGCGACTGGTCGGCAGCGGAACATCCACCACCCGCGTGTCCTCCGTGTCCACGCCCGAGGGCGAGGAGGCCTCGATCCGACGCTTGATCGCCACGATCGTCACATTGAAACGCTTGCGAAGGTCCAACTCCGCCAGCGTCTTGCCCTTCCACTCCGAGGGTGCGGCCATCTGCACCAACGCGTACCCCTCGCCCAACTCCACATGGTCGATCATGAACGGGCTGAGCAACCGGTGCGACCAGCGGTCCGCCGACTCGTCCTCCGGGCTGACCACGCTGTCAGCACCGATGCGCGACAGAATCTTCGCCTGCATCTGGTTCGCCGCACGACTGATCACCCGCTTCACCCGCAGCGACTTGAGCAGGGCGGTCGTGAGCGCGTTGGCCTCGAAATTGTGCCCGATGCCCACGATCGCACAATCCACCTGGTCGACGCCCTGGACCTTCAGGGCCTGTTCATCCGTGGCATCGAGGGCGATGGCCAGCGTGACCTGGTCGCGGAGCTCTTCCACGACGCGACGGTCGGCATCCACCGCGATGACCTCCGCGCCGGACGCCGCGAGGTTCTTGGCCAGCCGAGAGCCGAACCGGCCGAGTCCGATGACCGCGAATCGTTCCATGGGGGCATCCTACCGAGTGCAGTGGGTGGTTAGTAGATCGGGACTTCTTCAGCGGGGTATTCGATCCGCGGGCGGGTGCGGCTGCGAAGGGAAATCAAGGCGGCCAGCAGGGCGAACACGCCCACACGACCCGCGAACATGGTCAGCATGATCGTGACCTGTCCCACCGGCGTGAGGTGCTCGGTGATCCCCAGGGTCAGCCCCGTGGTCGCAAAGGCGCTCGTGGCCTCAAACAGCAGTTGCTCGAGCGTAAAGCCGGTTTCGCTCAGCGTCAGGACCGCCGTCGCCGCCAGAATCCAGAACAGACACAGCACGATGATCGTCGCGCTCTTGCGGACCAGCGAATCGGGGATGGTGCGCCCGAAGGCGGTGGTTTCGCTGCGCCCACGCAGGTTCGACCACACCGTGAGGGCGAGAATGGCGAAGACCATCATCTTGATGCCGCCCGCGACCGACGCCGGTGAGCCGCCGAGGAACATCAGGAAGATCAGCGTGAGACGCGACAACTCGCTCATGTCCGACACCGTCGAGGTGTTGAACCCCGCCGTGCGGTTGATGTTCATGAAGTGCGCGTCCAGCGCGATCGTGCTCAGAGAATGATTGGTCTGCGCCCATTCACCGATGAAGATCAGCACGAACCCGAGGATGTACACGCTCAGGGTCGCCGTGAGGATGATCTTGGTGTTCAGGTTCAGCCGGATGAGCGCGCCGCCCGCGTTCTGATCCACGCGCTGGCCTCGCACCCGGGCCACCAGCACATCCCAGCAGTTCTTGAGCACCGGGAAACCGATCGCCCCGATCACGATCAGCGGCGCGATCACCGCGTGGGGCAGCCAGTGAAACTGCAGGCTCGCCATACTGTCCGAGGTTGTCGCGAACCCGGCGTTGCAGAACGCGCTGACGCTGAAAAAGATCGAGTGAAAGGCCCGATCGCCCGTGCTGATCATGTCCGCGGGCATGCCGGTCCACTTCTCGGGCCAGGCGAAGAACAGAATCGCCGCGCCCACGAACTGGATCGCGTGCGTGATCACGATGATGAAGGTCACGAGCTTCTGGGTGCTGAGTTGGCCCGTCCAGCCCTGTTCGGTGCCCTCGGCGAGCGATTGTGTGGCCTTCAGACCAAAGTTGCTCCCGATCAGGTTGGCCAGCAGCGCACCGAAAACCACCACCCCCAGCGCGCCTACCTGGATCCAGATCATGATCACGATCTGCCCGAACCGCGCGAACCCCTCGCCGGTCGGACGCACCACCAGCCCGGTCTGGCTGATCGCGCTGACAATCGTGAAGCCCGAGTCCAGCCAGGAAATCTCCTGGCCCGGTGGCGTGGCCCGGGGCAGTTTCAGCAATGCCGTCCCAACCACGCTGAAGACGGCGAACGAGCCGATGAACACCAGCCCCGACGGGATCCGCGTCTGCACCAGACGCAGATAGCCCCGAACGATCGCCGTCAACGCGAGGATGAGCAGCGATCCCACCAGCACCGGCCAGTACCAGCACAGCACCATCCCCACCGTCGCGGTGATCCATTCCGGTCGCGTGACCGCCAGGTACTCCTTCTGCTGGTTGGGAGCGGTCTGCTTGAGGCGACGCTGGTCGAGCAACAGCATCGTGAAATAGGTGCTCAGCAACGCGATCTGGATCAGCATCGCCAGCCACATCGGCATCAGCGGCTCTCGCCAGCCCTCCATCAAGAGGGTCGGCACCACCGAGACCATCGCGATGATGTTCCGGGCCGCCTGCCATCGCAGCGGGGTCGCGTTGTTGCGGCGCAATCGGCGCTCGTTCGGCTCGAACACGCCGACAGCGTACCCAAGTGCGAAGTCCGGCAACACCCGGAGCGACCCCGATCGCTTCAGCCGCCCCCGTGAGCACGCACCGCCCGGAGCACCCGGCGCGTCGCCGAGACCACCCGGGCCGGCGTCACCCCGAAGCGATCCGCAACCAGCGCGACGGTCTTCGGCGGTGATCCGGTCAGCCCGAACCGCTCGCCCACCATCGCCCGTTCTTCCCCATCGACACCGGGCGAGCCATCCTGAACCACCCGCAGAATCCCCGGGTGAAACTCCACCAATCGCTGCCAGCCGACCAATTCGCGGGTCCAGTCATCCAGTTCCGCCCGGGCCGTCGACGCCCTCCCCGCCGACTCACCCGCGGGCACGCCGAAGACTTCGCGACTGAGCGACCGATTCAGCGCGAGCGACACCGGAGCCGCCAGACGACCGAATCCCGTGAGCGATCGAGACGGCTTCACCGGCCCGAATCCCGCCGTGGCATCGGCGGCCGCTCGCACCGCCAACCGTAGAATCCGACGGATCTGGTCCGGACGCAGCGTCATCAGACCGCATCCCAACCGCTCCTCCACCGTCCGGATTACCAGCGGCAACTGCGCCCGCACCAGCATCCGCTGCAAGGCGAGCGCCCAACGCAGGTCGGTCTGAATCGCGTCCACCGCCGTCGCCAGCGCCATGCTCGGCGCGAGGCCGTCCACACCCCGGGCCGCCCGGATCAGCAGCAGGTAACGCGCCGCGCCCATCTCCGCCTCGCGATCGGCGCGCAGCGGCGTTTGCTCCCCACACCGGGCCAATAAAGCCTTCGCTTCGAGTGCCAGCGGTTCCCACGCGATCTGCGTGGCACCGGGCGTGCTGAGAATCTGCTCCACAACCTCCCCAGAGATCGCGCCCTCCGGCGCATCCTCGGGCATGATCCGATCACGCCACCCTCGCAATTGGGCCGCGTGCTCATCGGTGGCGATCCGCAGCACGCTCGTGCGCGAGCGACCGAACCGCTCGCCGATCACCCCCGGCTTGATCCCCCAGTCCCAGGCCCGCGCGATCGTCCGCGCCTGCTGGTCGGCGAGTTTTCGCCTCACGCGGAACACCGGCTCCGTCGCCGCCTCATCAGCCCGGATCAGCGCCCGGCGCACCGTCGCCAGGCTCCGCCCCGTCCGCGCACTCAGACGCTCGGCGATCTTCGCCAGCCGCCACCCGAGCCGCGTCTTGTAACGCAGCGCCCGTTTGTACAACCACGCCCGCTCATCGGCGCCGATCCGCTCGAACGAACCCGCCCGCTCCAACTGCTCCGCCCGGCTCTCCTCGAACGCATCCACCACCGCCGGCGAGAACCCGAGGCGCGTCCGCCCACGCTCGGTCCGGAACCGGCGCGCCACCAGACCCTGCCTCCGGTACCGCTCGATCGACTTGCGGCTCACGCTCCAGCGCTCGGCGAGCGCATCGATCGAGTGCCAGTCCCCCTCAAGCTCACGCTCGCTCAACTCCGCCGCGTCGCACAGATGCTCCAGCAGCGCGCTCAAATCCGTGATCAGCGCACCCCCGACGATCATCTCATCCGGTGCATCCTTCGGCCGGTACCCCGTCACGCGAAACACCACCCACTCCATCGGGTAGGTCGTCTCCGGATCGATCTCGAGCGCTAGCGACTCGGTGCGCTCGATGCAGCGAAGCAGCGCCTCGCGAGGTGTGTACCGCAGCTCCGCGACGAGTTCGCTCAGCGCATCAAGCCGAATGGTAGAAAGCCGGGGCACGCCGTCAGCGTACCGCAAACACCGCCACCACAAGCATGCCGACCGCTCGGCTCAGATCTCCGCCCAGCGCGTCGGCTCACGCCGGTCAATGATCTTGAGCGCCGCGCACCGATCGAAGAACTCCTCAACAGCCTCCCGGTGACGATCCGTCATCTCGTAGCGCAACAGGTCGCCCAGATAGGTCCGAGCCGTGTCACGCGGCCACCCGCGCAGCGTCGCCCGCTGCCCGACGATCCAGTCCAGGCGCGTCGCGTTGTGCCGACGCTGCCGGTCCAGCACCCGCGCGATCGTCCGCAGCCGACCGTCCTCAGCCGCTCCCACGCGGCGCATCCAGGTCGCGTACACAAACGGCAAACCCGTCAGTTCCTTCCACGCCTCGCCCAGATCCAGTTGGTGCGGGTACAGCGCCGCGGGCGGCGAATCCGTGATCACCTTGTCCCCAATAATCAGCACCGACTCCGGCCACGCTCCCGCCGCCACCGACTCGCCCCGCTCCGACCGGTGCTCGTCCACATCAAACGGCCTCACCGACGGCATCGCGCCGGTCCGTTCATTCAAAATAATCCGCGCCAGCGCGACCGAAGTGTGACTGTCCACATCCGCGTGCAGCGTCCGGATCTGCTCGATCGGGATCCGCGAGAAGATCCGCACCGTCATCGTCGCCCCGTCGCACCCGATGATGCTCGCCGGCACGAGTTCCAGCGGCTCTGGCGATCGCTGGTAATCAATGATCGAGGCCAGCGCAAGGTCCACCTCCCCGCCCAGCAGCAGATCAATCAGCCCGCTCGGGGCCGTCAGCGTCAGTTCGGCATCGCCGAGTTTGCCCAGCCCCTCGATCAGAGGCAGCGTGTTCAGGTAACTCACCGCTCCGACCTTGGCGGGTGCCCGGGCAGCGACGGCGGCATCGGTTTCGGGAGCAATCGTGGTGTTCGTCATGGCTCTGCTACTCTAGGTCGCCGAGGACTCCCGCGCATGACCGATACCGCTTCAAACCGCACTCAGCCCATCGCCCTCATCGGAGCCGGAGGCCACGCGCGCGTCGTCGCCGATGCCATCCTCCGGGCCGGCGGCACCGTGGCCGGCTTCTACGACGACAACCCCAGCGCCACCCTCGCCCCGACCTGCCCCGACGCCCCGCACCTCGGCCCCATCGAGAGCGCATCCACCGAATCCCGCCCGCTGCTCGTCGCCATCGGCACCCTCTCGACCCGCCGGGCCGTGCTGAAGCGTCTGACCAGCCAGCTCTTCGCCAGCGCCGTCCACCCGTCCGCGATCGTGGCCCCCTCCGCCTCGGTCGCCCCCGGCGCGTTCGTCGGCCCCCGGGCTGTGCTCAACCCCGGCGCCTCCATCGGCGCCCACGCCATCATCAATTCCGGCGCGATCATCGAGCACGACGGCTCCATCGCCGAGAATACCCACATCGGCCCCGGAGCCATCCTCGGCGGCGGCACATCCGTCGGCCCCGACACGCTCGTCGGCACCGGCGCGATCGTCCTCCCCGGCATCCGCATCGGCCCCGGCTGCACCATCGGCGCAGGCGCCGTCGTCACCACCGACCTGCCCGATGGCTGTCGCGCGGTCGGGGTCCCGGCCCGTGCATACGCCTGATCAGAAGTCGTATGGGCTTTTCTTGCCGCTGGGGATCGCGAACACCAGCAGCACCGCGCCGATGCCCCACGCCCACGGCCAGAAGACATTCATCACGAAGAAGGCAAACGCCCCGATCCCAAGAAAGAGCAGAGCCACACCAAGCCGCACATACCACGGTGAGTCAGTGTAAAAACCGAACATCGTTCATTCCTCGTCCGGTGTCGTGCCGGTGAAATCCTGTCGAAGCGACCTCGCCCGCTCCAGAAGCGCATCCTCGTCTGTGTCCGACGGCTCCAGATCAAAGTGCCAGCGGATGTTCGTCTCGGTCCCCTGAGGCCACGCCATCGCGATCAGGTCGAACCCCGGCCACTCGTGCATCGGCGCATCCGTCTTCGCGCTCGTCACCAGCGGCTCGTACCCGTCCTTGCGCAGACGAACATCGTAAGTTCCGAAGTAGGTGAACCCCACCTCCACCGGCGTCCGACCGACCTCCACATCGTTCAGATACACCTGCACCCCGCTCGGCTCGGAGGTGATG
>JBICHT010000096.1:0-9160 GCA_043101125.1 Phycisphaerales bacterium JB050 | reverse complement strand
AAGTGGGCTCACAAAATCCCCTTCATGGTCAAGCTCAACCACAACGAGCTCATGACCTACCCCAACAAATTCGACCAGCGCAAGTTCGCCAGCGTCCGCCAAGCCTATGAAATGGGTGCCGTCTCCGTCGGCGCAACCATTTACTTCGGCAGCGACGAATCCACCCGCCAGATCGAGGAAATCTCCGCCGCCTTCGAGGAAGCACACTCCTACGGCCTCGTCACCGTCCTCTGGTGCTACATCCGCAACAACGCCTTCAACCAGAAGAAGAACGGCGGTAAGGACCACCACACCGCCGCCGACCTCACCGGTCAGGCCAACCACCTCGGCGTCACCATCCAGGCCGACATCATCAAGCAGAAACTCCCAACCCATACCGGCGGTTACGCCGCCCTGAACATGGGCGATTCCGGATACGGCAAGTTCGACAAGCGCATCTACACAGAACTCTCAGGAGCCAACGAAGACGGCACCGGCGGACACCCCATCGAACTCACCCGCTACCAGATCGCCAACTGCTACATGGGGCGCAGCCCGCTCCTCAACTCCGGCGGCGCCAGCAGCGGCAAGAGCGACCTCGCCGAGGCCGTCAAAACCGCCGTGATCAACAAACGCGCCGGCGGCGTGGGGCTGATCTCCGGTCGCAAGGCCTTCCAACGCCCCATGGGCGAGGGGGTCCAACTCCTCAACGCCATCCAGGATGTCTACGCCGATGAATCCATCGGTCTCGCCTGATCAATCTCCCGATCGATCAGCCCAGACACGATCCATTCCAGAGAACCCACCATTTTCGGAGTTATACCCCAAGCGTATACCCGGTATTTATACTTGTTTCTAACAAGCCCACCAAAGAGATCGGCCCCTTTCTCGGTAGAAGGTGCAATGATTGCGGCTCTTACTGGGGAGCCTACATCCCACACCGACCCCGGAAGGACACGCCAACACCGAGCACGGCGGGACAACGAGTCGTCCCGCCCATCTCGTCCCCGTAAGCCACACCGGCTTACAACGAGGAGACAAGCAGATGAAGCAACAGGCAGAGGAGGTGCCTGTCGCGTCACAAACCAACCGCACCAACCTTGTGAACGCCGAGCCATTCCTGCAGATGCTCGACACAAGAGCCGGTGGACGAATCGTGATCGACGATCACGGCATGGTTATTGACGCGAACGACACATGGACGCGCATGCTCCGCTCCAAGGACGGGACCGGTATCCAGGGGAAACACCTCAAGGATCTTTTTAACCCCGAATTCGCCGAAGACCGGCTCCGACTCATCAAAGAGTGCATCGACTGCACTCAACCGCTGTACTTCTGCGCCATGGTCCGCGGAGCATGGTCCCATGTGCTCTACGAACCACTCGAAGACGCCGGCAACGGACGACCGGGCGTGATCGCCACCTCGCACGGCCTCCTCGCCCAACTCAGTAACCTGCCCGACGGAACCCAGGTCCGCCTGGTCCGCGCCTCCGTCCACGACCTCGGACCCCTCGCCAAACTCACGCGCCGCGAGCTCCAGGTCCTCAAAATGATCGGTGACGGCTACTCCGCCGCCGCCATCGCCGACCAACTCTTCCGCAGCAAACGCACCATCCAGTGGCATCGCGCCTCACTCGGCCGCAAACTCGGCGTCACCAACCGCGTCATGCTCGCTCAAATCGCCTACGCCGCAGGCTTGCCCGAATTCGATGTCGATCAGGTCTACGACCTGCTCCACAACCGCAAACGCAGCAAAAAACGAGGCGACGCAGACCCAAGCCTCAACGGTAAACCGCACTCCGACTGACCCGCCCCGCTACGCTGGTCGCATGACCCAGCACAGCCCCGCGCCCGACGACTACTGCCCCCTCGACGACATCACCGCCGCGATGCAACTCGAAGCCCTGCTCGATCGCACCGCCGCGATCGAGGGATGCATCGTCGACCTCGGCTGCGGCGACGGACGCACCGCCATTCCCCTCGCCCGATCCGGACGGTCAGTCCTCGCAATCGACAACGACCCGGTCGCGCTCGACGCCCTCCGGTCCCGCCTCGAAGCCGAGGACCCGCAAACGCGCGCCAACATCACCACGCTCCAGGCCGACGCGACCACCCTCGACGCGAAAACGCTCGCCGAAGCGGCCGCCAAACCCATCGACGCTGCCCTCAGCCTCGGCCACACCTTCATGCTCCTCCACGACCCCCTCGACGCACTGAAACTCATGCGCGTCCTCCGTGAAGCACTCTCCCCCCACGGCTTCTTCGCCATCGACGATTTTCCCCACGACCTCTGGTACGAGGTCTCCGAAGGGAATTGGCAATCCGGCATCGCCGAGATGGATCCGCAGGACGGCTCGGGAACCGAACTCTGGCAGATGGTCTGGAAGCCCGGCGAACCCGTCATCGCCATCCGGCGCGACCAACAGGTCAACCCCGACGAAATCGAGATCCTCCCGACCGACCGACTCCACCGTCTCTACTCCGTCGGTGAGCTCCGGCTCCTCGCCGCGTGCTCCGACTTCAACGAGCCAACCCGATCCCCAGAAGAGGCGATGATCCTCTTCACACCCGCCCGATAACGCCACACCCCGTGCGCACAGCCCGGTCGCGTTCGCCAGTTTCACCGCGCCACGCACCACCCGGCATCAACACCAACCCAAACTCAGCCGATGGAGGATTCAGCACTCTCCCCGATGTCCGCTGAATACCAGGAGCCCCACTGTGCCCGCGACGCGATCCAGAACTGAAAACTGGCACCGCTCACTCGTCCAGATCTACGAGCGGGGAGGAGCGCTCGAGATCACCTTGCCGCGATACCTCGGCAAAACCGAGTCCGGCGTGCCCACCGTCGTCGATACCGATAGCGACCAGGTCGCCAAAAACATCATCTGGCGCGTACGCATCCTCGACATGGACAAGGATTCCATCGTCGTCGATCAGCCCATGGTCCTCGGCCAAACCTTCGACCTCAAAGACGGCATCGAGATCGTCGGCATCATCGCCATCGGACAGAACCGCTGGATGTTCCGCACCAAAGTCCTGCAGAAAGTCAAGGTCGAACTCGGCGGCGGCCGGGCCAGCGCCACCTGCTTGAAACTGCAGATGCCCACCCAGGTCGAACGCTGCCAACGACGCAACTTCTACCGCGTCTCCACCGTCGGACTCGACCTCCCGCAGGTCACCATGTTCCCCCTGCTCGATATCCAGACCGCCATCATCGCCGAAACCGCCTGTCGCGAAGAGATCTTCTCGATGGAAGACAAGGGCCTCGCCGGAAAAATCGGTCCCGAAGACCCCGCCTCACTGCGACTGCCAGAAGTCGGTCCCTCACGCGAGGCCCGTCTCATGAACATCGGTGGCGGCGGCGTCGGCCTGATCCTCGACTCCGCGCAGAACTCCGGCATGGACACCCACCAGGCCTTCTGGATCCGCATCGACCTGCGCCCGGACATCCCCGCCCCACTCTGCGCCGTCGCCCGCCTGCGCCACACCCACATCGACTCCTCACAGCGTCTGTACGCCGGTCTGGCCTTCGAATTCAGCCATAACCCGTCGTACCAGAAGTTCCTCGTCGATCAACTCTGCAAATATGTCGCCAAACTGCAGCGACAGCAGATGCGCATCGACTAATCGCAACCATCCTCCACCCGATGCGTAGACTGGGGAGATGAGTACCCACCAGTTGCTCCACACACTCGTCGCTCTCGCCTGCGCGTCCGCTGCGTCGCTGCTGCCCGCATGCGAACGCGCCGCCGAGGAGCCCGCGCCCGAAGCACAGACCGCCGCCGAGGAGCAACTCCCCCAGCCGGTGATCTGCCACGCCGAACTCCGCAGCTTCATCGTCGCCGGCAAGGGACGCCATCTCTACCTGCTCATCGACTGCCCCGAGGGCTACGACGAGTTCGACGGACGCGTCGAGTTCACCTCCGCTTCCATGCGCTCGGACTACTCCCCAGACGACGACCGCACCGGAACACCACGAGTCGCCAAAATGTCCGCCGGACGACCGCTCTTCCCCATCATCGAGAACGCCGACGACCGCCTCGAAGCCGAATTCGAAATCACGCTCGACCAGGCCATCTGCCTCCAGCAAGACCGCATTTTCTCCGCACCCTACGCCCTCGTCGGCACCAACAGCTCCAGCGGACTCCGCCGCGCCATGGAAGAGTGCGACTGCGACCTGCCGTCACGCATCCTCAACGCAGGCGGCGTCTTCGGGGATTTCCCCGGCATCGACAAGGACCCCGGTCGCCTCCTCGACCGCCACCTCTGGCCCGCTTTCGGGCTCACGGGCGAGCCCGAAATCCACCACCCCGACGACCAGCCCGCCCCGGCCGAACCCGTCGGCTGATCGCCTGCCCATCCCCGAATTCCGGTACACTCCGCCCCCGCGCGCGGGCCACGATCGCGGCGCGCCACACACCCGTACCACCTTCGCTTCAACCGCGATCCCATGAAAGCTCCCGCTCCAATGGCAATGGCCGCATCGACACGCCCAAGCCGGTCCGACCGCGCCGCACTCCGACGCCTCGCCTCGGCCCTGCGCATCTTCACCAGTTACCAGTCTGATCGCGATGGCCTCGTCGAAGCCTCCGACGAAGCCCTCCTCCGCCTCATCAGCGGCATGGGCTACCCCATCGAGCACGCCTCCCAGGCCGCCGGCATCCTCGAGCAGATCGAGACCGACCTCGCCGCCCAGCGTGTCCAACCCATCACCGTCGCCTGGATCGGCACCAAGGCCTCCGTCGCCATCCACCTGCCCGACAGACCCGCCGCGACCATCAAGTGGACCATCGACACCGAAGACGGACGCACCCTCAACGGCAGCGCCAAACTCGCCGACCTGCGCACCGTCAACCGGCGCACCCGCACCGGAACCCGCGCCCCCTTCGCGATCCTCCCCCTCCCCGGCAGCACCTCCCGCACACCCGCCGAGCACCAACTCGGCGCGGGATACCACCGACTGACCATCACCCACGGCAAGGATTCCTTCGAGTCCCTCCTCCTCTGCGCCCCCAAGGTCTCTTACCAGGTCCCCGCCGATCAGAGCCTGGCCGGACAGCGTGGCGGCAAAAGCCTCGGCCTCTTCTGCCCCACCTACAGCATCCGCTCCGAACGCAACCAGGGCATCGGCGACCTCACCGACCTGCGCAACCTCGCCGCCTGGGGCTCCGACCACGGCGCGGACCTCATCTCCACCCTCCCGCTGCTCTCCGGCTTCCTGCAAGGCGAAGTCTTCAACCCCGGCCCCTACGCCCCCGTCAGCCGCATGTTCTGGAACGAACTGCTGCTCGACCCCGAGCGTGCCCCCGGCTTCGACACCGCCACCGCCGCCCAGACCCTCCTGCGCAGCGACGCCTACCGCAAACGCAGCGCCGCACTCCGGCGCGCCAAACTCGTCGACTACCGCGCCGTCGCCGCCCACAAACGCGAACTGCTCGAACTCCTCGCCGAGCACTTCTTCGCCTCCGGCGCCGACAAGTCACCCCAGTACAAGGCCTTCCTCAAGCAAACCCCCGAGGTCAAACGCTACGCCCGCTTCCGCGCCACCGGTGAATCCCTGAACAAACCCTGGCAGGACTGGCCCAAGCGCATGCGCAACGGCACCCTCCGCGCCGGCGACTTCCGCCCCGAAGACGAGCGCTACCACCTCTACGCCCAGTTCGCCATGCACGAACAACTCGCCGCCTTCAGCACCGAGATGGCCGAACGAGGCGGCAAGCTCTACCTCGACCTGCCCGTCGGCACCCACGCCAGCGGCTACGACATCTGGACCAACCAGGACCTCTTCATCACCGGCGCCACCGTCGGCGCACCGCCCGACCCCTCCTTCGAGGCCGGACAGAACTGGGGCTTCCCGCCCATGCACCCCGAGGTCGCACGCCAGACCGGCTACCGCCACTTCATCGACTCCTTGCGCAACCACCTCGCCCACGCCCACTTCCTCCGCCTCGATCATGTCATGTGCTTCTACCGCCTGTTCATGATCCCCGATGGCATGACCGGACCCGAAGGCGTCTATGTCGGCTACGAGCACGAAGAACTCTTCGCCATCCTCTGCATCGAGTCACACCGCGCCCAGTGCCGCCTCATCGGCGAGAATCTCGGCACCGTGCCCAAGGCCATCGAGATCGCGATGGAGAAGCACCGCATCGGCATGCTCTACATCGGCCAGTTCAGCGTGAACACCAAGACCGTCAAGTCCGGCAAGAACAAGGGCAAACGCAACGCTTCGCTCGCGCCCATCGCCGCCAACCGCGCCGCCAGCCTCAACACCCACGACCTCCCCCCCTTCGCCCTCGACCTCATGGGCGGCGATGTCACGCAGTACCTCGGCAAAGCCAACAAGACTCCCCAAACCCTCGACAGCGCCCCCGCGTCCTGGACCGACCGCTCCCGCGCCCTCGCCGAACTGCTCGTCGCCAAGGGCTACTGCGCCAAGAACCCCACCGCCCCGCAACTCGCCGCGGCCTTCAACCGCTACATCGCCGAAAGCGACGCCGAACTCGCCCTCGTCAACATCGAAGACTTCTGGGGCGAAACCCGACCGCAGAATATCCCCGGAACCAGCAACGAATACCCCAACTGGCGCTGCAAACTCTCCAAAACCATGAAAGACATCACCACAGACCCGGTGATCAGCGAAACCCTCGAAGACCTCGCCGAACGCCGCGGCTCCTGACCAAAGCCGTTCCCGAGTCGCTCAGATCAACCGCGTCGCGATCGCACGACAACCCACCAGATGGTTGTCCAGTTGCTGCGCCAGCAATTCCGCTTCCACCTCGCCACCCGGGCACGGCAGAAACAGCGTCGATCCCGACCCCGTCACATGCGCCGTGGCTCCGATCGCCCGCTCGATGTTCGCGATCACCGCCGACAACTTCGGCTGCACCACCTGCGCCGGACCGCCCAGATCGTTGAACAGATCACACGAGCGCACCTCGCCCGACGCCGCGATCTGGTGCACCTCCACATCACGCAGCACATGATCGCTCGATCCGTCCACACCCGTCACCGCGTGGTCGAACGCGCGGTACACGCCGCCCGTCCCGCAACCGAACTCCGGCAGCACCAGCACCAGGTGCGCACTCGACGGGTGAACCGGCTTCACCGGCGTACACTTCTCCCCAAGCCCCTCGATCACCGCCGGCCCAGGCCCCACGCCCGATCGGTCGTCGCGACTCTGCAAAAAGAACGGCACATCCGATCCCAGTTCGTGCGCCAACGATCGCAGGTCGTCATCGCTCAAATCCAGTTCAAACAACTCCCGCACCGCCAGCAGCATCGCCGCGGCATCCGAACTCCCGCCTCCAAGCCCACCGCCCACCGGGATCCGCTTGTCGAGTTTCATCTGCACCGGCAGCGTCCGCCCGACCTCACGCTCCAGCAGCAGGTGCGCCCGCACCGCAAGGTCATCGCGCACCGACCAGTCGATCGGCGCACACTTCTGCGGCGCATCCTCGTGCCACAAGATCGCGTAGCGCGACAGCCGATCGTCTTCCAACCTCGTCACCAGCAGTTCATCCGCGAGGTCAATCGGCGCCATCCACGACGCGATCGGGTGCATCCCGTCATGCTCGGAGTCGTCGTCGATCGGCGCACCCACCGCCAGCGCGAGGTTCACCTTCGCATACGCGCTCCGCTTCACGAACCGCCGTCCCTGCTCTGCTGTCGCTTCGGTCATGGGCCCATCATACGCCGTGGGCTAAGGCCAGTCTCAGCGAGCAGTTGCGCCCGTCGAGGCCAATGTTTGTCGGGCGTCCCAGGCCGTCTCCACGCGAGTTGCTTCTATGGTGGCACCGGTCTCTGACCGGTGCATCTCCCGCTCGAACCGTTCTGCCGCATCCAGCATCGGCCCCGGCGACAGCGTCGCCGGGATCCACAGCGAGGCCACACGCGGGTCGTCCACCTCGGTGGCCCCCATCTCGCGCAGCACCCGGGTGATCGCCCACGCGTTCTTCCCCGGCGCGGCCCCCTCGGGCATCCCCACCCACACCGCGCCATCGTGCCCTTCAAGCAGCCGCCCCAGTTTCTCACGCACCGCCGCGAGGCCCGTGAACCGGTCGTACTGCGCCTCGGTCATCGGCGTGCGCCGTTGCGCGTCCAGCGTCTCCCGCAACTCCGCCAACCCGGTCTCGTACCCAGCCATCGCGCTCTCGCGTTCGGCGATCCGCCGGTACCGCTCGACCGTCTCGTCCAGCGTCCACTCCAACACACCATCCGGCGCGTAGCGCTGCGCCACCCATGCGTTGTTCCGCACCAGGCTCCGGAGGATCGCGTCCATGTTCCGACCCGCCGAGTCCTTGCGATGCAGCACGCGAAACGCCGGGCTGAACGCGATGCGCCAACCGGCGAGGATCATCTTCGCCGCGAGGTCGTATTCCTCGACATAGTAGTGAAAACTCGGGTCGTACCCGCCGAGTTCGTTGAACACCTTCGTGCGGATCGCCACCCCGCAGCCGATCGGCACCTCGGGCAACCCGCCCGACTCCCGCGCCCCGTTCTCCAACGCAATCTCAGCGCACACCGCCGCGACATCATCGGGCGCACCCCGCAACTCCTCGACGAACCTCGCATCCATCGGCGCGGAGTCATCGTCGAGCATCAGCAGCCAGTCATCAGCCCCCTGCGATGAGGCCTCCTTCGCACACGCGTTCCGCGCCGCCGCCGCCTCGTTCGTCCGCCGGTGCAGCACCCGAACCGGCACATCGCCCGACAGGGTCCGCGGCGCGGTCACCGCGAACTTGGATCGGTTGTCCGCGATGATGACCTCGGCCCCGCCGATCACCTCGAACGCCCCCGAGCCCAGCAGTTCAATCTCACGAAGCGTCCGCGCGAGTTGGCTCGGCCGGTCTCGCGTGGGGATGACAATTGTCAGCATCGCGTGCCTCGCCCTCGCTTCAATGGATCAGATGACCATGCGCCCACGCGTCTTCGCCGCCGGCTGCACCGCCAGCGCCGCCGTCACCGTGCGCTTCGCCATCGCCAGCAGGTGCGCCGCATCCACCGCGTGGTTCCCGACCATCCCCGCCTCGATCGACGCCGCGACCGCGCCGAGCAACGCCGCCTCCGGTAGTTCCGCCCCGGCGATCCGCACCATCGTCGTCGCCGCCAACAGCGCATCGCCGCAGCCGCGGTTGTCCACCGCGTACGGGCACAGCGAAGGAATATGCTCGCCCGT
>JBICHT010000095.1:0-49689 GCA_043101125.1 Phycisphaerales bacterium JB050 | reverse complement strand
TCTTCCGATCGATCGCCTGGCAGGGGGCACCGCTGCTGACCATGATCACTCTGACGACTGCGCTGCTCGGATTCATCATCCTGTGGCTGCGGGCCGGTCTGCTCGTCCCACGCGCGGCGGTCGGTCGCAACGGTGCCACGCTCGCGCGCCTGCGCATCGGCATCGGGTTGCTTGTCGGCATCGTCGGGGTACTCGTCCTGGTGGGGCTGGACCTGCTGGTGCGCCTTCGGTTCGGTGAGGTGAACTTCATCGAGACCGTGGTGCTGCTGATTGCGGGGATGCTGTGCGTGCTGTTCGCGTGGACCTTCGGTGCGCTGCACGCCCGCCTCACGGTTCTGGTCGGCGCGATCGAGCGAGCCGAGGACGACCTGCGCCGTCAGGACCGAAATCGCCTCGGCGTGCTGTCTGGTGACGCGTCCATGAACGAATCCTCGGCCACTCCCGAGCGCGGACCCGACCGCTCGCAGGACGAGATCGGCCCCATCGGCAACCACCCCGATCCGCCCGGACTTTGATCGCCAAACGCCCACCGATCGTTGGCCCATCGGCATCTCCGGTGTGTGAGTGACCGTGCGAATCCTTGGATGGCCCGGAATTCGTGCTTGGACTTTTTCCGCGCTTGTGTACACTCGGGTCCGATCTTCGCCCCTGATGCCGAGTATTCGGAGTGAAATGCTCGTGAACGAGAACCAGCCTCGATCCACGAAGATGTCCAGAGACCTGGGCGAACTGGTTGATGAGCCGCTCGCTTGCCCCAAGTGCGGCTACAACCTGCTGGGGCTGACCGTCGGCATGCCCTGCCCCGAGTGCGCCACGCTGATCGCCAAACGCCGCAAAACCGCCAACGATCACATGGGCAACGCGCCAGCCGCGTACCTCAACACGCTCGCGAGCGCGCTGGTCGTGTTCGGGGTATCCGGCTTGCTGATCCCGATGGGTGCCCTGATCAGTGTGGTGGTCGGGGTAAACAGCGGAGCCTACGCCGCGCTCGCGAGCGTGGCGGTCCTCCCGATCGCGGGCATGGTCATTCTCCGCAAGCGCGTCAGACCCCACCTCAAACTCTTGCCCGAAGGTGAAATGGGCGAGTGGGTCGGCCTGCGCCGTGGCATCGTGGTCGGGTATGTCTGCATGTACCTCACGGCAGGGCTGTTCGTGCTCCGTGGGGTGACCGGCATCGCCATTCCCGATTGGGTCATCTTCCCGCTCGCCACCGCATCCGGGGTGGGCCTCTGCCTGGCGGCCTGGCATATCTCCCTCCTGGCCGACTGGGCATACGACGACAAGCGGGCGCAGCAGTTCCGTTCCTGCTCGATGGGCTTTGGCCTGTATCTGTTCTTGAATGTGATAGCGGTACTGGTCACCGGACCCCTCGCGAATCTTCTCAGCGATGTCCCCTTGGTGAAGGGGCTGGCCTCGTTTCTTGGGCTTATCCAGGCCATCCTGTCCGTGTTCGCATTCGGCTGCCTGTTGCTGATTTTCATCTTCTCGATGCTCTTCGCCTCGACGGTGCGCTGGTCGATCCACAATGCCCGCACCGAGCGCGAGCGGGAGGCTCGCATCGCCGCTCGCAACCGCAAGCGTGCCGAAGAACTCGTGGCCCGCACCGCCGCGGCATCCGAAGCCGCGGCACCCGAGTTCGAGACCATCACACCCGAAGAGGCAGGGGTGACCCTGATCGATTCCGGGGCCGACCTTGAGGAAGCGGAATCGGATGAAGACGACCGGGAGTACAACCCGTACGGATTGGAGGACTAGGCGTCATCCGTCGCGAACGCCGGACGCTAGCGTCCGCTAACCCACACGAACCGCGTTCGTATGCGGCCCGGGGCCGGTCAGGTCTGCTACCCTACAGACATTGACCACGACCCCGAGGCAGGCCAGTCGGCTCTGCCGTTTCGGAGCTTTTCGGCCACATGTCCACGCACTCTTCCGCATCCCCCGTCGGGACCGCGTCCGATGATCTCGCCACCAAGACCCTCCGCTGCGGTGCCGTCGGCGTCGGCCGCATGGGTCGCCACCACGCCACCAAGTACAAGCACTTCCAGGACCTCGGCGCCGACTCGCCGGTCGGTCCGGTCGAGTTGGTCGGTGTCGTCGATCAGGGCGAGACCCAGCGCAACTCCAACGCCGAACGCCTCGGCGTGCCCGGCTTCGCGACCGAGCAGGAACTGATCGATCTGGGTGTCGATGCGGTCTCCATCGCCGTGCCCACCACCTACCACCTCAAGTGCGCCCGTCCGCTGCTGGAAGCGGGGGTGGCCTGCCTGATCGAGAAGCCCCTGGCCAACGACTCGAAAGAGGCCCGCGAACTCGCCGACCTCGCCGAACGCCACGGAGCCTGCCTCATGGTGGGGCACATCGAGCGGTTCAACCCCGCCGTGCGCGCCCTCGAGCGTGCCCAGCGGACTTCCATGGACGATGGCAGCGGCGGACCCGTCGGCATCGTGCCCCGCTTCCTCGAAGTCCATCGCGTCAGCCCCATGACCTTCCGCAGCGTCGATGTCTCGGTCGTCATGGACATGATGATCCACGACCTCGATGTAGTCCTCTGGCTCATGGGCGGCATCGAGCCCAGCGAGGTGCAGGCCTCGGGCGTGCCCGTGCTCACCGAGCACGAGGATGTCTGCAACGCCCGGCTGACCTTCGACACCCCGGCCGGCAAGTGCGTCGCCACCATCACCGCCAGCCGCCTGGCGATGAAGACCGAACGCAAGACCCGCATCATCGGCGACAACGGCTATGTCTCGATCGACTACGCCAAGAAGAGCGGCGTGCTCATCCGCAAGACCGCCAACCAGATCCAGATGGACGAGATCCGCGAAGCCCTCCGGGCCGGAACCGACCTTTCCGATCTGGACTACGGAGACCTGCTCACCATCGACCCGCTCGAAATCGACGATGCCGACCAACTCGAGATGGAGATCTCCAGTTTCCTGAACGCCCTCCGTTCGGGCGAGAAACCCCCGATCGACGCCGAGGCCGGGTTCGCGGCGGTCCGCACCGCCCAGCGCATCGTCGAAGCCGCCCGCAAGGACCGGCAAGGCGGCTGATTCTGCCCTGAAAACGCGGGTTTGCACCGGGCAGGAATGACCCCGGCTCGTTACAATCCGCCTCCCTCTGCTTGCCAGCAGCTCGAAAAGCCCTCCCGAAACACGGAGTTCCCTGTGGCCGACAAGTCCTTCACCTGCAAGCTGATCACGCCCGAAGCCCGCATCCTCGACGCCGAGGTCACCTATGCCTCCGTGCCCATGCACGACGGCCAACGCGGCATCATGCACCTCACCGGTGCGGTTGTCGGCAAGCTCGGCCCCGGTCGCCTGCGTCTGGACTTCCCCGGTTCCGGCTCCAAGAGCTGGTTCATCGAGGGCGGCTTCATGCAGAATGTGAACGACGAACTGACCATCCTCGCCCAGGGCGCGATCGCCGTCGAGGAACTCGATGCTCAGGAAGCCAAGGCCGAACTCGCCGAGGCCGAGGCCCGCAAGAGCAGCGACTTCGAAGAGATGGAAAAGATCTCCGCCGAGCGCGACAAGTACCGCGCGAAGGTCGCCGCAGCGGCCGCTCGCTGATCTGATCCGCCACGAGGAACACCCCCATGTCCGCACCCCGCTGGGGCATCATCGGCACCGGTCGCATCGCTACCGGGCATCTGCCGTGCATGCTCAAGGTGGGCTGCGAGGTCCGAGCGATCGCCAGCCGCGACCCGAAGCGGGGCAGCGACTTGGCACAGTCCGCCGGGCTTGACCCGTCGATCGGCTGCACCGTTGACGATCTGCTGAAGCGAGACGACCTCGACGCGGTCTACATCGCCACGCCAAACCACCTGCATGTCGAGCAGACCATCGAAGCGGTCCGCGCCGGCAAGCATGTTCTGTGCGAGAAGCCGTTCTCCCCGACAAAGGCCGAGGCCGAGCGGGCCTTCGCCGAGGCGGGCAAGGCCGGCAAACTCATCGGCGAGGTCTGGACCTATCTGTACCACCCGCAGACCGACTGGCTGGTGAAGATCGCGAAGGCAGGTGAGACGCCCGGCTCGCTCATCGGCAAACTTCGCCTCATCCGCTGCGACCGCTCGCACACCCTCGTCGGCGGCCCGACGGAGAACACCCGCCTGAGCCACCGCATGCAGGGCGGGGCGATGATGGACCTCGGCGTGTACCCGCTCTCGCTGATGCGTCTGCTCGCCGGTGAGCCGGAGACCGTCAGTGCAACCGGACGCTTCGCCGAGCCGCTGCCCGGCGAGACCGCGGGCGTGGACATCTCGCTCTCAATGTCTTTCCGCTTCCCCGGAGGCGTGCTGGGCCACAGTTTCACCTCGATCGAAGTGACCGAAGGCGTGACCACCACCCTCACCGGTTCGTGGGGTCGCCTCACCACGACCCGCCCCTACAACCCCGGCGGCGACGACCTGACCATTCACCTCACCCGGTTCGAGAACCACCCGGATGGCCCCGGCGAGGCGACGATCAAGGCCCCGACCGGCGAGGGCGGGGCACCGTCCATGTTCCGGCATTTCAATGATGCGATGGCGGGAACCGTCGAACTCCGACCGACCCCCGAGCAAACCATTGCCGAAGCCGCGGCGATCGAGCGGATCATGGAACTGCTCTAATCGGCAAATACATCTTTGTGCGCAGACTGGTCTCGGGTACCGTGGTGGGATCGAATACCCCCCGCCTGACTGGAGGAATTCCGTGAAGCACATCTGCCTGACCGCTCTGATCTTCTGCTGCATCGGCCTCGCGACTCTGGCGATCGCGGCCGAGCCACACAACTCACACCCGGCGGATGGCGATCCGCTCCTGACGCTGAACTTTGAGACCCGGGACTTCTCGTTCACCGAGGTCGAGGTCAGGGAGCAGACTCTCGGGACCGCCAGGGGTTGGTTACTGAAAGGCTTCCTCGCCCGTCATGGCAAGACCGACAAGGTCCCCTTCGCGATCGCACTCGCGCCCGAGACCGTGGCTCATGCGAACCGGCAGTGGAACTTCAACGACGAGAACCCGAACATCCTTGCGATGCTGGACGAAGGCCTGGCGATCACCCACTTCGACCTCGAACCCGAAGATGCCGCCGAGCGAACCCTGCTGATCGAGAATGTCAAAGCCGGCATGTCGGGTCGGGTGCAGTGGGGCGGTCCGGTGGACAATCGTTTCGGCCAACTCGTTCCCGGTGCACGCTCGCCCGCACACGCCGCCGCCCTCCTCGCCAACGCGCTATTCACCGTGATCGAGTACCCGGAGCAGGTCAAACCGGTGGACAGCGAGGCCCCCAGTTTCACCGAGTGCTTTGAAGCCGCCGAGAAGATGTGCGTCAAGACCCGCGCCGAAGACGCGCCAACGATCTGCATCAAGCTTTTTCGCTGGGACCCCAGCGGAGCCTGCTCCTTCTCGTGCAAGACCTACCAGGAATGCTTCGAGGCCGGGATCAAGGGCTGAGCCGGAACCTCAGACCTTCACCATCTCCTGGAAATCGGTGTAGCGAGCGGCGACCTCTTCCTTGGTGAGTTCGGCCAGCCGGTCCAGTCCGAAGCTCTCGATCGCGAAACTGGCGATCACCGTGCCGTGGGCGAGGGCCTGCTGGATCGAGCCGATCGACACATTCATGTCCTTGCTGTGGGCCGCGGCGAGGTAACCCATCATGCCGCCGGCGAAGGAGTCGCCCGCGCCGGTGGGGTCGACGACCTTCTCGACCGGGAAGGCCGGGAGCATGGCGACACCCTGATCGTGGACCAGCACGCAGCCGTGCTCGCCCTTTTTGATGACCACGAACATCGGGCCCATGGTCTCGATGATCTTCTTGCCGGCCGAGATCACATTGCGGATCCCGGTGAGCATGTGGGCTTCCTCATCATTGATGATGAGCCCGTCGATGTCGCGCATGAGTTTCTTGAGGTCGTCGAGGGCGATGTCGATCCAGAGGTTCATGGAGTCGGCGACGCTGAAGACCCGCTCCGGGAACGAGTGCAGCATCTCGTACTGCACCGCCGGGTGGGTGTTGGCGAGGAAGACGAACTTGCTGTCGGCGAAGGCCGCGGGCGACTTGGGCGGGTGCTCCTCGAGCACGCCCAATTCGGTGAATAGGGTCTCGCGCTGGTTCCAGTTGTCGAAGTATTTGCCGCCCCAGGCGAAGGTCTTGGAATCCTGCCGGACCTCGAGGCCGGAGATATCGACTTTGGGGAACTTCTTCAGGATGGCGCGGTAGTCCTCGTGGAAGTCGCCCCCGACCGCCGCGACCATGCGGACATCCGTGAAGAAACTCGCGGCGGCGGAGAAGTAACTGCACGAACCCCCAAGGATCTTCTCCCGCTTGTCGAAGGGCGTTTCGATGGTGTCGATCCCGATGCTTCCGGTGACGATGAGGGGCATGGTGGGGTGGTCCTCAGTGGCTGTGGCGATGGATGGTCCCCGGGCATCTGTCGCCCGCGGACCGGGCATCCTAACGCGCCTCGCGAAACGGCTACACTGGCTGCCATGAGCACTGATTCTCCCCCTGTCATCACGCGTTTTGCCCCTTCCCCGTCCGGTCACCTCCACATCGGCGGAGCCCGCACGGCCCTGTTCTGCTGGGCCTACGCCAAGGCCAAGGGCGGACACTTCCTCCTGCGTCTGGAAGACACCGACCAGGCCCGATCCTCAGAGGCCTCGGCGAAGGCGATCCTGGAGGATCTGGCGTGGCTGGGCATCGACTGGGACGAAGGCCCCCAGATCGAGTTCAACGGCCGGACCATCGGCGGCGACCCCCGCTCGGTTGCCCCGTTCGCCCAGTCCGAGCGACTGGACCTCTACAACGAGCAGATCGGCCGGCTCATCGCCGAGGGCAAGGCCTACTACGCCTTCGACTCTGCGGAAGAACTCGCCGCCAAACGGGAGTTCGCCCAGCGCGAGCGCCGCCAGTACCGCTACGACCGCGCCGCCCTGGAATTGAACGAAACCGAGCGTGCCCAGCGCGTCGCCGACGGCGAACCGCATGTGGTCCGCTTGAAGGTGCCCGAGACCGAGGGCGTGAGTGTCAGGGACGAAGTCCTCGGCGAGGTCCGCTTCGCCCCGGGCGAACTCGATGACTTCATCATCCGCAAGATGGACGGCTACCCGACCTACCACTTCGCGGTGGTGGTCGATGATGCGCTCATGGGCGTGACCCATGTCCTGCGCGGCCAGGAACACCTCAACAACACACCCCGCCATGTCGCGCTGCAGAAGGCCCTCGGCTTCGAGACCCCCGTCTACGCCCACATGCCCCTGATCTTCAACGACAAGGGCGCGAAGATGAGCAAGCGCGAGCGAGACTCGACCGTGAAGGAAATCTTCAAGCGTCGCAGCGTGGAAGAGGTGTACGCCCAGTTGCCCGAAGGCATCATCGGCATCGAAGAACTCGCCGAGTGGGCGGGTGACAAGAAAGCCCAGCTCGAGGGCGAGGTGCTGGATCGTCTGGCCGAAGCGCTGGGCATCCTGCTCCCGGAAGTGTCGGTCGAAGACTTCCGCAAGGCCGGGTACCTGCCCGAGGTCATCACCAACTTCATCTCCCTGCTCGGCTGGACCCCCAGCAAGCAGGACGGCGCGGACCGCGAGAAGTTCGACATGGGCTTCCTCGCCAAGGATTTCAACATCTCGCGCATCGGCAAGTCCAACGCGCGGTTCGATCGCGCGAAACTGATGGCCTTCAATACCGATGTGATAACGCAGCTTCCGGCCGATGAGTTCGTCGAGCGGTTCGCCGGCTACTGCCGCGATTACGAGCCAGCGATCGTCGAGAAACTCTCGGACGAATCCTTCCGTGTGATCGCCCTCGCGGTGCAGCCCCAGAGCAAGACCTTCTTCGACGCGGCCCGTCGCTGCGTGTTCGCCGTGACACCCACCGCGGACATCGTCTACGACGACAAGGCCGTCAAGAAGAACCTCACTCGCAACGACGCGGCGGGCCTCGGCGTGCTCCGCGATTTCCGTAGTGTGCTGGCCGAACACACCGACTGGTCCACCGAGTCGCTGTCGAAACTCGTCGCCGACTACTGCGAGAACAAAGGCATCGGCATGGGCATGGTCGCCCAGCCGATCCGGGTCGCCGTGACCGGCACGCCCGTCAGCCCGCCCATCGGCGAGACCCTCGCGGCCCTCGGCAAGGACGAAACGCTCGATCGCATCGATCGCTGCGTGGTCGAGTGCCAACGGCTGCTGGCAGCCGGAGTCTGAGTTCGCTTTTCTTCCTGATTATGAGCACCGCACGAGTACCCGCGCAATGACCGCTACCGAAGACACCCCGGCCCACTTCATCCGACGCATCATCGAAGCCGACAACGCCTCCGGGAAGTGGGGCGGTCAGGTCCGCACGCGCTTTCCCCCGGAACCCAACGGCTTCCTGCACATCGGCCACGCCAAGAGCATCTGCCTGAACTTCGGGCTCGCCGAGCGCTACGGCGGTACCTGCAACCTGCGCTTCGACGACACGAACCCAGCGAAGGAAGAGCAGCGGTATGTCGATTCGATCACGAACGATGTCCGCTGGCTTGGTTTCGACTTCGGGTCCGAGCCGTTGTTCGCATCCGATTACTTCGAAACCATGTACGCCTACGCCGTCGAACTGATCAAAAAGGGCAAGGCGTATGTAGACGACCAGAACGCGGAGCAGATCCGCGAGAGCCGCGGCACGCTGAAGGAGCCGGGCAAGCCGTCACCCTATCGCGACCGGTCGGTGGAAGAGAATCTCGAACTGTTCGAGAAGATGCGCACCGGTGCCTTCCCCGACGGCTCAAAGGTCCTGCGCGCCAAGATCGACATGGCCTCGCCCAACATCAACCTGCGCGACCCGGTGATGTACCGCGTGCTCAACGCCACGCACCACCGCACCGGCGACACATGGCACATCTACCCGAGGTACGACTGGGCGCACGGCATCGAAGACTCCATCGAGGGCATCACGCACTCGATCTGCACGCTGGAGTTCGAGGACCACCGCCCGCTCTACGACTGGTTCCTCGATGCCATCAACGAAGGCCGCGGACCCGGCTCGGAATGGGGCGAGCCCATCCCGCACCCGCAGCAGATCGAGTTCGCCAAACTCCGCCCGACCTATACGGTGATGAGCAAGCGGAACCTGTTGAAGATGGTGCAGGAGGGCGTGGTGTCCGGCTGGGACGATCCCCGCATGCCCACCATCTCCGGCTTCCGGCGTCGCGGGTACACGCCCGAGTCGATCCGCAACTTCTGTGAGGAAATCGGCGTCACGAAGTTCGATGCCATGATCGACATCGCCCGGCTCGAGAACGCCGCTCGTGACCATCTGAACAAGGTCGCTCCACGCCGGATGGCCGTGCTCGATCCGGTCCGGGTCACGATCACCAACTGGGGAGACGGCGGCGACGAGTCGCGCACGGAATGGCTCGAAGCCGTGAACAACCCCGAAGACCCGAGCGCGGGCTCGCGTGAGGTGCCGTTCACGAAGAACCTGTACATCGAGCGTGATGACTTCATGGAAGATGCGCCCCGCAAGTTCTTCCGCCTCAAGCCGGGCGGCGAGGTGCGACTGCGCTACGGCTACTGGATCAAGTGCGAAGAAGTCCTCAAAGACGCAGCAGGGAATATCACCGAACTCCGCTGCACCTACGACCCGCAAACCCGAGGCGGCGATTCCCCACCCCCGGACGCCGAGGGCAAGGTCCGCAAGGTGAAGGGCACGCTGCACTGGGTGTCGGCGGATCATGCCGTGAAGGCCGAAGTTCGCCAGTTCGACCGGCTGTTCTCGGTTGAGAAGCCGGATCGCAAACCCAAGGACGCGGGCGAGGACTGGTCGTTCATGGAGAACCTGAACCGCGATTCATTACAGGTTCTCTCCGGATGCTTCATCGAGCCGAACTGGAAGCCGACCGACAAGGAAGCCTCGTTCGCCGACGGCATCGTCCGCGTGCAGTTCGAGCGTCAGGGGTACTTCTGCCTGGACAACGACTCCACCGACGAGAACCTGGTGTTCAACCGGACCGTGTCGTTGAAGGATTCTTGGGCGAAGCAGGCCGGCAAGGGCTGATCAGCCTCGCGGCCAGTACTCAGCAGCGCACCCAACCGCCTCGGTCACGCTCACGCTGACGAGTTGCACGCCGTCGGGCAGTGTCTTCCCCAGCCGGTCGCCGATGGTCTGCGCGACGAGTTCTGCTGTGGGGTTCACCGAGTCGAAGGGCTCAACCTCGTTCAGGCTGCGGTTGTGCCACGGCTCGACGATCGCACGAAGGTCGTGTTGGACTTTGTGGAAGTCGACGAGCAGGCCGTCTGGGTCGAGCGCGTCGCCCCCGATGCGGACGGTGACACGCCAATCGTGCCCGTGGACGGGTTCGCGCTCTCCCCGCATGACGATGGCGTGGGCCGCGCTGAACACGGTTTCAAGAGTCAGGCAATGGCGGGGTATGGATGTTTGTCGCGCGGCATCGTTCATAGGTCAAGAATAACCCCCCTCCGGACCTCGCGCATCGGTGAATACTCCTCATCCCGTGTATCGGACCCGCCGATACCGAGCGTGGAGTATCCCCTCCGATCGAGGAACCCGAGCCCGTGCCAGTGAAACCCATTCAGCCAGAGATGATCTCAACGGGCATGGTTCTGCCGCGCCCTATCTTTACCCGTCAGGGCATCAAACTCGTCGGTAAGGGCATCACGCTAACCGAACCGATGTGCGAAGCCCTGCGCGAACTCGCTTCGACCCCGGGTGAGGACGGACCGCAGTGGAATCTCTTCTATGCCGAGACGGCCTCTGAGATGCGCACAGCACGAATCCTCGCCGAACACCGTGCGCTTCGGACCGGTGATCGACCTGAACGCGAGGTGGTGACCGTCGGCGGTCGTTTGCCGGTCGAGGAAGATCAGGAAACCGAGTCGGTCCACGAGCGGGCGTATTCGCACGGGGCGTATAGCAACCCGGATTCTCGCGAATCGCGTCGGCATCGGGCCGCACGGATGAAACTCGCCGACTCCATCGTCGCGGACCTCGATCACATCTGGTCATCGATTCCGCTGCGTGTCACGGTCGGCCCCGATCCGATCGAACTCGGTGATACCGAAGGGCACGATTGGCCGGACGCGGAGCGCCTCGCGAGTTTCCGTGCCGACCGAGTCGCCTCGCTCTCGGATATCTATGCGCGCTGTCTCGCGGGGGTGCCGACTTCGATCGATCAGCCGCTGTCAATCGTTGATGAACTGATCGGGCTGCTGGTCCGGTTCCCGCAGCAGTACACGCAATTGTCATTGCTCTTCCCTCGAGGCGACGACTATCTCGCCGATCACGCCTACAGCACCGGTGTGCTCTGCGTGGCGATGGCCGCCCGCCTGGGCTGGAGCCGGCGTGATGTGCGGCACTGCGCTCTCGCGGGCCTCCTGGCCGACCTCGGCATGACGCTGATCCCGCGTGAGGTGCGCACCGCGAGCCGCCCGTTGACCGAGACCGAAATCAATCGTGTCTGGCGTCACCCCACCTGGTCGGTCGTGTTGATGGAAGACATCGAGGGCATGCCCGAGTCGGTCCGTCGCGCCGCCTACCAGCACCACGAGCGTGAGAACGGCAGCGGCTACCCTCTGCGCCTTCGCTCGACGAAGATCAGCGATTATGCCCGGGTGGTCGCCGTCGCCGACGCATACGCCGCGACGACCCAGCCGCGACCGTTCCGGCGTCAGGTCCCGCCGTATCAGGTCATCGAGCACCTCATCCGTGTCGGTTCGGAGCGGATGTACGACCGCAAGGTGGTCCGGGCATTGGTGGAGTCCACCGGCCTGTTCCCCGTCGGCTCCCATGTGCGTCTGTCATCAGGCGAGATCGCCCAGGTGGTCGGTGCGCACACCGGGATGCCCGATCGTCCGGTCGTGCGGGTCTACCGCCGAGACGAGGGGCGCAGCGTGCCGGGACCGCTGATTGATCTCGCGGACTTCGAGCCGTGGACGCTGCATGTGATCCAGGCGGTCGAGAGCCCCGAACCACTGGTCGCAGCCTGAACGGACCGCGTCGGATCGATCCCCTATCATGCTCAAACACCCGAGCATCAAAGGATCTCCCATCATGCCCGAGGCGACCGCCACACCCGCATCATCCACCGGCAGCGAACCATCCGCGCCTGCGCCGCTTATGCTTTCCGTCAGCGGCTGTCGCGGCATCGTCGGACGCTCCCTCACGCCCGAGGTCGTCTGCCGGTATGCCAACGCCGTGGCGTCCTGGATCGCCGAGGCTCGCCCCGCGGAGCGTCAAGGCCAGCCGGTGACCATCGTGCTGGGGCGGGATGGTCGCCAATCCGGCGCGATGGTCCGTGATCTGGTGGTCGGCACCCTCGTGGCATCGGGTGTTCGCGTGATCGATCTCGGGGTGGCGACCACACCAACCACGGGCGTCGCGGTGGACCACTTCGGGGCTGACGGCGCGATCATCCTGACCGCCTCGCACAATCCCCAGCAGTGGAACGGGATGAAGGCGGTGACCTCGCGGGGTTGCGCGCCACCCGCGACCGCCGCGGACCAGATCATCTCCCGCTTCCGTGCTGGTGATACCGCCTTCGCAGACTTTGACCGTCTGGGCTGTGTGGAGGCCGACGACACCGCGACCCATGTGCATGTGGCCCGCGTTCTCGAAGCGGTGAGCAAGGTCGCTCCGATCGAATCGATCCGTGCCCAACGCTTCCGCGTGGTCATCGATTCGGTGAACGCGTCCGGTTCGCGCGGTACAAAGTTGCTCATGGATGCGCTCGGCTGTGAACTCGTCCACCTCAACGACAGCACGGACGGCATCTTCCCGCACACCCCGGAACCCACCGAAGAGAATTTGCGCGACATGTGCTCCGAGGTCATCCGCGCCGGTGCGGTCATCGGCTTCGCGCAGGACCCCGACGCCGACCGGCTGGCGATCATCGATGCGGGCGGGCGATACATCGGTGAGGAATACACGCTCGCGCTGAGTGCGTGGGCGGTGCTGGAGTCTATGGAAAGCACTTCGGGCACTCGCATCGCCACGAACCTGTCCACGAGCCGCATGGTCGAGGACATCGCGGCCCGGTATGGCGCGACCGTGGACCGCTACGCCGTGGGCGAGGCCAATCTGGTCGATGCCATGCTCGCCGATCGTGACCACACGCCCATCGGCGGAGAGGGCAACGGCGGCGTGGTTTGGCCCGCGATCGTGCCGATCCGCGACTCCATCGGCGCCATGGCTCTCGTGCTGGCTCTGATGACCCGCACCGGGCGGAGCCTGTCGGACCTCGTGGACGACATCCCGTCCTACGCCATCGTCAAGCGGAAGCAGCCGATCCGCGACGGCCTTGCCGACCAGGCACTCAAAGCGGTCCAGACGGTGCTCGGCCCGCGTGCCGAGAAGATCGACGACTCTGACGGCGTCCGCGTCGACTTGAAGCTCGCCTCAGGCGGCGATGCTTGGGTCCATGTCCGCCCGAGCAACACCGAGCCGATCCTTCGCCTGATCGCCGAGGCACCAACCCAAGCCGCGGCGAATGAACTGCTCGATGAGGTGAGTTCGGCGATCTGAAGCCCTACCATCCCGGTATGCCAAATAATGACTCTGTAGAACTGACGATCGGGCACTCGCCGGACCCGGATGATGCCTTCATGTGGTGGCCCCTGGGGACCGCCGGGCTCGAGGGCGGGCCTGCGGATGCGCCGGTGCTGGAGCCGGTCCTGGAGACCGGGCGGTTCCGCTTCCGACCGGTCGCGGCGGACATCGAACAACTCAACCGGCGAGCCCTCGACACCGGCGATCTGGATATCACGGCGATGAGCATGCACGCCTACGCCCACGCTCGAGACCACTACATGCTGACCGACTGCGGCGGCAGTTTCGGCGAGGGCTACGGGCCGAAGGTGCTGGTGACCGAATCGGTGGCGCGAGAGGCGGCTCTGGCCGGGCAGGAGATCGGCATCGACTGGCTTCGAGCCATGCTCGATGCTGGGGGAGTGATCGCGGTCCCGGGGACGAAGACCTCCGCGTTCCTGGTGCTGAATATGCTCCTGTCGGGCGGAGATGCCGCCAAAGTGCTCCCTGCGGAGCGATACCGGGCGATGCGGTTCGACACGGTGGTTCCGGCGATCCTCTCCGGCGAGGTCCAGGCCGGGCTGGTGATCCACGAGGCGCAGGTGACCTACGCCGAGGAGGGGCTGGCCAAGGTCGTCGATCTCGGGGTGTGGTGGGGCGAGGAGACCGGTGGCCTGCCGCTGCCGTTGGGAGCGAACGCGATCCGGTCGGATCTGGACGAGCGATACGGGCCAGGGACGCGCGAGGAAGTCGCGCGCCTGCTGAGGGCGTCGATCGAATACGCCGCGGCGAACCGAAAGCAGGGACTGGACTACGCGATGCGTTTCGCGACCAAAGAGGCCCGGACCGGGGGAGACGGCAAGGGCGGTCTGGTGGACCACTTCATCGAACTCTATGTGAACGAACTGACTATGGACTTTGGCGAGCGCGGCCAGAGGGCGATCGAACGCCTGCTGCAAGGTGGGGCTGCACTGGGACTTGCGCCCCAACCCCGGGCTGGACGCCCCGCCGTGGAAGTCGTGCGATCAGCCGACCGGGAGTCGTGTTCCGGCTGATCGGTCTGCACCGGGGAAATCTCCCGCAATGAGCAGGATTTTACTAGGTTTTCGGTGTGTGCGATGGTAATTTGGGTATTGGCTCGTGAGTTCCGTGGAACGGGATCCGAGTCCCGGGGTGGATCTCCCCCGGCGAACGCGTTCGGAGGTTGACGAAGGATGAGCAGCGTTTCTCCATTGGAGACAAGCCAGGGATACGCTCCGCCGAGTGTCACCCAGTTCAGCGTGTTTCTGGACAACCGGGTCGGCAAGCTCTACGAGGTGCTTCAGACATTCGACCGGCATCCGGTGTGTCAGGTGTGCGCCCTCAGCGTGCATGAAGCCTCGGATCACGCCGTGGTCCGGATCATCACCAATGACTGCAAATCGGCCAAGCAGATCCTCCAGGAACACCGCCTCGCCTTCAGCGAGATGGATGTGCTCGTGGTCGAACTCACCGGCGGGCAGTCGCTCTCGCGCATGTGCCTGTACCTGCTCGGGGCGGAACTGAACATCCGCTTCTCGTATCCGGTCATGCTCAGGCCCAACGGCACGCCGACGATCGCCCTGGCGGTGGACGATGCCACGCTGGCGGGCCAGATCCTTCGTCGCAAGAACTTCAACCTGCTCGGCGAGCAAGACCTGCCGAAACCAGACCCCGAAGACTGCTGATAACCACCCGTCTGAGCGGATATGCTGGTCGCATGAACGCGCGCAGCAAGCGGATGCCCCTTGAGATTGTGACCACCGCAGACGCCCTCTCGGATCTGGCTGGCGGTGTGCTCGTGCCCACAATGGGCGCGCTGCACCGGGGGCACCACGAGCTGATCGAACTGGCTCGGCGCGTGCGCGACGAGCGTGGGCTGAGCGGACCGGTGATCGCCAGCGTGTTCGTGAACCCTGCCCAATTCAACGAAGCCAAAGACTTCGAGATGTACCCGCGCGATCTGGAGACCGATGCGCGCAAGGCCGCGGCGGCAGGGTGCGAGGTGATCTTCGCACCCGAAGTCGAGGTGATGTACCCCGGCGGCAAAGACGGCCCGGAGTGGTCGAGGCCCGTAGACCTGCCCGAGTGCGTGGTCAACAAGGGCATGGAAGACGAGTACCGCCCCGGGCACTTCCCGGGGGTGTACCTGGTGTGCCGGCGCCTGCTGGAGTTGTGCCGCCCGAGCGCGGCGGTGTTCGGCAAAAAGGACTGGCAGCAGTTGCAACTCGTCACGGCGATGAGCGAGCGCGAGGGGCTGGGCGTGGAGATCATCGGGGCCGAGACGGTGCGCGAGCCGGACGGGCTTGCGCTGTCCAGCCGCAATGTGCACCTGAAACCCGAGGACCGGGAAGCCGCGCTGGGGCTCTCACGCGGGATCCGCGTCGCGCAGCGACTCGGTCAGGCCGGCGCGAGCGCGGCGGACGCGGAAGAGGCCGGGCGCGAGGTGATGCGCCGGGCGGTGGGGGACGGCTTCGAGTACTTCGAGGTCCGCGACGCGGCGACCTGCGCCGAGGTGGTGGAGGGGAGGCCAGCGCGGGTGCTGTGCGCGGCGAAGGTGGGGGTGACGAGGTTGATTGATAATGATGGGTGGGTGTGACTACTCCTTGTGCTCTGTTTCCGTTGTTGCAATAGTTTCTGGAATTTCCGACGAGTGACTTTGGCATCGGAGGGAATGCACGGCTCTCCGTATAACATTGGAGACGGATTTCTTGCCCCATTCGTCCCAGAAGTCGATCGTGCTAGACGCCGGCTTGTTTAGAGGTTCAGATATCCTGATCCGAGAAGGCAGGAGGCTCGCATCACCTACTACGATTGCTTCTCCTGTATCGAGAATGGGAAGTAATCCGGAAAATCCACCGAGACTGTCGGGTAGCAGGCGCTGAATCACATTCTGGTCTTCAGCATTGGTCAGACGGAGTGCAATAAAATTATTGCATTGACTGAGAACGGTCCGGTCGACTTCGGACGGGCGCTGGCTGACGACCACCAATGCCATTCCATACTTCCGACCCTCTTTTCCTATTTTTGAAAAAACATTCACAGCAGCGTCGTAGGAATAAGCACCGCTTGGATGCGATGGCATGTAGAGATGTGCTTCCTCACAAATCAGTGCCAGCGGATGGCGATGTTCCTTTTCGGTCCACTGCTGAACGGAAAACAGAAGTCGAGAAATTGTAGCTATTACAAGAGGAAGGACATCTGAAGGAACCTCAGAGCAGTCAATAACTTTGACTCCGCCTCCGGAGGGTGAATTGCATGATGGTCCCATCAATTTTTCACAGAACATAGAAAGCCAGTGGAAATCGTTTGAATTGTCAGGGGGCTGAAACATAAAACCAAGCCTGCGGTCATTTATCCTGGTTTCAAGTCTTGTGACAACCCTGCTGAGTTTTCCAAAAAAATCCCCTTGCTTGTGAGATCCGGATCGAGCGCCGGGCACCATTTCAGAGTTCAATCGATTCAATTCCGCTAGTAGTCCGTCCAGCGAAAATGGAATCGGACTGTCGATCGTGAATTCCTGGATCACATCGTTGTGGTTGCCGTCCTTCAAGTACCGCATCTTTCCGTCGACAACTGCCTTGGATACGACGGCGGCCTGATTGGGTGCGTTCTGGTCGCTGCGATCAATGAGCATGCTAATGAGTAGTTCGTATGTCAGTAACCAAAAAGGCATGAATAGCACATCTGGCGATGGATTTTTACCAAGGTCCGATGGGCTGGCAATACGGAGATGTTGCACGCCCTTAATATCAATACTTGTGTATTCTCCGTGAATGTCAAATAGAATTGCGTTGGCGCTCGGAAGGGAGGCAGTCTGCTCAATCAGTCTCGCTGTGGTCCAAGATTTTCCGGAACCTGTACTCCCGACTATGACTGCATGTCTCTGAAAAAAACGATTCCCATCAATAAAGGCTTCTGCATTCTCATCTAGTGTGTAATTTCCTAAAGAGAGTGGGGTCGGTCCAGACCCTTCTGACTTTGATATGACCTGCATGAATCTCGTCAGTTGTTCGCCTTCAAGTTTAAAGCAAAGGGCGTCAATCTCTGGTACGGATTCAAGTGTGCGGCGAAAAAGGTCTCTGGAATCACCCTTGCGGCTTATTAATGTTCCTACTAATGCAATTCTGACAGTATTTTCTTCATCTGGAGTGTTATCCGGGGTCTCGCCATCAGGGTTCCTGTTGGCGTCGTTTTGCAATGAACTCTGCTTCGAGAGGCGGACTATTTTTTGAACTATTCCAATCAGATGTTGGCCGGGCTTCGAGCTTTGTAGTGCAACTAATCGATTGACTTGTAGGCCTCGCAGCTGGTCAGTATCAGTTGCGGCGACTGTAACTGTCGCAGTGTCCACCGCTGTAACGCTTCCAAATGCTTCAGACTCAATCAGTTGCAGTACTGGCATAGGGGTCCTGGCTACAGGATGAATGCGTCGAGGAATGAATCGAGATTCCAGAGGTCGGAGTTATCTATTTGAAAGCCATCTGGGTTTTCTGCGGTATAAATATTCGACCCGTTTCCAGCACGCTCAATGCAGAGAAAGTCTGACTTGCATTCATTGGAGATGAACTTGCGGGCATTTTGTGTAAATTCTCTGGATATAATCACTATTGGGCATGATTTGTCGCGTATTCGTTCGATCAATTTTAACTGGATGTGTTTGTCGTTGAAACCATATCCGACACAGAAGAACGCCGAAGCATTGCTCAGATAATCGTCTGCTGCATGCATCGCGCTTCGAAATGGTTCATCATGAGCGAGTTCGTATTTGGATGAGCCCGGTGTTACGATTGCTGGCTGCAAAGAGTGCGGATACTCGAGTTGTAGTGGTATGCTGGTCACGATTCCATCTGGACTTCGAAACCAGTCGATCGAACCATGGACTTTGGCTATCGAAACGAGTTGGCTGTTGAGCTTGGCGTTGTGGCTGAGTGCTCCGCACTTCCGCCGTATATATCCGTGGCGAAATCCAGTGTGATGCCTAAAGCCAGCGGCGTCAGCGGAGTATTCAATTAACCGGTCGTAATTTGTTGTCACAACGCATGATAGACGGTTCGTGCTATTGAAAATATGCGTGAACAGACGGCTAAGAGGGAGCGTCTGTTTTCTTTCGATCAGTTTGAGAAATATGTCTAAATCATCGTTGCAAATCATATCTCGAGTATGGCGAGCGATCTGTTGGACAAGTGGTTCGCTTGTGGCGTTTGCCTCGGCCAAGGCGCGCTCTAGCCCCGCTGATCGCATGCTGCTGGTGACCTGTTTCCAGCACTCGAGATCCGACTCCGAGGGTTTGACAAGTTTTTCAAGATCTGAAGCTAGTTCAGCCATCCCACGAATGCCGCAGCCAGCACTTAAGCCGGAGCCGATCACGAGCACTGGTGGCGCATTCACGCACTTTTGAGCGAGTCTGGATAGCAATTCGCCGTCTTGGGCCATGAGACCTCCGGATACAGGTCAGATGTTCTTGCTCCAAATTATACCTAGATCTGCTGCGGCGGGGTAGAGACTGATTATGTATACCAATGCCGAGATTACGACGGCATCTCCACACCCGCCGCGTCCTCCGACTCTCGGAACTCCGGGTACCCATCCCCAAGCATCCCGCTTTGCACCTCGACCCACCGCGCGACCTCTGTTTCGCTCGGGAGCGGTCGCGGTTCGCCGTCGATGAGCAGTGGGATCAGCAGCGGCCGGCCGGGGGGCATGGTGGTGTTCATGGGGGCCGCGAGGTCGGTGGTGGTATCGGCTTCGGCGTTTCGGTAGACCTGCATCGGGGCGGTGGTGCGCGGCTCGGTGAGGGGGCAGTCGGGCGAGAGGGCAGTGGGGGTGAGGTCGATCGGGCAGTCGGGGTTCACGAACAGGACCGGGGTTCCGGCGCTGACCCGGGTGCCAGGATGGAGGGCGTAGGCGGTGAGGGGGTGGGTGTCGGTGGACGCCGCGTGGAGGGTGGTCTGGAGTGTGCGGAGGGCGGCGAGGTCGGGGGAGGTGGCGTTGGCCGCAGCTCGGTACTCGGTGCCGAGGGTGGAGGCGTGCTGGATGGCGTGGCGGGCATCGGTGAGCAGGTCGAGCATGGCGTCGGGCATGGGGTGGGCGCGCCAGATCTGGTCGAGTTGGCTGGATCGCTCGCGCACGATGTACTCGGCCCGCTCGATGCCCAGCAGTCGCTCATCGGTCGGGAGGCGGTGGATCTCGCCGAGAGCAAAGCAGATGGCCTGGAGTGCGATGACCGCCGGGACCGAATCTCGCTCACGGTTCCCCTGCTCCGTTGTGGGTAATGCGACGGCGGCCTTGGCGTATTCGGTCCATTTGGCGAGCAGGAGGGGCCAACTCAGATCCCGCGATGGGGAGTCAGAACGGGGTTTGGGAGCGTGATACGGCATTGGCTATGGCAATCTGGGCAGAATTAGCGGTGTAGACAAGGGATGGTCGATGCGAAACGGGGAATCACAGAATCCCAGTTGAACCCTCGGGGGACTGGAATAACTGCAACGGTGTGGCACATTAAGCGTAGTATCAATGGTTGCAGGACACATGTCGTGCAACCAAACCCTCGCGCAGAGAGCAGGCGTCCGATGAGCATGAAGAAAGAAGACGAGGTCCGGCTGATCGAGCTCGCGGTGGCGGGTGACAAGGCTGCGGCCTCAGACCTGATCCGCGCGCACCAGAACTCGCTGTTCGCGTACATGCTGCGGATGAGCGGCAACCCCGACATCGCCGAGGACATCGTGCAGGACGCATTCGTGCGGGTGCTGCTCAACCTGCACCGGTTCGATCCGCGGTTCCGCTTCAGCACCTGGCTGTTCACCATCGCCAAGCGTCTGTATGTGAACGCGATGCAGAAGCACAAGCCGCTGTACGACTCCGAGATCGTCGGGTCGCGCAAGGGCGACTGGGACGAGCCGAACGAGCCGGCCCTCGCTCTGGAGCGGGACACGCAGGCGCGGGACGCCATCGGGCGGGCGCTGCAGCAACTTTCTCCGGAGCAGCGGGAGATCATCCTTTTGTTCCACCAGCAGGAATGGCCGATCGCGCTGATCGCCGAGTACACGGATATGCCCGAGGGCACGGTGAAGAGCCACCTGCATCGCGGGCGTCGGCGTATGCGCAAGTATTTCGAGGAGCACGAGAGCGAGGAGTTCCTCGCCCGGTTCAGCGATGAGGTTGTGATCCAGTGAAGCCAAACGACGGAGCATCCAGCAACGGACCCGACAGGGACGAGTTCGGCGCGGGGCGTGTGCCCGACGATCTGATCGATGCCATCCTGGATGGCGAGGTCGGGCGCGAGGACTCGAAGGCGCTGTTTGCCAAACTCAGCGCCGACCCCGAGGCCTCGGGCGATCTGAACGCCACCCGGCGTGCGATCGGTGCGCTGCGTGAGCCTGTTCAGGCCCCGGATTTCACCGATCGGGTGCTCGAAACCGTCGGGCAGAAACGCGGGGGGTGGCTCAGCGGTCGCGACCGGCGTCTGATCGGCTTCGGGCGAATCGCCGCGGGCATCGCGGTGGTGGCCCTGATCGGCGGGATGTACGCGATGGAGCGGGCCCGCCCCGGCACACTGGATGTCTCAGGCCAGCCCAAAGCCGTCGCGGGGCTTACGAACTCGCTCAGCGAGTCGTCCAGTCAGTTCGCCGCGGAACTTTCCAGTCGCACCCGTCAGGAGATGGCCCGCCTGAGCGATTCCGCGTTCGGCGTGGTGCAACTGCTCAACGAGCCGATGGAGCCCACACCCGGCACGGCACGCGTCGTGTTCGAGTGGCCTTTCGATGAGGCGGGTGAGTTTTCCTCGCCGCCTCGTATGCTCGTGTTCAGTGACCAGCCGGTTTCTGCCGCCTCGTTGGCCGAACAGTTTTCGAGCATCACGCAGCAGGCGGGCGAGGCCGAGCGTTCACTGCGTCCCGGTGGTCCGCTGGAGCGATTGATCGACAGTCTGCCCAAGGTGGTGGACCGCCAATTGATCACCTCGATCGGCGAGTTCGCCAACAGCCGTTTCCTACAGGTCTCGAACACACCTGTGAAATCCGAGACGCGCGAGCAACCGCCGCAGGTGCCGATCCTGATTACACTGCCCGGCTTCGAGCCGACCGGTGAAGGCGAATCGTCGGATCGCGAATGATCGGACGCTCGGCCTTCTGCTGGCCTTGGCCTGTTTATGGATCAACGCGTTCGCAGCAAAGCGGTACACCAGAGCGTGACTGGATCGCACACCCCTTCTCTGAGCCTTCGAGCCCACGCGACTCTGCTGATCGCCGCGTTGTTCCTGTGTCTCACTGCCGCAGGCCCTGTTTGGGCCGGTGGGCGAGAGCGAGGGGACGCGGTCGCGCTGCTGGGTTCGGTCCCGTCCGGGGTGGAACTGGCGGTGGTCGTCGAGGAACTGAGCAGCGCGTGGGACTCTCCAGCCATCGCCACCGCGATATCTTCGGTGCAGGCGGTCACAGATCTTTCCGGGACACTGGACGCCTGGTCGGTGCTCGCCAAGCGTCTGGATCTCACGCCCGATGAGGCGGCCAGACGACTGCTCGGGCGCCGGTTCATGCTGGTCAGCGAGTCGGAGGGCGACGCGGCTTCGTGGGCCATCGCGATGGCGGTCGATGCCGAGACCGCCGGATTGCTGCGAAAGAAACTCGACGCCGTCCCGCGCGCCCTGCGCGACGGGCTGCCGGTGCTCTCCATCGAGAACAACGCCTTCGAACTCGTGGTTCACGACCGGGGAAGACGCCGGTTGACCACGGCGATGGGATCCGGGCTTGATGGCGGCGATGCGGTCGTGGTGCTCGGGCCGTCAAGCCGCTCACGCGTGTTCGATGCGCTGCTCGGCACGGCTCTCGGCGTGGGGGTTCGGGGGGGCACCATCGACACCGAGTCTCCGGGCAAGATCGCCCGGGCCCTGCCTGACGGCACGAGCGTCGTGGTGCTCAAAGGCGAGCCGGGCAACCCCATGGCCTGGTTTGTTCTCGGGGCAGCCATCGAGGAGAACGCGATCCGCATGAACTTTCTCCGCCAGAACCCGGAGTTCGCCACAACCCGGGTCACCAGTGTGAAGCCATGGCGGTTGAACCTGTTCGATCGGGTCTCTGAAGGGGCAATGTTCGCCGTCGCCGAGGTGAACGAGTTGAACGCCTCCGCCAGCGATCTGCTCGGGGAGGCGATCGGTCCGGAGTTGGTGGCCAAACTCAGGATGCCCGCCGCGGGAACGCTCAGCGGTCGGTCAATGATGATCGGTTTCCCGTCCGACGACGGGCCACTCGATGTGGTGGGGGTGTTCGAAACCACAGGCATCCAGAGGGCATCGGCCGAGATGGACCACAGCGTGTCGCGCTCGTTGCACGCGCTCTTCCCTGATCACGCGTTCGAAGACTTCGGTGGGCTGTTCCCCGAAGCGGTGCGAAGTGTGGACCTGCGACCCGCGATCGAATCTCGGGCGAAATTGGTTCTGGACGCGCTCTGGCCCGAACGCGGGCCAACGATCGGCTGGACGGTGCGTCCGTCAGCCGAACCCGGGGCAGGCGAGGGGCGTGGCTGGGTGGCCATCGGTCTGGGACCGCAGCGCGTGGAAAACCTTGCTGCAGCACTCGGGAAGGCTGATGTGGATGCTCGTCAGCAGGCCGCGCTGCCCTGGGTCTCGGTGTTTGAGGTCCACCCGAGGCGGCTGATCGATGAATTAGTCGGAGAGGGGGTGGCTCTGCCCCCGATCGTGACCGCCCTCGGTGCGGTCGAGCGAATCCGGGCGCAGACGCTCGTGGCCAGGTCGGACCTGCTGCGTGGTGGTGGGGTGATCGAGTTCGTCATCCCAGAAAAAAGCGGCAAAGACTGAGGTGTTCGGATATCATTCATCTCTCCGGGCTGGCGCGGCCGCCCTGGACCCGCTCATCGCCCCCTGCAACCGAAATTCCCAATGACCGAATCTACCACCTCCGCCGGAGTCGCCCAGGCGACCCAGTTGCGGAATGTCGCCATTATCGCGCACGTTGACCACGGCAAGACCACCCTTGTCGATCAGCTTCTCTACCAATCGGGCATGTTCCGATCCGAGGCCCTCGACAAACTGGCCGGCGGCCAGCACGGGCTGATCATGGACTCCAACGATCTCGAGCGCGAGCGCGGGATCACCATCCTGTCCAAGAACTGCGCGGTCACCTATCAACGCGAGAGCGGCGAGCAGGTTCGGATCAACATCATCGACACACCAGGCCACGCCGACTTCGGCGGCGAGGTCGAGCGAGTGCTCCGCATGGCCGACGGCTGCCTGCTGGTGGTCGATGCGTTCGAAGGCCCGATGCCGCAAACCCGGTTTGTCTTGAGCAAGGCGATCGAGGCCGGGCTGGAGCCGGTTCTGGTGATCAACAAGTGCGACCGCCCGGACGGCGAGCCGCAGCGCGTGATCAACGAAGTGTTCGACCTGCTGGTGGACCTCGGTGCGGACGATCACGCGCTGGACTTCCCGGTGGTCTTCGCTTCGGCGCGTGACGGCTGGTCGGTGGACGATGTGGAGAAGATCCCGACCGATGCCAAGGGCGACCTGCGTGCGGTGTTCGAAGCGATCGTGAAGCATGTGCCTCTGGCCACCGGCGATCCGGACGGGCCGCTGCAGATGCTGGTGACGACGCTGGATTACTCGGAGTATGTCGGGCGGATCGGGATCGGGCGCGTGTTCAATGGCACGGTGAAGACCGGGCAGCAGGTGGCGGTGATCTCGCGTGACGGGAAGATGCGCAACGCCAAGGTGGCGCAGGTGCGAGCATTCGAGGGGCTGTCTCGCAAAGATGTGGCCGCGGTCCATGCGGGCGACCTTTGCGCACTGATCGGCATTGAGAACATCGACATCGGCGACACGATCGCTGACAAGGACAACCCCGAGGCGCTACCCCCGGTGACGATCGATGAGCCGACGCTGAGCATGGTGTTCCGCGTGAACGACTCGCCGCTGGCCGGTCAGGAAGGCAAGTATGTGACCTCCCGCCAGATCCGCGATCGGTTGATGCGCGAGGCGGAGACCAATGTGGCTCTGCGTGTTGAGCCGAGCGGGGCGGGCGATGAGTTCATCGTCTCCGGTCGCGGCATGCTGCATCTTGGCGTGCTGCTCGAGACCATGCGCCGCGAAGGATTCGAACTGGCAGTCGGCAAGCCCAAGGTGGTCATCCGCGAGGTGGACGGCAAAGAGTACGAGCCGCTCGAGCGTCTGGTCGTCGAAGCACCGGCGGGGGGCGTGGGGGCGGTCATGGAACTCGTCGGTGCCCGGCGTGGCGAACTCAAGCAGATGGAACCGCGCGGCGAGATGACCCACATGGTCTTCGAGATCCCCGCTCGCGGGTTGATCGGGCTGCGCAGCCGCATGCTCACCGCAACGCAGGGCGAGGCGATCATGCACCACGCCTTCGAACGCTATGTTCCCATGCAGGGAGAGGTTCCCGGACGCGGGCAGGGCGTCCTCATCTCGATCGACGGCGGCCCGGCTACGGCGTTCAGCATCGAGGCCATGGGCGACCGGGGTGTCATGTTCATCGAGCCGGGGACGAAGGTGTACGCCGGGCAGGTGATCGGCGAGCACAACCGCGAGAACGACCTGACGGTGAACATCACCCGGGCCAAGGCGCTGACGAACATGCGCGAGGCCAACAAGGAAGCGTTCTCGAAGATCAAGGGCGCTCGGAAGATGGGCCTCGAGCAGGCGCTTGAGTACATCGAAGACGATGAGTTGGTGGAAATCACCCCGGAATCCGTGCGGATGCGCAAGCGTCTGCTCAGCGAGAGCGACCGGAAGAAGGCCGCGCGCCAGGCGAAGGCCTAAAAGCGGATGGGGGCTGGCGGGACCGCCAGCAAAGGCGAGGGTACACTCCCCGCCATGAGTACTTCCACCGCCCACCGATCCGCCGTTTCGACCGTCCGCACCGGGGATATCCAGTACTGGTCCCGGACCCTGATCCCAACCGCCAAGGACGCGCCCGCGGACGCCGAAGCCCCCAGTCACAAGCTGCTGGTCCGCGGTGGTTTCATCCGACGGCTGGCCGCGGGGGTGTACGACTACCTGCCCCTGGGCCATCGGGTCCTGCGGAAGGTCGAGGCGATCGTGCGTGAGGAGATGGACGCGGCGGGAGCCAGCGAACTGCTTCTGCCCGCGCTGTGCCCCACCGAATTGCTGCACGAGACCGGCCGGGCCGAGGAGTACGGCGATCTGCTGATGCGTTTCGCAGACCGGCACGGGCGCGACTCGTACCTCGGTCCGACCCACGAAGAGGTCATCACCGAACTGCTCCGGGGAACGGTCAGCAGCTACAAGCAACTCCCCCTGAACCTGTATCAGATCCAGACGAAGTACCGCGACGAGTTCCGCCCGCGCGCTGGCCTCCTGCGCGGTCGTGAGTTCCTGATGAAGGATGCGTACTCGTTCCACCTGAGCGTGGATGGCGAGGGCGGCCTGAACGAAACCTACGACGCGATGTATCGCGCGTACTCGAATGTCTTTGCGCGCTGCGGCCTGAACTTCGGCGCAGTCGAAGCCGAGGCGGGTCCGATCGGCGGTTCGGCGAGCCACGAGTTCATGGTGTTCTGCGACACCGGCGAGGACACGATTTTGCGCTGTCCCGAGACCGGGTACGCCGCGAACATGGAGAAGTGCGAGATCGGCGAACGCCCGTGGTCGCTGGACGGAGAGCCTTCGGGCGATCTGGAGGATGTGCACACCCCGAACTGCCCCGGCATCGAAGATGTCTCGAAGCTCCTGAAGGTGAAGCCGCGGAACATGCTCAAGAGCGTGGTGTTCCGCGTGAAGTCCACGCCCGAGGAGATCGAGAAGTACGGCGAGGAGTGGATCGTCGCGGTCGTGCGCGGTGATCACGAGGTCAACGAGGGCAAGGTCAAGAAGGCCGCGGAGGTTAGCGCGATCGAACTCGCCGACCCCGAGAAGGCCCGGGCCAACGGCTTCGCGATCGGCTATGTCAGCCCGCGTGCGAACCTCGGGAAGAAGGGCGTGCTGGTCGTGGTCGATCCCGATGCGGCGCAGGGCATGGACACGGCGAAGGGCAAGCCCATGTTCTGGGTCACCGGGGCGGACAAGAAGGATTACCACACCAAGCACTTCTGCTGGTCGCGAGACCTCGGGATGTCCATCGAGGAAGCCACCAGCGGCGATTGCCCAGCGCTGATGGTGGCGGATGTGCGCAACGCGATGGCCGGTGATCCTTCACCCAAGGCCAAGGGCGCGGTGCTGGAAGCGCAACGCGGCATCGAGGTGGGCCACATCTTCAAACTCGGCACAAAGTATTCCGAGGCCATGGGCTACCGGATCATGGGTGAAGATCAGGTGCTGCACCCGGTCATCATGGGCTGCTACGGCATCGGCGTATCGCGCACGATGGCCTCGGCGGTCGAGATGAGCCACGACGACCACGGCATCGTCTGGCCCCTTGCGCTCGCGCCGTACCATGTGCTCATCACGGTGATGAAGCCCGACGACGACGCGGCGATGGAGGCCACCCGATCACTGGCGCGCGATCTCTCGGTCGCGGGCTTCGATGTGCTGATCGATGATCGCCACGAGCGCCCGGGCTTCAAGTTCAAGGACGCGGATCTGATCGGCATCCCGATCCGGCTGACGGTCGGCGACAAGGGGCTGGCCGAGGAATCGGTCGAGTTCAAACTCCGTTCCGATGCGGGTAAGGGCGAACTCGTGAAGCTGGGCGATGTGGTGTCACGCTGCGAGGAGATCGCCACGAGCTGACACGAGCCGAGTTGACCCGGCCGGTCAGAGCGACTGGCGGATCTTTGCGGCGATGGACTCGCCGGCATCGCTTTCGAGTTTGCCCGCTGGCCAGCCCACACCCAGCCCGGACTTGGTATCCGGCTTGGGGATGATGTGGAAGTGCACATGCGGCACGGCCTGGTGGGCCATCTCGCCGTTGTTCTGCAGGATGTTGTACTGCTCGATGCCCGTCGCCTGAACCACCGCGCGACAGAGGCGGGGGAGGACCCTGCCGATCGCCGCGGCGGCATCGTCGGAGAGTTCGCCGAGCGTGGCCACCTGCTCCTTGGGGATCAGGAGGGTGTGGCCCGGGCTGAGGGGGCTGATGTCCAGGAAGGCGAAGGTGTGCTCGTCTTCGTGGACTTTGTGGCAGGGGATCTCGCCCCGGATGATCTTCGTGAAGATGGTGGGTTGGTCGGTCATACCCTGAGCATAGGCGACGGAGGCTGGTTGATCAGCCGACGCCGGCCTCGACCGCCGCGCCGGCAGGCGGGTGCGGGGCTTCATGGGCCGGGGGCAGGCGCATGAATCGGGCGAGGTGGTGGGCGCCGATGTAGAAGGGGACGGTGTCGATCAACGCGGCGATCACCTTGAACGCGTAGCCGGTCACGATGAAGACGATCAGTTGCGGCACCACGGGGTTGTCATCACTGATGGGCAGTGCTTTCGCGTAATAATGGGTGATCAGGATCACGGCGACGGTATCAACAAGCTGGCTGATGAGCGTCGAGCCGTTGTTGCGCAACCAGAGGTGTTTGCCGTTGGTGAACTTCTTCCAGAAGTGGAAGACATGCACATCGACGAGTTGAGCGACGAGATAGGCGACCATGGATGCGGTGACCGCGCCGAAGGCGAGGCCACGGAGCTCGAAGAAGAGCGGGGGTTTGCCCGCCTCGTTGAGAACGAGCGATCCGTCCAAAGCCCGTTCCTCGAAGCCGGGCAGCGCACCGCCTACCCAGAGGATCAGTACCACCCAGAGGTTGAGCAGGAACCCCACCCAGACCACGGCGTTCGCCCGTCGGCGCCCCCAGAACTCGCTGATGAAGTCTGTGCAAAGAAAGGTGATGGGGTACGGGAGCACACCGATGGCGACCGCGAAGGTCAGTTTTGCGCCCCAGAGGGTCTGCACATCACCGCTGGCATCGGTGATCTCATGGAGCTTGATGAACCGCGTGATGCCGAGGATGTTCAGCATCGTCAGCGAGCCGAGGAACAGCCCGGCGAAGACGAGGAATATGGTCTCGCGTCGCCAGTGCAGGACGGCCTCCGGCAATCGGGCGAGGCCCTTGTGCTCGTGTTGGAAGCTGGGTAGGGGCGGGTTGTGGTGCGACTTTGCGGAGGCTCGTGGCATGGTCTCCAGCATAGGCGAGCAACGCCTCCGAACGCTCTACAATGGTCCCGATGCACGAAGCCACCTCGACTAAACCAGCCATCCGGGTTCTCCCTACTCTGGTCGTGAACCAGATCGCCGCGGGCGAGGTCGTGGAGCGACCCGCCTCGGTGGTCAAGGAACTGCTGGACAACGCGATCGACGCCGGGGCGGGGCGCATCACGGTCGAACTGGAGCAGGGGGGCGTGGAACTGATCCGCGTGACCGACGACGGCGCCGGGATCGAGGCGGAGCAACTCGTGCTGGCGGTCCATCCGCACGCGACCAGCAAGGTCCGTGATGCCCAGGACCTCGACACCATCGCCACTATGGGCTTCCGGGGCGAGGCGCTGGCCTCGATCGCGTCGGTGAGCCGGCTGAGCATCCGTTCGCGGGTCGCGGAATCGGATGCCGCGGCGGTGATCGAAGTGGAGGGCGACCAGGTCAAGCCGGTGCGCCCGGACGCGGGCCCGGTCGGGACGCGGGTGACCGTCCGGAACCTGTTCTTCAACACTCCGGCCCGGAGGAAGTTCCTGCGGACGGCGCAGACCGAACGGACGCACTGCCTGGACATCGTGCGTTCGCTGGCCATGAGCCACCCGGCGATCGGGTTCCGGGTCGAGGTGGACGGTTCAACCGTGCTGGATCTGGCGCCGAACCAGAGCGCGAAGGAACGGGCGTTCGCGATCATCGGGCGAGAGCACGAGAAGCAGTATGTCGAAGTTGCTGCGGATCGGTTCGACGATGCGCGCGGGCTGGCGCTGTGGGGGCTTGCCGGGCTGCCGACGCTGGCCGCGGCGACGACCAAGAAGCAGTTCGTGTTCCTGAACGGTCGTCCGATTCGGGACAAGTCCATCATCCATGCGGTGCGCGAGGCCTATCGGGGCTTGATCGAGCCGGGCAGGCACCCCGCCGTGCTGTTGATGCTGGAGATGTCGCCGGGCGCGGTGGATGTGAATGTCCACCCGGCCAAGACCGAGGTGCGGTTCCGGGACCAGTCGCTGGTCCACCGGGTGGTCTACCGCGCGGTACAGGACGCGCTTCGCGATCAGGACCTGACTCCCGCGGCACGCTTCGGTGGCGGAGGGTTCCGCTTCGAGCGGACCGACGCGGCCCGGGACACGGGCGTGGTCGAGAGCAAGCCGCGAAAGGTCGAAGAGTTCCTTGAACGGATGTCGTCCCAAGGCGGGGCGCAAAAGGGCTTTGACTACCAACAGCTCAAGCAGGCGGTGGATGAGGATCGTGAGGCGATCGAGGTCGAACGCCAGCGAGTCGCCGAGCGCGAACAGCGCCTGCGCGAGGAGGCCGAGCGTATCCGTGCTGAAGCCCAGGCGACCGCGCTGGCGACCGAGCACCTTCGCTCGGCCCGCGTACGCGATGCCGAGGGGCAGGGTGTGTTGCCCGCGGTCCGACCGGCCGACCGGGTGTTGCAGGTGCACAACTCGTTCCTCGTCACGCAGGACGAGCAGGGGTTGGTGATCATCGACCAGCACGCTCTGCACGAGCGAGTGATGTTCGAGAAACTCAAGGACCGCATCGCGATGAAGGGCTCGCTGGAGTCGCAGCGCCTGTTGATGCCAACGATTGTGGAAACGACCGAAGCGAGGGTCGACCTACTTGAGAAGATGAGCGAATTGTTCGAGCGTCTCGGCATCGATGCCCACGGTGCGGGTCCGTCGAGCGTGAGTGTGCAGGCGTTCCCGTCGTTTCTGTTCGAGAAGGGCGTGGAGCCTGGGCCGTTCGTTGAAGAACTGCTCGAACGCTGCGAGGCCGAGGGCTTCGCGGTCGGCAGCGAGGACGCGCTGCATGAGGTGCTCGACATGATGGCCTGCAAGGCGGCGGTGAAGGCCGGGGACAAACTCACCGATGAAGAACTCGCAGAACTCCTGCGTTTGCGGGCTGAAATCGAACGATCCAGCAACTGCCCTCACGGGCGTCCGACGGCTATCCGTCTGACGGTCGGCGAACTGGAGCGACAGTTCGGGCGGAGTTGAATCGATCTCCGGACCCTGTGCGACCGGCAGGGCTTGCCGGTTCGTGGTTACCTGCCGGGTCAACCGCGGGTTCATGGGATTTGCGCTGAGGATCCTGCACGCACGGGTCGACATGCCCGTGATGCGCCGACGCTCGGCGTGGTTTTTCTGCCCCAAGCGAGGGAATTCCTATGCGCCTGCCTTTCGCCATCGTCCTCGGTTTCGGGACTCTGACCGTCGCTTCGCTCCTTACCGGTTGTCGCACCGACCCCGGGCTTTGGGCGATGAATTACAAGGACATGGGCAATTACTCGCCCATCGCTCGAAACCCCGACGAGATCGCGTTCGAGCGTGTGATGAGCGTGGATGAACTCAAGCATGTGCCTCAGAAGGACGGCCTGATCATCATCGGGATGACCCGGTTCACCACCGCCCCGGTGCTCGAGCCCGACGAAGGCGGTGCCCCGGATCACAAGCTCCGCGAGTTCGCCGCCGCGGCGGGCGCGGATGTGGTCCGTTGGGCCGGTCGCACGATTGAATTCGGCAAAGGCAACTTCGAGGATCGGCAGGAATACCTGGCCGTCTTCTACACACACGAGTGGGCTCAGTCCGTAGGCCTGACCTTCCGCAACCCCGAGCCGGGGTCGTGGCTGCCCGAGAACTCAGGTGCCCTTGCTGTTGAAGACACGCAGGAAGCTCCAGAGTCAGGTTCTTCAGACGAGACGACCGTCGCCACCGAGCCGGTCGAACTCGACGGCTAAGCGGGTTTCAATGGCGGGTTCACGCTAGGATGGCGCTGTGACCGAGCGCACTGCACAGGACGCGAACGCGGCGTTGCCACGCATCGGCTGGCGAGAGGCGGTACGGTTCCCGAGTTTGGGGGTCGGGCCGGTTCGCACCAAGATCGACAGCGGGGCCAACACCAGCGCGCTCCATGTGACCGATGTGGAGCGGATCGAGGGCGATCGGGTGAGTTTCCACATCGCTCTCGATCGGCATGGTCGACGGCTGAGTGAGCGGTTCGAGGCACCGATAGTCCGAGTGAGCACGATCCGCAGTTCGACTGGGCACGCCCAGGAGCGCTTCGTGATTCCGTTGCGTGTAGCGATCGGGGAGCACCGGTTCGAAACCGAGGTCAGTCTGGTCTGCCGGCATGGCATGATCTGTCGCATGCTGCTGGGGCGCCGGGCGCTTGCCGGGCGTTTCCTGGTGGACGCTTCTCGGATGTATGTCTTGTCGAAAAAGCCCGAAAGAAGAAGTCGTCGCGTCGATTGAACCCGACAGCGGGTAGGATCGGACCATGAAGATCGCCATCCTTTCCCGGGCCCCGAAGAGTTACAGCACGAAACGCTTGCGTGAGGCGGCGCTGCAACGGGGTCATTCCGCGCGAGTGCTCAATACACTGCGCTTCTCGATCCACATCGAGCACGGCGCGCCCGACCTGCTGTTCCGAGGCAAGGCGGTATCGAGTTACGACGCGGTCATCCCCCGGATCGGTGCTTCGGTGACCTACTTCGGCACGGCCGTCGTCCGCCAGTTTGAGCAGATGGGGGTGTTCTGCCTGGCCACCTCATCGGGTATCACCTTTTCTCGCGACAAACTGCGTTCGCTGCAGATGCTGTCTCGATACGACATCGGCATCCCCGACACCGCGTTTGTACGCGACCGGTACGACATTCTGGATGCGATCGAACGCGTCGGAGGCGCACCGATCATCATCAAACTGCTGGAAGGCACGCAGGGCGTCGGGGTGATCCTCGCCGAAACGCAGAAGGTCGCCGAGGCAATCATCGAGACCCTGCACTCGGCCAAGCAGAATGTGCTGGTGCAGAAGTTCGTCGCCGAGAGCAAGGGCAAGGATGTCCGGGCTTTCGTCGTTGGAGACCGGGTCGTGGCGGCAATGCGGCGGACCGCCCAGGGCACGGAGTTCCGCTCGAATGTCCACCGGGGCGGGGTGGCCGAAGGTATTGAACTGCCCGAGGAATACGCCGAGACCGCGGTGGTCGCGGCCCAGGTCATGGGCTTGCAGGTCGCGGGCGTGGATATGCTCGAGGGCAAGGACGGTCCGCAGGTGATGGAAGTGAATTCTTCACCTGGTCTGGAAGGGATCGAGGCCGCGACGGGCATCGATGTGGCCGGGGCGATCATCGAGCATGTCGAGCAGCGTGTGCAGTTCTCCGAGGTGGATCTGCGCTACCGGCTCGCGGCGAGCAAGGGGTACGGCGTGGTCGAACTCCCGATCGTGCCCCGTTCGTCGTTGGCGGGCAAGCCGCTGAGTGAGACCAAGCTGCGCGAGCGGGATATCACGGTGCTGAGCATTCGGCATGGGCGCAAGGTCATCTCCAACCCGTCCGGTGAACGCCAGGTCGAGGAGGGGGATGTGCTGCTGTGCTTTGGCAAGTTGGATGAGATCCGCACCCTCATGCCGGAACCGACCAAGAAACGCCGATCCAAGATCAGAAAGAAGACCAAGGCCGCACGCACGGAGGGCAACGCGTGAGTCTGAAGGACATTTCCGGTCGCAAGACCTTCGAGCTCGGTGGCAAGCGGATCCCGCTCGGTGGCCAGCGGACCATCGACCTCACCATCAGCGAAACCTACAGCGGTCACCCGGTGCTGATGCCGGTGCATGTGGTTCGAGCTCCCCAGCCCGGGCCGGTGGTGGGGGTCACCGCGTCCGTGCACGGCGACGAGATCAACGGCATGGGCGTGGTGCGTGAACTGGTCCTGAACCCCGGCTTCAAACTCAGCCGGGGCACGCTGGTGCTGGTCCCGGTGGTCAATGTGCTCGGTTTCGAGCGATTCAGCCGCTACATGCCCGACCGTCGCGACCTCAATCGCAGTTTTCCGGGCTCCGGCGGGGGAAGTCTGACCGCGCGCGTGGCCAGCGCGATCTTCGAGCAGGTCATCCGCAAGTGCGATTGCTGCATCGACCTGCACTCCGCGGCGGTGCGCCGGACCAACTTCCCCAATGTGCGGGCGAACCTCGATGAGCCGGACACCCGGATGCTCGCTGAGGCATTCGGCACTGAACTGGTCATCCACGGCGAGGGTCCGGAAGGGTCCATGCGCCGGGCCGCCTGCGAGGCTGGCGTACCGACGATCATTCTCGAAGCCGGAGAAGTCTGGAAAATCGAACCAGGCGTGGTGGAGGTGGGGGTGCGCGGCATCCGCAATGTCCTCATCGCCCTCGGCATGGTGCGCGGTCGCAAGCGAAACGCCCCATATCAGGCCATCGTTCGTGAAACCACCTGGTTGCGTGCGGTCCACGGCGGGGTGCTCCGCTTCCATGTTTCGCCCGGTGATGTCGTCGCCAAGGGACAGCCGCTGGCGACGAACACCGACCTCGTCGGGCGCGAGAAGAACCTATTGCTTTCGGGTGCGTCGGGCATCGTGCTGGGCATGACCACGCTCCCGGCGGTCAAGCCGGGGGATCCGGTCTGCCACATCGCGCGGCTGAGCGACGAGCAACTCCGAGCGGTCAAGGCCAGTCTCGACCGGTCACCCAGCGGCAAAATGCGCGATCACCTCGCCACCAATGTCAGCGTGGAAGAGCACAGTGATTCAGCCGATTCGGCGATCTGAGCCCGCGCCGGTTCAGACATGCTGCAGTTTGTTCACGCAGTTGAGCGCGGCGACCTTGTAGCACTCGGCGAGCGTCGGGTAGTTGAAGACGGTGTTGATGAAGTAGTCCACCGTGCCGTTGAGGGCCATCACGGCCTGCCCGATGTGGATGATCTCGGTCGCGCCGGTGCCGATGCAGTGCACCCCGAGGATGTGACGCGATTCCTGGTGGATGAGCAGCTTGAGCATCCCGATCTGGTCGCCGAGGAGTTGGCCGCGAGCGATCTCGCGATAGTTGGCGATGCCGGTCTCAAAGGGGATGTCCTGATCGGTGAGCTGCTGCTCGGTCCACCCGACGGTGGAGATCTCGGGGATGGCGTAGATCCCATAGGGAAACAGCTCGGGCACAGAGGTCGTGGCTTTGCCGAACATGTGGCACGCCGCGAGCCGGCCCTGCTCCATCGAGGTAGAGGCCAGAGCCGGGAAGCCGATGACATCGCCGCCGGCGTAGATGTGGTCGATGGGTTCGTTCGATCCCTCGCGGAGGACCTGGTAGCGGTCATTGACCGAGATCCGCCCTCGTTTGTCTGGGCGAACACCGACGGACTCGAGGTTCAGTGATTCGGTTGCGCCCTGTCTCCCGATGGCATACAGCAGGCATTCGGAGCGGATCGTTTTGCCGGATTCGAGGGTGGACTCGACCAACTTGCCTGTGGAGGAACGAGATCCCGGAGGGGCGTCAATGAGTTCCACACGAGTGACTTTCTCGCCGAGCCGAAGGGTCATGCCAATATTGCGCAGGTGGTACTGGAGGGCCTCGCGGATTTCCGGGTCGAGGAAGCCCATCAGCTGGTTCTGACTCTCGATCAGGGTGACCTTCACGCCTAACGCCTGCATCATCGAGGCGTATTCGGTGCCGATGACCCCGCCGCCCACCACGGTGAGGGTGCGTGGCAGTTTGGTGAGGCGGAGGATCCCGTCCGCATCGACAATGTAGTCCTCATCGAACGGGATGTTGTCCGGGCGAGCCGGGCGGGTGCCTGTGGAGATGAAGATGTGATCCGCGGTGATCGCCGTGACCTCGCTGCCGTGGCGGGCATGCACGAGGTGCTCGTTTTCGATCTCGGCGGTGCCCTTGACGATGTCGATGCCGTTGCGCTGGAGTTGGTTCTGTGTGACGGTGATTTCGTTGGAAATCACCGTCTGGCACCACTTTGTGAGTTCTTCGATGGTGATATCCCGATTGTGGCAAGTTCCCATGATGCCTCGGAATTTGAAGCCGGTCATGAACAGGATCGCCTCTCGGAGCGCTTTCGAGGGGATGGTCCCGGTGTTGATGGCGACTCCGCCGACCACTTCCTTCCGCTCGACCACGCAGACCCGCTTGCCCAGTTTGGACGCCTGGACCGCGGCTTTCTGTCCCGCAGGGCCGGAGCCGATCACGCACAGGTCGTATTCATGCATAGGAGCTTTACCTTGTTTTCTTTCGAGAGAGGGTCGGAGCGGGGTGTTGAATCTTCCCACTCAAGAGTGGCTATCGGCAGGATACGGCCTGGAGATCGGCCAACAGAATCGCCAAGACCGGTAATTTGTGTTCACCCGAGGCTGCACAGCGGACGATGAGGGTCTTACAATGCCCTTCACGGCCCCGCGGACCGCGTATGTAGACCTGCTTATTCGGACTTTCGTCAGTATCTGAATGCCTCCGGACGGGCCCTTCGCCGCATCGGACGACAACTATGAGCGCTTCGCCCTCGATGTCCAATTTCTCCCGTCCCTCTGCCACCAACGGTCCGCAGCCTGCTGCGGCCTCGTTGAACGGATGGAACGCAACCTATCTCGAAGCCCAGTACGAACAGTATCGTGCTGACCCTGGTTCCGTCGGGCCGGATATGCGTGACTTCTTCCGTGGCTTCGAACTCGGCCTGGGATCGGCCCCGAGCGCAGATACCCACGAGGGTGCAGGTAGCGAATGCGGCGGCGAGGCCGCCAAAGCCGCGGCGGTCCGCGATCTGGTCAATTCCTACCGTTCACTCGGGCACACATGCGCCAGGATCGACCCATTCGATCGGGAACGCGAGGCCCCGCAAGAACTCAACCCGACCTCGCACGGCCTCAGCAACGAGGACCTCGGGAAGGTCTTTACCGTCCCGGGCATTGCTCCGAACGGTGCGACGCTTTCGGATCTCATCAGCCGTCTCGATGAGATTTACTGCGGGCACATCGGCGTCGAGGTGATGCACATCACGAACCGCGAGGAACGCGAATGGTGGCTTGATCGCGTCGAGGCGAACTCCAACCACACCGACTACACCAAGGGTGAGCGGTTCCACATTCTTGAGCAGCTCCATCGTGCCGAGATGTGGGAAAAATTCTGCGGCAAGCGGTACCCCGGCCAGAAGCGGTTCAGCCTCGAAGGCGGCGAATCGCTCATCCCGCTGCTCGACCGCCTGGTCGAACAGAGCGCCGACACCTTCGATGTTGAGGAACTCGTGCTGGGCATGAGCCATCGGGGGCGTCTGAATGTGCTCGTGAACATCATGGGCAAGACCTACGAAGAGGTCTTCACCGAGTTCGACGACACATGGGAAGCCGATGCCGAAGACGGCGGCGGCGATGTGAAGTATCACCGCGGCTATTCGTCCAACCGGGTTCTGCCCTCCGGAAAGCAGATCTGGCTGGCCATGGCCTCCAACCCCAGCCACCTCGAGGCCGTCGGCCCTGTCGTGCTCGGGCGTTGTCGTGCCAAGCAGCGACTCAAGGGTGATAAGGCCCGCAAGCGGGTTGTTCCGATCGTGATGCACGGTGACGCGGCCGTGATCGGTCAGGGCGTGGTCGCCGAGATGTACAACTGCGCCGGCCTCGAAGGTTACACGGTTGGCGGAACGATCCACATCGTGGTCAACAACCAGATTGGGTTCACGACCGGTCCTCAGGACGGTCGAACGAGCCGCTACTGCACCGACATCGCCAAGATGATCGAAGCACCGGTACTGCATGTGAACGGCGAAGACCCCGAAGCCGTCGTCCACTGCGCCCAGATCGCGCTCGAGTACCGGATGCGGTTCAAAAAGGATGTCGTCATCGACATGCAGTGCTACCGTCGCCACGGTCATAACGAGACCGATGAGGCGATGTTCACGCAGCCGTTGCTCTACAGCCAGATCAAGAAAAAGCCCACCGTGCTCAGCGAGTACGCCAACACCCTGATGCAGGCGGGGGTGATTACGCAGGACGATGTGAAGCGCATCGAATCCAGCGTTCACGAAAACCTGGACGAGGCGTATACCAACACACGCAAGACCGCGGTTGATCCGACACCCGCTCCGGGCCATGTTCGCTGGACCGGCGTAACCAACGACTGGACCTTCGAGGAGGGTGAGACCGCGGTCGATCGAGAGACCCTGTACGAGATCGCCAAGGCGGTGAGCTCGTGGCCAGAGGGGTTCAAACCCCATCGCAAACTCATCAAGGTGCTCGAAGAACGCACCCGGAATGTCATCGAGAACAAGCCCTTTGACTGGGCAACCGCCGAAGCCATGGCCATCGGTTCACTCGTGCTCGAGGGTAACATTTTCCGGCTGACCGGCCAGGACTCCCGTCGCGGGACATTTAGCCACCGTCATGCGGTGCTCCGCGATGTTGAGTCCGCTGAAGCCTATGTGCCGATCAACGCCATTCGCGAACTGGTCGAGCCGGGCAAGGACGAGGAAGCGGGTCACGGGAGGCAGAACAAATTCTGCGTCTACGACTCGCCCCTCTCCGAGTTCGCCTGCCTGGGCTTCGAGTACGGCTTCAGCCTGGCCTCGCCGAAGATCATGTGCGTCTGGGAAGCCCAGTTCGGTGACTTCTCTAACGGCGCGCAGGTCATCATCGACCAGTTCATCAGTTCCGCGGAACTCAAGTGGCAGCGCTGGACCGCGCTGACGCTCCTCCTGCCGCACGGCTACGAGGGGCAAGGCCCGGAGCACTCCTCGGCTCGCCTCGAGCGATTCCTGAAACTCTGCGGCCAGAACAACATGCAGGTGTGCTACCCATCCACACCGGCGCAGTACTTCCATATGCTCCGGCGACAGATGCACCGCAGCTTCCGGAAGCCGCTCATCGTCATGAGCCCGAAGAGCCTGCTCCGCCTGCCCGCGTGTACCAGCACCACCGACGAACTCACCACCGGCGGCTTCAAGCCGATCCTCGACGATCCCGCCTTCGGAAAGGGCGGTTTCGACAAGAAGAAGGTCAGCAAGGTTCTGCTCTGCACCGGCAAGGTCTACTACGACCTGCTCAAACGCCGTGAGCAGATAGCCCGTCAGGATGTTGCCATCGTGCGCGTTGAGCAGTTGTACCCGTTGCACATCGACCTGCTCAAAGAGATCCGTGCGTCCTACCCGGCCGAGGCCGAACTCGCCTGGGTCCAGGAAGAGCCGAAGAACATGGGGGCGTACGGGCACATCGCCCTTACGCTGATGGACGAACTGAACTGGACCATCCGCTACTACGGGCGTCCTTCCAGCGGTACCCCCGCGACCGGATCGCCCCGCAAGCACCTTGAGCAGCTCAACGAGTTCCTGACCGCGTCGATCGGAACGGTCCACGAGGAGCGATCCGACAGCAAGGCGGCCGAGAAAGCCTCCAAGTCGGCAGAGAAGAACTCGAAATCCAAATCTTCGAGCGGCACGGGATCCAAGAAATCTGGAAACCGTAAAGCCGCGACCGCCTGATTGAACTCCCGCCCCGACCAATCGGTTGGGGCGTTTGAACTGTAGAGACTACGACATGCCCACCGACATCGTCATTCCCGCCCTTGGTGAATCCATCTCCGAAGCCGTCATCGCGACCTGGCTCAAGGAGGACGGCGACTTCGTCGAGCAGGACGAGGACCTGGTCGAACTGGAGACCGACAAAGTCACCATGCCGCTGCCCTCACCCGCCTCCGGGGTTCTTAAACGCTCGGTGAGCGAGGGCGACACCGTCGAGGTCGGCGCCACGATCGGCACACTCGATGAGTCCGCCCAAAAGCCCGCGGGAGGCGATGCCAAGAAGCCAGATGCTGCTCCGGCTTCGAAGCCCGAACTCGCCAAGGCCGAGGCACCCAAGCAAGACACCGGCGCATCCAAGCCTCAGAGTCTTCCTGAGAAGCCCGCCCCTGTGGCACCGGCTTCCGGCGGCACCACCCCGGACAACGCCTCGGCCTTCGCGACGGCCGTCGCCCGCAAGATCGCGGATGAGCACAAGATCGACCTGTCCACCGTTCGCCCGACCGGAGCGGGCAGTCGCATCCGTGAGCAGGATGTGCTCGCGGCACTGCACGCCAGCCAGAACGGGACGACCAAATCCGTTGCTGCGCCCGGAGCCGCGGCTCCGCAGCCGGCGATGTCGCGAGCGACTCGTCGTGAGAAAATGTCGCCCCTGCGCAAGAGCATCGCCAATCGTCTGGTGGAAGCCCAGCACACCGCCGCGATGCTCACGACCTTCAACGAGTGCGACATGACCAATGTCATGACCCTGCGCTCACGCCTGAAGGACCAGTTCCTTGAGAAGCACTGCGTCAAACTCGGCTTCATGTCCTTCTTCACCAAGGCCTGCGTCAGTGCCCTCAAGAAGGTCCCGAATGTGAATGCTCAGATCGTGCAGGGCGAGAAGGGGCCCGAGGTGCTCTATCACGACTACGCCGATATCGCCATCGCCGTCGGCACCCCCAAGGGGCTGGTCGTGCCCGTGCTGCGCAACGCCGAGTCCCTGTCGTTTGCTGGTATCGAGAGCGGCATCCTCGAGCTCGCCAAGAAAGCCCGCGACGGCAAACTCACCCTCGAAGAGATGCAGAATGGCACCTTCACCATCACCAACGGCGGCATCTACGGCTCAATGATGTCCACGCCCATCCTCAACGCCCCGCAGTCGGGCATCCTGGGCATGCACAACATAATCAAACGCCCGGTCGAGAACCCGGACAAGCCGGGTGAGATCGCATTGCGTCCGATGATGTACATCGCCCTGAGTTACGACCACCGCATCGTCGACGGCGAGGGCGCGGTGACCTTCCTCAAGCATGTCAAAGACTGCATCGAGGACCCGGAGCGTCTGCTGCTGGAAGTCTGATCCCCATCGATCCGGAATCGAAAGGCCGCTCTTACGCGGCCTTTTTCAATTCCTCAACCGGGTATTCCGTGTGCGGTTCGTGCGGCGGGTACTTCACCCAGAACTCATGGTGCCCGGTGATCCACTTGAGCACGATGAAGTGGTGGATCGCATCGCTGAGCAGGAGCGCCAACCCCGCGATCACCATCCATTCGCCAATCGCGCCAGGGAAGAACACCAGACCAGCAGGGATGAAGGTGAAGCCGTGGTAGCCGTGGTGAACGCGGTAGCCCCGCGTCATCCGCCCGATCCACGCGGTCTTTTCCGGCGCGGTCATCTTCCGCCCGAAGCGCAGGTAGATCGTCAGCAGTTCCAAAAGGATCGCGCCGAGGATGCCCCAGACAATCAGCATGATCGGGCTCATGTGGAGTTGGTTTCCTGTGCTTGGTCGTTTCGGATCAGTTCGTCAATCAAGCCCATGCACGCGCTGTGGACCATGGCGAAAACAGTCTCAAAACCGTCTTCTCCCCCATAATACGGGTCAGGGACCGGAAGGTTCGACCCGTTTGTTTCCGGGTCGAAACTCCGTAAATGCCGGATCTTATGTCGCGGAGCCCCTGCATCCAGGCAGTCGGAAAGGTTGTCGTTGTCCATCACGATGATGAGGTCGAACTTTTCCCAGTCGTTCCTGTGGATCACCCTGGCGCGACTGGGCAGGTCAATCCCGTGCTTGCTGGCGACCGCCACCGATCGCGGGTCGGGCGGGTTGCCGACATGCCATCCCCCGGTTCCGGCGGAGTCCACCTCGAAATGGCTATCCAGCCCTCGTTCACGCAACAGGTGCAGGAACACGCCTTCCGCCAGTGGTGAGCGGCAGATGTTGCCCATGCACACGAACAGCACCGATCTCGCTGGGGTCTGGTTCTCACTCACTTCCTCAGTGTATCCCGTGCAAAGATGAGGGGTAGGATGGCACCATGAGCCAGAGCGATCACGAGGAGCACGGGCTGTTCAGTCCGTCAGCGGGGGTCTCGCCAGAACCCACACATGACCGGCGCCAGCGGACCGTTCAGCGCGCCACCGATGCCCTGAAAGCATTTTCGCTCAACGATGAGCAGCGCCACGCGGTCGATCACACCGGCTCACCGCTGATCGTGCTTGCCGGGCCGGGGACCGGGAAGACGATGACGATCATCGCACGGATTCTCCGTCTGCTCGCCGATGGCGTGAAGCCCGAGTCCATCCTCGCGATGACCTTCACCAACAAGGCGGCGGGGGAGATGACCGAGCGTCTGGAGGAACTCGTCGGCCCAGACGCCGCGGGGCGTGTGCAGATGGGCACCTTCCACGCCTTTGGCGCTCGCCTGATCTCACGATACGCCGACATGCTCGGGCTGCCCGAGCGACCGGAAATCATGGACTCGGCCCAGCGTCGGCGGATGCTGCGCAAGATCATCGAGGAGCACGGGCTCTACCGCTTCCGTGCTGCGGAAGGCACCGATGCGCTGATCGAGCCGGTCAGCAAATTCATTGAGGCCTGCTGCGAATCGGCCCGCTCGCCTCAGGACGCGCTCGATTTCGCCCAGCAGTGGAGCGCGTCGCTCGAAGCCGGACGCACGCTCGACGACGATGACCCCGATGACCCCGATGACGCGGCGATCGCGGCCGATCGCGAACGACTGCGCATGTTCCTGGAGAACGCCCGCGCGTACGAACTGTTCGTAGACGCGGCCAAGGCCGCGAAGGTCGTCAGTTTCAGCGATTTCATCACCCTGCCGACTCAGTTGATCCGCGAGCACGCCATCGTCCGCAACATCCTGCGAGACGAGATCCGCCATGTCGTGGTTGATGAGTTCCAGGATGTGAACGCCGCCCAGATCGAGATGCTGCGCCAGATTATTCCGCCAGCCCGCGAGGGACACACCGGCCCGGATCTGTGCATCGTCGGCGACGATGATCAGGCGATCTACGCGTTCCGGGGCAGCGATCCCAAGGCGTTCGCGCGATTCCGCGCCATCTGGACCAACGCCGAACAAGTGGAACTCTCGGTGAACTACCGATCCCGACCGGAGATCATCTCGGTTGGCAATACGATCATCTCAGCCGCCCAGGAGCGGTTCGCGCCGGACAAGCAGAGCCGGTCCAACCCTGATGGCCCGGGTGATCCCGGGGTACTCCAGACCGTTGAAGTGCAGGACGACAAGGGCGAGACCGGCCAGGTCATCGCGGCGATGATTCGACGGGCAGTCCGGGACGCTGAGGCAGAGGGTGAGCACCTGTCATGGTCATCGTTCGGCATCATCGCCCGGACCAATGGCTTTGCCGACGACATCGCCGCGGAACTGCGCCTGAATGACATCCCGGTGGACCGTCGGCGTGAGGTGACACCGCTCGATGATCCGGGTGTGTACGACATCCTCGCGTGGGTGCGTCTGTTGCTGGACCCGGGTGATGAGGCGGCGGTGCAGCGTCTGCTGGTCCGGTGGCCGCAGCGGATGGACCCGGACCGCGTACGCCGGCTGACCACGCTGTACCGGCGGGCGAAGTCCGTCAACGAACTGAACACCGAATCCTTCGCTGGCTGGATCGAGCAGCACATCGCCTCTGAACCACAGGACAAGGATGCCGAACTCCACACCTTCTTCCAGAATCTGAACGAACTCCGCACGCTCGCGGCGACCGGTCGAGCCGATGAAGTGCTCGAGGCGATCATCCGGCGATCCAACCTGATGCACGAGCCATTCGAACACGCCTCGGAGCACCCCGGCGAGCAGCGGGCCAGGCGCGTCGAGAACCTCGTGCAGATAATCCGGTTCGCCAGAGAACGCCTGGACCAGTTCGACCAGCCGCCGACGCTGGAGTCGTTCTGGAACTACTACCAGGACCTCGATGAGAAGGAACAGCAGTTCTCCTTCCCGAGTCGCGAAGACCTCGATGAAGTGGGTGGCGAAGAGGACCGCGATGCCGTCACCGTGATCTCTGCTCACAAGGCAAAGGGGTTGGAGTTCGATACCGTCTTTGTGGTGCGGGTCCGCTCGCCGCACGGTTTCCCGTACAAGTCGGGCGGGCGAGACGAGCCGGTGTTGCCAACCGCGTTCACCGACCGCCCGGAGCCGGACCTTGACGACGAGGAGCGTCGCCTGTTCTTCGTGTCCTGCACCAGAGCGAAGCGCCGATTGGTGCTCATCGCCAAGCACAAGAAATCCAAATCGTCGGACTTCTACATCGAACTGACCGACGGCGCACCCCATCTCGGGTTCGAGATCACCGATGCCGGTTCCGTGCTGGATACCGCCGAGGCAATGGGACTCGATGCCCTGTCGGATTCGCTCGCGTCGGTCGATGCGGCGAAGGAGGCGGTGAACAGAACGGGTGCGCAGGTCTGGGAAGAGGCAACCGGCGTGCTCCATGCGTTGGATCGAGCTGGACTCACCGAACCGGAGATCCGTTCGTTGGTCGAGCGTCTGGCCAGCACCGCGAAAGCGCTCCCCGCGGTTGCTTCGATCCGCAGCACCGGGCAACTCCCGGACGAACTCGCTCCTGAGGGCGATTCCGCGATCGCCCAAGGTGTCCGTCGCCTCGCGGCCAAACTGCCCGACCTGACGATTGCGCTGGACTGCACGCGTCCGATGCCCTCACCGCTCCAGTTGAGTTATTCAAAACTGGTCGAGTTCGAATACTGCCCGCGCTGCTTCTATGTGAAGTATGTGCTCGGCCTTGATGAGCAGAAGACGACCGCGCTCAGCATCGGCGATATCACGCACAAGGCGCTGGAGTTGTTCTACCGGCGAGTTATGTTCGCCGAATCCGAGGGGCAGCCATTGCCGGGTCTGAACGATCTGCAGCAACTGGCGACCAGCGAGTTCGAAAAATCCTGGCCCACACACCTGCCGATGGACCGGTCCGAACTGGACAAGATCCATGCACAACTCGAACTCGCCCACCGGAACTTGCATCGCGACACCGACGAGACGGTTTACCTGGAGCAGAAGGTGAGCCTGCCGTACACACTCGACGGGGCGACCCACACGATCCAGGCCAAGATCGACCGCGTTGATCGACTTCCCGAGGGCGGCTGGCGTGTCATCGACTACAAGACCGGCAACGCGAGCAAGAAGTTGCTCGAACCCAAGAAGGACGACCTGCAGCTGTGCATCTACGCGATGGCCTTGCCGCGTCTGCTCGATCCCGATTCCCCAACGCCCGACGAGATCCCCGCCGGAGTCGCGGAGTACTGGGTGCTCTCGACCGGGCAGCGGGGGACGATCGGGTTCGATGCCCTCAAACTCGACAAGGTCCGATCCAAGATCGACGCCGCCATCACCGATATGCTCGCTGGGCACTTTCCACGCAAGGACAAGTGCAAGGGCCTTTGTAGCCTGATCCCGGCCTGATCTCGGTCCGATTCAGGGCGGTTCAGCTGGAGATCGTTTCGAGTTCGTCCAGGCGACCGACCTCGTCGAGAATCTGCTCGGCGTAGGTGATCATCGCGTCCCGAAGTTGCTCGAAACTGTCGAGCACATAGAGAATCGGCTGGTAGTGATCGATCTCGAAGTCGGTGTCGCAGACGGTCTGCAGATCGAATTTGCGCCGATCGACCTTGTCGCTTTCGAGCGCGTGGTGGCCTTCGCCGTCCGAGGAGATCAGCCCCGAGCCGTAGAGCTTGGTGCGACCGTCTTCGTGAATGAGCCCGAACTCAACGGTGAACCAGAACAGGCGTGCCAGACGCGTGGTGTGTTCCTCGTTGTTGGTGTAGAGCGCGGCTTTGCCGTAGGTCTGGAGGAAGTCCGCGAAGACGGGGTCGGCGTGCAGCGGCACATGCCCGAAGACATCGTGGATGATGTCCGGCTCGGGCAGGTAGTCCATGCTCGACTTCGGACGGACGGTGATGGTGGTGGGGAACTGGCGCTGCGCGAGGAAGGCGAAGAAGCTCTTGGCGGGCAGATACCCCGGCACGCCGTGGCTCGACCAGCCGGTCTTCGGCAGCAGGTTCGCGTTCACATCACGCAGGTCCGGGACCTGCTTGCGATTGAGGTTGATCACCTCTGCGCCTTTGAGGAACACATTCGACCCGGCACTCGCGAGGTGCTCCATGCGCTTCTCGTACAGGATGCCCCAGACCTCGTGGTTCTCGTCCGTGTACTTGTCCCAGTGCTGGGTGATCTTCATCGAATCGATGTTGATCTGATCGGGTGGGAGCTGGGCGGACCGGTCCGCGGCCTCCTGGGCGAGACGGGCCTCCTCGGAGTCGATCACCGGAGAGTTCTTCAGGGCTTTGGCGGTCTCACTCGTATCCATTCCGGTGGCTCCTCGTCGATCATGGGGCGTGGGTCTCTGCGGCGACAAGATCGCCGGTCACCCCATTATACCCGGTGCGACACCGGATCCGGGAATGCTCAGGGCATCCGGAAATTGGACCGCCCGCTGCCCGTAAACCCGAAGAGCCACTTCATGCTGTTCAGGACGGGGCCGATGACGAACGCCAGAGCCGCGGTATAGAGCGCCGAACCGAGTTGGCTCCCGAGTTGAGACGCCGCGTCGTCAACGATGACGATGTCGTACAGCGAGCGGAACTTGAGCATCGAGATGGCCAGCACCTGTGTCAGTGCCATGGTCACGCCGGAAAGGACGACGATGGTGATGATGTTCTTCCGGAACATCATGCCGCGCATCGTCACCACGGTGTACGAAGCGAGCAGGCAGCCGATGGCGTGGCGTCCCAGGACGACCACCGGCTCTCCGGCCGGAGTACGGACGAGGTCACCGAAGTCGAGCAGCAACCCGATGATGATCGCCGCGGGCAGGGCGTGTCGGATCGGGGCCCACAACGCAACAAAGGCCACGAGGATCATCGCCAGAGAAGGGGAGACGGGAGAACTCCCGAGGGCCAGCGCATCCCGAAAACCCGTCTCGAACGCGATGGCCACCCACGCGAAGATCGAAAACACGATCCAGTTCATGGCCCGTCCTCCGTTCCGGAAGAACCGGGAATGTGCAGAATCATCGAACCGACGCGTCCGAGTTCGGGGCCGGTCGGACGGACGGTGATCCGCAGGAAGCCGGGGTTGCGCACCATCTCCTCAACGCTTTCGACCAGGCCGATGGTGTAGAACTGGGCTGTCTCCGGCCAGGTCGGGTCACGCAGAAGCACAACCGCACCGGTGACCAGCACACCCTCGGGTTTGCCGACGGCCCCGATGGGTTCGGACACCAGTGTGCCGTCACCTGACGCGCGGAGTTCTACCGTGACCTGCAGGGCCGAACGCTGTGGCTCGGGCAGCGCGTTTTCGTCCACGGGCGGAGTGACGACCGCGCCAATCAGATTGGGCTGCATCCGCGGATCGGTGATGAGGCGGATCGAGGAAGTCACCGAGTCGGTCGCGACAACCTGGCCGATGAGTTGCTGACTCGCCGCGGCAACCGCGATGGCCCCCGGAACCACGCCATCCTGCGTCCCGCCCCGAACCTGCACGAGGCCGGTGGAGAGGTTGATGCCTTGGCGCTGGGTACTCAGGCGCCTGGCTCCGACGGTGGAGGGGTAGGGGGTCCCGGCCTGCAGACTGCGGATGACTTCCCGCAGTTCGCGGTTCTCGCGCATCGCCTGGAGATGCAGGCGGAGCAGTTCATCGTACTGGTCGCGCAGTTCACGCTCGTCCCGTTCGATCTCCGGTGCGGTCATCGGCGGTCGGAGGATCCGGGACGCCTTCTCGAAGATCACCTTTCCAGGCGCAATGACCACCTCGATCGGTCCTCGGAAGCCTGTGACCCATCGGGTGAAGCGGGTCGGCGCAAACGCGAAAGTCAGCAGGATGAGCAGTGTCACTCCGAGGAGTGTGGCGGGGCTCGGTGACTGCCTGGAGGTCCTCACGCGCCGTTTGCTCCTATGGGGTTCGCTTCAGGCCCGGCGGGCCCGGGCTCACGCAACTCAGTGATCGAGGTTGCTCTCGAGCGTGTGCTTCCAGACCTCGATGTTCTCAAGGAAAATAGCGGTCCCTTCGGCGACACACTTGAGCGGATCATCGGCAACCCGGACTTCCATGCCGGTGGCATTCTGCAGGACGACATCAAGGCCTCGCAGCAGGGCCCCGCCGCCAGCGAGGGTGATGCCGTTGTCCACAAGGTCGGCCGCGAGCTCGGGCTCGGCTCGCTCGAGGGTACGGGTGACGGCTTCCACGATGGAGTTCACCGGTTCCTGCAAGGCTTCGCGGATTTCTTCGCTGGTGACGACGGTCTTGCGGGGCAGGCCGCTGATCATGTCGCGTCCGCGGGCTTCCATCGAGGTTTCTTCACCGACGGGGGCCGCCGAACCGATCTCGATCTTGATGCGCTCGGCGGTCTGCTCGCCGATCATCAGGTTGTAGTTCTTTTTCATGTGAGCCATGATCGCCTCATCCATGTCGTCGCCCGCCACGCGGACGGACTCACAGACGGCGATATCAGCAAGAGACATGATGGCGACCTCGGTCGTGCCGCCGCCGATGTCCACGATCATGCTCGCGGTTGGCTCCGCGAACGGCAGCCCCGCACCGATTGCCGCGGCGACCGGCTCTTCGACGAGGTAGACGATCCGGGCACCGGCCCGTTGGGCCGATTGCTCGACGGCCTGCTTCTCCACGGCGGTGATGCCCGAGGGCACGGCGATCACGACGCGTGGGCCGATGAGCCTGGCCCGCCCGTTCACCTTGCGGATGAAGTAACTGAGCATGGCCTCGGTGATCTCGAAATCGGAGATCACGCCGTCCTTGAGCGGGCGGATGGCGGTGATGGAGCCGGGGGTCTTGCCCAGCATCTCCTTGGCCCGCCAGCCGACGGCCTGGCCGTTGTTGAGCACCTCGTTGGTGCCCTTGCGGACGGCGACGACGGAGGGCTCGTTCAGCACGATCCCCTCCCCGCGCACACACACCAGTGTGTTGCAGGTTCCAAGGTCGATGCCCATGTCAACGCTGAACCAACTCAGCAGCGAATGAAGCCTCACGCCGCGTATCTCCCCGAGTGACTGTGGGCCGCCAATCCGTGGTCAGCCGCGTGTCTGCTCGTTGTTATCGGTGCTCAAAGTACACGATCCCGGTAGGCTTTGCTTGGTCTCCCCGTCTTTTTGACGGGGCGGGATACTGGTGGGACCGCGCAGGCCGGGGGACGACCGGCTCAGTGGTGTATCGGCGGACTCATTCGAACCGAGCCAGAACTCAGGGCCTGGCGATGCCAAAAAAACACGCACCCGGCACGAGGCCGGGTGCGGGAGGGGATCTTCTGAGGCGCCCGGAGGCGGATTCAGTCTTTGGTCGCGTTGGGAAGATCCTTGTTCTGGATCATTTTCCCGGGCTCGTGAAGTTTCAGCACACCCAACGCATCGGCCGAAGGGGCCACGGTGCGGGCGGCGTTGAAGACGAAAATCGTGGCGACCAGCAGGGCGATCATCGCGACCAGGCTCATGCCCGTGTACACATTCAGGGAGGCCTTGCGGGCTCGCTGAGCACCCGGCATCTGCATACCCATCTGACTCATGATTCAGCTCGCTTTCGTTTCTTGCTGGGGGACCGGAACAGAGCCGGGAATCAGAAGGTGACGGCGGGAACGGCGATCGAGCCCGTGCTGGGCTGACGATCGGTTGAACTGCGGGTGTCAACATAGCCGGTGGCGTTGTTGAGGTTCACCCGATCGATGACGATGACCGCGACGAAGCCGCTCTCATCCGACACGCTCAGGCGGGTACCCGGACGCAGGCCGTCGCTGGAGCCAGCGTCGATCGCGACGAGCACGCGACCGGATTCGTCGGTGCTGACATCGGTCACGCGAGCACGGAAACCCTCAGGAGCGGTGGGGGTGCGGGTGGTCGTTGAACCAGAACCGTCGCCGCCTTCCTGAATGGAGACGATGGTCTCCTGCAGGGATCGCACGGTCGCCTCGGCCACTTCGAGCTGCGAGACGAGGTCATTGATGCGATCGGTCAGGGCGATTTCCTTGCGGGCGTATTCGAGGAGGTCGTCCCGCAGAGCACGGAGCTCTTCAGCACGAGCCGCGTCGAGCTCCTGGGCCGTGGCGATGAGTGTGGTGAACTCGTCGATGCGGGTGGAGTAGGTGGCCTGCTGAGTTTGCAGGTCGGCGTTGGTGGTGATCAGGCGGGAAATCTCACCTTCGAGGTTGGTGATGTGTGATTCCCGCTCAGCGAGGGTGGCCTGCATGTCGGCCAAGGTCGACTCGTTCTCGCTGGATTGGCGAGCGGCGTCGAGGCTGCGGGCCTGCGCCTCGTTCTGAGCGGCGGCCGCAGCGGCGTTGGCGCGAGTGATTTGAGAGGCAATCTCGTTCGCGTTGAAGGTGTAGGCGATCGAAAGCCCGGCGAGCAGCACGCTCAGGATGGCCGCGATGAAGACAAAGAACTTGGTCAAAATATGCAAGGCTTGACTCCTCAACCGCGTTCCAGCGGTCCTTGGGGTGGATGGTGCTGCCCCAGGGAA
>JBICHT010000094.1:0-3220 GCA_043101125.1 Phycisphaerales bacterium JB050 | reverse complement strand
TCGTTCAGCACGGCCTCGCCGGGAAGGGACCAGGCGAGCAGGAAGGTGATGGTGTAGATCACCAGAAGGATCACCGGGAGCACGAGAAGGCGACGAAGGATCATCGAGATCATTGGGACGCCTCCCAGGCTTGAAGGTCCTCTTCGGTCACGACGCGCAGTTTCCAGATGTACTGCACCAATCGCGGATGATACGAGATGCCTTCAAGGCCGCCCGGGTTCGGGCGCCCCGATTCATCGGTGGGCGGTTGGAAGAGGTAGTAGTAGTTGTAGTGCCAGATCGGGAGAATCGGCGCGGTGTCCATGACGGTGTACCGCTCGGCCTCTTCGAGGATGGCCATCCGCGCCTCGGGGTCGGCGGTGGCTTCGGCCTGCGCGAGCAGGTCATCGAACACGGGGTCGGAGTAGCCGCGGTCGTTGTTGCCGTCACCGGTCTTGTGAAGATCGAGGAAGGTGGTCGGGTCGCCGTAGTCGCCGAACCAGCCGCCGCGGGCGAGCATGAAGTTCTTCTGTTTGAGGTCGTCCTTGTAGACCTTGAGTTCCTTGCCGACGAGTTTGGTGTTGATGCCGAGTTCGCGTTTCCACATTGCGCCCATCGCGAGGCCGATCTTGTCGTGGTACGCGCCGGTGGAGTACAGCAGTTCGACCGTCGGGAAGGGTTCGCCTCGCGAGTTTTCGGGGATGCCGTCGCCGTCGCGATCGACCCAGCCGGCTTCGGCGAGGAGTTCACGAGCCGCGCTGGGGTTGTACGACAAGCCGGGCGGGCTGTCGAAGCCCGGGATGGAACCCGGCGGGATGAGCACATCGGCGACTTTCTCGCCGCTGCGCTTCACATTCTCGACGATGGCGGTCTTATCGACGGCCATGGAGAACGCGCGGCGCACGCGCGGGTCATAGAACGGGTTCGAACGCCCGCCGGGCAGCGTCGGCGTGCAGTTGAAGGACCAGAAGTAGGTGCCGAAGGTTGAGAGCGCGTGGATGTCGGAGAACTCGCCCTTCGCCTTCTTCTGCAGCATGTCGGCGACGAAATCGACCGTCACATCGGTGTTCCAGTCGGCCAGCCCGGTCTGGTAGGCGAGCACGCTGGTGTTCGGATCGTTGATGGGCAGGATCTTGACCGTCTTGGATTTCACGATCCCGGGGTTCCAGTAGTACGGATTCTGCTCGAGGTACATCTCGCGCTTGAACCGCCAGATCGTCGGGGTGTACGGCCCGTTGGTGACGATGTTGCCGGGCTTCGTCCAGGCGGTATCGATCTGGAGTGCGCCACTGGACGGATTGATCTGCGTGTGCGCCTCAAGCGTCGGCGGATGGACAGGATTGAAGGTTCCGAAGGCGCAGAGATCGAGGAAAAACGCGGTCGGTCGCTCCAGCGTGATCTCCAGCGTGTGGTCGTCCAGGGCTTTCAGACCAACGATCTCGTCGAATTTGTCCATCGCCTCGTCGAAGATGGTCTGAACGCGACGCCTCAGATCCTCGCGCGTGGCGGAGGTGAACCGTTCTTCGCTCGGGATCTGCTTCACATACTCGGTGTGATCCGCGAGCTGTTGGGTCCGGAACTGAAAGAACTCTTGCGCGCCTTTGATCGTGAAGAACAGCGCCGAGTAATCCGCGGCGGTGTCGGGCATGATGGCACGGCGCCAGGCGTAGACGAAGTCTGACGCGCGGAGCGGGTCGCCGTTTGACCATTTGGCGGTCGGTTCGAGGTGGAAGGTGTAGGTCAGGAAGTCGTCGGAGACTTCCCATGATCGTGCGGCGGCGGGGATGATGTCGAAGTTCTCGCTCTCGTTGTCCCAGCGGACCAATCCCTCGTAGATCGCGTAACTGAGGCGCAGATCGTGGTTGTAGCTCATCTGCTGCGGATCGATCGTGTTGAACTCGGTCCGATTGATGATCGTGAGTTCAGCATCCGGCGCGGGCGGGTCGGAGAGGACCGTCGCCGCGAGGATCACGAAGAGCACCACAAAAATCCCGAAGATCTTGTACATACCACCACCTTACCGCGAGAAGACGACCAGGCGGCGGTGGTGAGGAAGAACCTCGATGCGATTTTCGGTACGGGATGCGGAGATCGGGGTCAGTTGCCCAGGTCTGACTCGTCCATCGAGTACGGGGCACCGGTCAGCACGCCTCGGCTGCCGACCCAGGCATTCATCGCGTCGATGAGGTCATCGACATCACCGGATTCGATCAGGCGCCCGATACCCTGGGCGCGGTTGGATCCCGACAGGTTCGCATCGACGAGAATGAGCAGGCTCTCGGCGCTGCGGATCAGGCGTTCTTGCTTGGAGAGGAAAGCCCGGATTTCGGCGTCGTCTGCGCCGGTGGCGTCGAGTTCGTCCAGGGCATCGCGGACCAGCGAGAGAGAGATCCCCGCCAGCCGGGCACTTTGCAACTGCGTGTCCCGACTGACATCGACGCCGGAGATTGCGGAGGCTCTCTGGAACGCGAGTTGTGCGGTGAGCGCCCGCTCCATCGCGCCGTCCCAGCCACCGCTGATCAGCACGGAGGCGGGGTCGTTACCCCCGCGACGCAGGAGCACCTGGCCGGTCATCTCGTCGGCGATCGCCACGCCGGAGACGGAGAGGAAGGCTGCGTTTTCCGGGAGCGCGGTGAGGGCACCGATGATGCTCTGTGCCGCGTAACCGCTTTGGGTGATCCCGAGGCGGTCGGCGAGGAGATCCTGCACTTCGCGCTGACGCTGGGCTTGGGCGCCACCAAGACGACCATCGAGCACGCGGACCATGGCCTTGGCACCGGCGGCGGCACCGATCTCCACGGCTTCGCGCTCGTCGTTCAGTCCCCTTCGAAGGATCTCGATGCTGCTGCGGTCGGCGATGCTGCCCGCCACGAGCAGGGCGCTAACCGCCTGCTGCTCGTTGCCGTTGGCGACGAGGTCTGCGAGGCGATCGGACGCTGCCGAGGCGAACGCCTGTCGCATGGCGACGGAGGTATCTCGGGCGAGCATCGGTTCGATGAGTTCGCGCCGGGCCCGAGCCCCCTCGGCCTGGGAGACCGCATCGGATTCGAGGATTTCCAAGCGTTCCTCGACATATTCACGCACTTGGTTCTGCTGAGCACTGCTCAAGCGTTCCGTACTGACCGGGGGCAACTGTTGAGCGATCGCATCGGGTGCGAATCCGGCGCAAGCGGCTGCAAGCACGAGAACGCCTGCGGAGCGGGCGATGCGATCGGAAACAGAACGGATGAGGGATGCGGGG
>JBICHT010000093.1:0-14385 GCA_043101125.1 Phycisphaerales bacterium JB050 | reverse complement strand
TGGCATGCACAGCCGGGTGCCTGACACACCTGCCGCCTTGGGTGAGGACCTACCGGCGCGTGGAGAACTGGGTCGCGGCAAAGCTGATCATCTACGCCGCGAGACGCATACTACGGTCAGTTTGATGCAATATCCTCGTACACTCTGGGCGGCATGATCCACCTTGACCACAACGCGACCACCAGACCATGCGATGAGGCGATCAGCGCGGCGGAAGCCGCGATGCGCGAGTGCTGGCACAACCCGTCGTCCGTTCATCGTGCGGGGCAGGCGGCGAGGCAGATGGTCGATCGGGCCCGGGGGCAGGTGGCGTCGCTGCTGGGCGTGAAGGCGCGCGACCTGACCTTCACGAGCAGCGCGACCGAGGCGATTGACTTCGCGCATCGTGGCGTGATGACGCTCGCGGCCCCGGCGGGCAAACCGGTAATCCTGACGACGGCGATCGAGCACGAGGCGGTGCGGGATATCTGCGCCGCGCTCGCGGAGCCGATGGACCGCGGCGGGGTCGGCGCGGAGGTGGTGCATGTGCCGGTGACGGTCGAGGGCGTGGTCGATCTTGACGCGCTGGCGAGGCTGCTGGATGAGCACGACGGGCGGATCGGGCTTGTGAGCGTGCAGTGGGCGAACAATGAGACGGGGGCGGTGCAGCCGGTCGGGGCGATCGGAGCGTTGTGTCGTGATCGCGAGGTGTTGTTCTTCTGCGATGCGACCCAGTGGGTCGGGAAGATGCCGATCGTGCTGGACCAGCCGCGTTCGCCGTTCGGGGGTGAGCCGATGGCGAGGCCTGAGGAGGCGGTACGCATCGACCTGCTGTGCCTGAGCGGGCACAAGTTTCACGGGATCAAGGGCGCGGGGGTGCTGTACTGCGATCGGTCGGTGCGGTTGAAGCCGCAGATCCTTGGGGCGCAGGAGAAGGGGCGTCGGGGAGGAACGGAGCCGGTTCCGGCGATCGCGGCGATGGGTGCGGCGGCGGAGGTCGCGCAGGAGTGGTTGCGGGATGCTTCCCATCGCCAGCGGATCGCGGAGATGCGAGACCGGCTGGAGCAAACGCTGATCGAGCGTGTCGAGGGTGCGCATCGCAACGGGCCGAGCGAGCCGGGTTCTCGGCTGTGGAACACGACGAACATTGCATTCCCCGGCTGCGAGGCGGAAGCACTGCTGCTGCAGTTCTCGGAGCGCGGGCTGGCGGCGTCGGCGGGCGCGGCGTGTTCATCGGGTTCGCTGGACCCGTCGCCGGTGTTGCTGTCGATGGGTGTGCCGGAGGTCTCCGCGCACGGATCGATCCGGTTCAGTCTGTCGCGCGAGACGACGGATGCAGAAATCGATGAGGCGATCGAGATCGTGACGAGGTGCGTGCAGCGCGTGCGCCGGGCGGGTGCTTCCGCGACTTGATCGGCATGCTCAGAGGAAAGGGCGGCGTGGCTGCACATACTGCTCCACGCTCGGCACGCTGACGGTCTGAAGTTCCGGGTAGCGGAGTGCGGTGAGTGCGCCGCCGAAGACGCAGCCGGTGTCCACATTCACGGTCCGGCTGCACCATCGCGCCTGGGCAACGGGCGTGTGGCCGTAGACCACATAGGCATCGCCGGAATAGTCGGGTGCCCAGTCGATGCGTTCGGGGAGACCGTGCTCGTCGGTTCGTCCGGTTGACGGGCCGTAGAGGCAGAGGCTGCGCCGGTGCTTGGACGAGAGATGGGGCATGTCCTCGCGATAGGACGCGTGCGTGACGATCAGGCGTCCCTCATCGAGTGTGAGCATCTCCGGGAGCTCGTCGAGGAAATCGAGCGCGGCTTCGCGGAAGGACTCTGGCTCGCGATCGAACTCGGCGATGGTGGTTTCCAGGCCGTGCTGGATCGAGACGCGGTTGCCTTTCAGCCAGCGCCGGAGTTTGTCGTCGTGGTTGCCGATGACGGCGTGGGCTGCACCTTCGCTGATCGATCGTCTTGCGAGTTTGAGAATCGCGACGGATGCGGGCCCGCGATCCACCAGATCGCCGACGAACACGAGTTTGCGTGGCGGCCCGTCGCCGGCCCAGACCAGCGAAGGCGCTCCGAACTCATCCTGCGGATCGTCGAGTGTGTAGCCGAGTTTCTGGATGAGCGTGCGAAACTCGTCTGCGCAGCCGTGGAGGTCGCCGACGATGTCGAAACGCGGGTTGTCGGTGGGTGACACGGCTCGGTTATGCGTCGGAGCGGTCGATGACCTTGAAGTGTTCGCGTTCGCCGCGTCCTCGCAGGGGGTAGTCCTTGCGGAGCGGGTGTCCGGGGTACTCTTCCCAGGTCAGGATGCGGCGCATGTCCGGGTGGTTGTTGAACCGGATGCCGAACATGTCGAACACTTCGCGTTCGGGCCACTCGGCGCTGGGCCAGAGGTCGCAGACGCTGTCCACGGTGAGGGCCGGGTCGTTCTCGATGCCGTCGGTGGGGATCGACGGATCCATGTAGACCTTGACGAAGAAGCGGTCGGCGGTGTTCGTGTTGACGAGATTGTAGACCACGGCGAAACGACCCGGCTGGGGAGCGGGGTAGTTGAGGTAGTCGATGCCGAAGCACTCGGAGAGGAAGTCGTATCCGCAGCGTTCGTCGTCGCGGAGGAACTGCATGACGGCGTGGAAGTCGTCCTTGCCGACGATGAGCGAGGTCTGGCCGCGGTATTCGGTGGCCTTGAACTTGGCCTCCGGGAAGGCCTCTTTGACGATCTTGAGGGTCGGGTGATCGAGGTTCGGCTTGTAGGGCTTGGCTGCGGGCATCGGCGACGGGCTCCGAGAGAAACGGCGGTGGATACGGGCAGTGTATCGGGATCAGGCGGTATCGTCCGGCGACAGGGCTGCTCGGGACGCGGCGATCTGGGGTGCGGCATCCCCCACGAGGGGCACCACACGCCCGAGGAACGGGGCGACGCTTCGCATGGCGGCGAACTGCTCGCCCGGATCGATCAGGCCATCGGTGACGGAGCATCGCTGCGGAAGCGGCGCGTTCTCGAAATCGCCTGGATCCGATTGCTCCGGCGGTTGCACGCCGCTGATGAGCAACGCTTCGCTGACGGGGCCGAGGGTGCGGATCGCTCGGCCGATGAAGTCTGCGGGGGTTGCTCCGCCCCCGCTGCTGGCACTGAGCATGGAGGATTCGAGCATCGCGACCGGGTCGAGCGCGATCCCGATGGACTCCCGGAGCGCCGAACTGCTGACTTGGGTGCGCAAGAAGTTCACCGTGCGTTGGGTATCGCAGAGGGCGTGTCGGCAGTGCGGGCGGAGCAGCCAGCGGACACCGGCGGCCTTGAGTTTCGGGGCAACCGCACGACAGAGGCGACCGAGTGCTTCCGTGCCCTCGCCGGACCAGACCGAGGGGTCGCGTGCGAAGAGGTCGGTGGCCGTGGTTCCGGACCAGGTGATGACTCGGCCCCCGATGGTCGCGCCGATCAGGGCTTCGGCGAGTTGATCGGGTTCGAGCGCGAGCGGGTTCAGATCGGTCAGCGCGGCGAATGGTTCACCTTGCTCGGTGTGGATCACGCGATCGGTGAGAGCACCGAACTCAAGGTTGCTTGGAGCGGGTGCTGGCGTGGTCGAGTCTTCGGCAGATCGCAGGGCCTTGGTGAGTTCGCCCTTGGAGCCGCCGAAGGCCTGGATGAGTTTCTCGAATTTGGAGGCGGCGTCGCGGAGGGCGAAGGCCTCGAGCGGGCCGAGATCGTGCTTGGCTTCGAGCACCCGGGCGAAGTCGCGCAGGTTGACCACACTGGGGGCGTGGGTCAGGACGGCGATGCCGGGGCCGTCGCGCAGGAGTTTGATCAGGCGTTTGGAGATCACGCCGTCGATGCCGGTCGTGTTCGCGAGGTCGCGAGCCGTGGGAACCGAGCCGAGCGAGCGTTCGATGGCCTCGCGGACGCAGGCGCGCAGGCGCAGGCCGACCGCTTCGGCCTCGGCGAAGATCGACTCGGGGAGGAAGACCGCTTCGTTCACGAGAGGCTCATCAGCCGGTCGTAGAGCTCGGCGATGCCCTGACCATGGGTGGCAACGGTTTCCACGACCGTGCGCTTGCCCGCGATGTCCTGGAGATCGCGCATGAGCTCGTTCTGGCCCTGGTGGTCGGCCTTGTTGCAGACGAAGGTGTCGGCGATCTCGAGGATGCCGGCCTTGTCCATCTGCACGGCATCGCCCATGCCGGGGACGAGGACCACGGCTGTGTGATCGACATGCTGGCGGATCTTGACCTCGTTCTGGCCCGCGCCGACGGTCTCGATGAAGAGGGTGTCGAAGGGGGCCATGTCGCCGACGGTATCGCAGCCGCCGATGAGTTCGATGATGTCGTCGAGGGCGTGGTAGTCCTCGCCGCTGATGGCCAGAGAGCGGTAGAAGACTCGCTCTTCGAGGCGGTTGAAATCGACGCGCAGACGGTCGCCGAGGAGGGCACCGTTGGTGATCGGGCTCTGTGGGTCGAAGGCGACGACGGCGACGCGTCCGAGGGACTCGTTTTTCTCAGCGCGCCGGGCGTGCTCGCTGGCGAGGGCGGCGACGAGTGTGCTCTTGCCCGCACCGGGGGAGCCGGTGATGCCGATGACCCGCTTGGGGCGGCGCTTCTTTGCATCGGGGCGGATGGCCTTGGCGTCGTGGACGAGCGAGATGTCGCGGGCGAGTTGGGCGGTTGGGTGGTCGCTGAGCTGCTGCTGTCGTTCTTTAACGGCCGAGCGGGTGGCCTCGACGACCTCGGCCAGCCCTGTTCCGGTGGGGAAGCAGGCCGCCACGCCGGCGTCCTTGAGTTTGGGCAGGTCTTCCTGCGGGAGGATGCCGCCCATGTGGACGGGGATATCCTCGCGCCCCATGGTCTTGAGCCCGTCCAGCAAGCGCGGACCGAGGACGAGGTGGGAGTTGGACATCATCGAGGCGGCAACAACATCGACATCCTCATCGCGGGCGCTGATGGCCAGTGACCGGGGGGTCTGCCAGAGGCCGGAGTAGATGACATGGACGCCGGAATCGCGGAGGGCACGGGCGATGACTTTCACGCCCCGGTCGTGCCCGTCCAGTCCCATTTTGCCTAGGAGGACGCGTGGACGATGGGGCAGATCGGCGCAGCGGTCAATCTTTTCGAACTCGGTCGTCGGCGTGTGAAGGGCGGTGCTCATTGGTCCTCTGGGTACTCAGGAATCAGGTGGCCAGCGCAGGCCCGCGAAAGGAGCGAGCGTGGCAGGAAGGGCATGCTAGCGTAGCGTGCGAGCAGATTCCGCGGAGCCGCTGAGTGAAGGGCCCCGCGGATCGGGAATTTTTCCGTAAGTCACTGAAAACAATGATGTTAGGCTTGCAAATTACGGAGCGTCGTGTACGCTGGACGACGGCATGAGTCCGCAAATGACAGCACCAACACGGCCTTATTCATCCATCCGCCATGCCGCTGTCGCGAACGGACCAGCCGGGATGACCCGAGTTGAGCCCGGAATGTTCCACCGGGCGACCGTTCCAGACAGGAGGCGAAATGTGACCGATCACGAACGGAAGCACCTGATTCGTGCCCTGCAACAGTATGAGGCCGGCGTGACGCACGCGGGCGACTACCAGTTGTGGGTCGGATTTGGTGACTACTGGCGAAAAACGAAGGACAAACTGATCCGGCGTGGCTATCTGCGACGGACCTCGAGCGGCGAAATCCACCTCTCTGCGAAGGGATCGGGATTCGTCGAGCAGATTCGCTCAGTCGCGGCGTAGCACGACCGGCTTGTGGGCCGCCGGAGGAAAGAGCAGCGGCGTGGATGGCTTCATCCACGCCGCTATCCGTTTTGGGTTGGAGCATCGAGATGATCCGGGTCAGTCCTTGGCTTCGCTGACCACCCGGACCTGGGCGAACTGGCGGTGGCCTTCGGGGCCGGAGTGGAAGCCGATGCCCGATTGCTTCATGCCGACCCATGGGGTACCGCTCGCGCCGCCGAGGCCCTTGTTGATGCCGACCATGCCAGCCTTGATGCGTCGGGCGGCCTGCTTGGCACGCACCGGGTCGCCGAACACGGCCGCGCCGAGGCCGTAGGGCGTGTCGTTGGCGAGGGTGACGGCTTCGTCGTCGCTGGAGACCTTGGTCACGGTGACGACGGGGCCGAAGGATTCCTCCATCGCGACTTCCATGGCGTGGGAGACGCCGGTGAGGATGGTGGGCTTGACGAAGTTGCCGCCTCCGGATGGGCTGTCGGAGCCGTCGGCGACGACGACGGTCGCGCCGTCCTTCGCGGCCTGGTCGATCTGGCGCAGGACATGATCGCGCTGCCCGGAGTTGATCATCGGGCCGATCGAAGTGCCTTCCTGCATGCCGTCGGCGACGACGAGTTTGGCGGACTCGGCGCGGAGTTTTTCAACGAAATCGTCGTGCAGTGTGTCGGACACATAGATGCGCTCGGTCGAGACGCAGACCTGGCCGGCATTGCGGAAGGCGTTGCGAGCGGCGAATGTCGCGGCGGCATTGAGGTCGGCGCCGTCGAGGACGAGCAGCGGGTCCTTGCCGCCGAGTTCGAGGAGGATGCGCTTCAGCCCCCCCGCTGCTTCGGCCATGATCTTTTTGCCGACCTCGAGCGAACCGGTGAAGACGATCAGGTCCACCTCGGCGGCGACGAGGGCCTTGCCCTGCTCGTCCGCGCCGTGGACGGTGATGAGCACATCCTCGGGCAGGCAGGAGGCGAGGGCATCGGCGTAAGCCTGGCCGATGAGCGGGGTTTCCTCGGAGGGCTTGAAGACGACGGTGTTGCCGGCCATCAGCGCGGGCAGGAGCAGCCAGTGCGGCATGAGGATCGGGAAGTTCCAGGGCGTGATCGCGGCGCACACGCCGAGGGGATCGCGATAGACCGTGGAGCGGGTGTTCTCGTCTTCGAGGACCTGCGGGCTGAGGGCCTCGGCGATCTCGCGGAGTTCTTCTTCCCAGTTGCTGGCGCAGGCTTGAACCTCGCCGGTCGCTTCGGCGAGAGGCTTGCCCATTTCGCGGCAAAGCAGTTCGCCGAGTTCTTCAGCACGATCCATCAGGATCTTCCCGGCGGGGAGGAGCGTGGTGATGCGCTGTTCGAGGGACATCGCTTCCCATGCAGGCTGGGCGGCGCGGGCTCGCTTCACGGCGGCGCGGACCTCGTCGGGCGTGGCGACGGGGACGCTGCCGACGACCTCTCCCGTCGACGGGTTGATCGAATCGAGCGTGGCCTGCGAAGTGGCGGGCTGGGTGGTGGCGGTGGTCATGGGTGGTCCTCTCTTCTCGAATGCAGTCGTCGTTGATCAGGGTCGCAGCATCTGCGCCGCGTACTGAAGCGGGTGAAGGGCCTGTCGCGCAGTCCCGTCGTGGACCTGGTGGCGACATGAGGTGCCGGGAGCGATGAGCGTGTCGTCGGGGTCGAGGGCTCGGACCTTGGGGAACAGGTCGAGTTCGCCGATTCTCATGGATAGGTCGTAGCGATCGGCGGTGTAGCCGAAGGAGCCCGCCATGCCGCAGCAGCCGGTGTCGAGGACAATGGTCTTGTCGGCACCGGCGAGGCGCCGGATAAAGTTCGCGGTGGTTTGCGCCCCCCAGAGGGCTTTCTGGTGACAGTGTGCGTGCACGGCGACCTTGCCCGATGGGCGGTGGAAGGTCGGTCGCTGTGGGTGCTGATCCCAGTTCGCATCCAGGAACTGCTCGACGAGCATGGAACGCTGGGCGGCGAGCGCGAGGGATTCGTTCTTCAGGCCCGCAAACTTCTGCCACTCGTCGGTGATGGTGCTCAGGCACGACGGTTCGCAGGCGAGGATCGCGACGGGGTTGGTTGCGCGGTCCCATGCGCTGGCGAGAACCTGCGAAGCGGAGGAAGCGCAGTTGCGGGCGGTGTGCAGCAGGCCGGTGGAGACCGGGGCACGCCCGCAGCAGCCGACCTTGGGCAGTTCGACGCGATAGCCGAAGGCGTTGAGCACTTTCGCGGCGGCGAGGCCGATCTCGGGGTCGTTGTAGGTGGTGAAACAGTCGGCGTAGAGCAGGACGGTCGGGGCGTCGTGGGTGAGGCCCGCGTTGATGGCGTGCTCGGGGCGCTTGAGTTGGCTGTGCAGGGATTTGCCGAAGGCGGGGAGCGTGCGCTGTCTGGCGAGGCCGAGCGTGGGGTTGATCAGGGCGCGATGGAGTTTGGAGTTCGCGACCCAGTTCGAGATCGGCGCAAAGGCGGAGCCGATACGATTAAGGGCGCGGACATGGCCGAAGACGCGGTTCCGAAAGGGGACGCGACCGGCCGACTTGTGTGACTGCGCGAGGTACTCGGCCTTGTACTGCGCGATGTCCACATTGCTGGGGCATTCGGTCTTGCAGGCCTTGCAGGACAGGCAGAGGTTGAGCGTTTCGAGGGTTTCCTTGTCGCCCCACGCGGGTTCGCCGTTGGTGCCGAGTTGGCCGCTGATGGCCAGGCGGAGCGCGTTGCCGCGTCCGCGGGTGGAATGGCGCTCGTCCAGAGTGGCGCGGTACGAGGGGCACATGGTGCCCCCCTGCTTCTTGCGGCAGACACCCGCGCCGTTGCAGAGTTCCACGGCGTGGTCGAAGCCGTGCTCGGCGGTGTAATCGAAGAAGGTGTCCACGGGCTTGAACGAGAGGTTCTCGCCGTGCGGTCGGGTGCGCAGGGTTTCGTGGATGGTCTCGATGGGCTGGGGATCGACGATGTTGCCGGGGTTGAGCAGGCCCTTGGGGTCGAAGAGGGCTTTGACCTGGCGGAACGCGTCCATGAGTTCCGGGCCGAAGTATCGCTCGAGCAACGGTCCTCGCACGCGTCCGTCGCCGTGCTCGCCGGACATCACGCCGCCGAGTTCCTTGGCGAGATCAGCAACCGAGGTGGCGATGGCTTCCATGCGTTTGCGGTCTTCGGCGTCGCGCGGGTCGAGCAGCGGGCGGACATGGAGCACGCCGACCGAGGCGTGGGCCCAGAACGCGGCACGCGTGTCGTGCTCCTCAACGATGGTGCGGAAGCGGCGCACGAACTCGGCGAGGTTTGCCACGGGCACCGCGTTGTCCTCGACGAAGCCAAGCGGCTTGCGGTTGCCGGGGATGGCGTGGAGCAGTGGTTCCCCGGCTTTGCGGAGTTTGAGAGCCTTGTCCATCGCGCTGGGGTCGGTGTAGCGGGACAGGTTGGCGTTCGCGGCCTGGGGCAAGCCTGCGATCAGTCGCTCGAGCGCCTCGAACTTGGATTCGATCTCGTCGGTACCGGTTTGCGAGAAGAACTCGACATACAGCACCGCCAGCAATTCGCCCGACTTGGGCTGCGGCATGAGTTGGACATAGTCGCGGTACTCGATGTTGGTGCGTGCCAACGAAACAATGAGATCGTCGAGGAGTTCGACCGCCGCGGGCTCGAGGGTGAGGATGGACTCGACGCACTCGATGGCGGCGTCGAGGTTCTCGAAGCCGATGACAGCGAGGCCCTTGGCCTTGGGTTTGGGGTGCAGGGTGAGCGTGGCTTCGGTCACCAGCGCGAGCGTGCCCTCGGCACCGCAAATGATCGGCGCGAGGTTGATGGTATCGACGGGATCATGGCCGGCTTCGCGAGCGCGCTCGATCTCGGCAAGGATCATGTCGAGCGCGTAGCCGGCGTTGCGGCGTTTGGTCTTGGGGAAGCGCTCGCGGATGAGGTTCGCGTGGCGATCGCAGATCTCGACGAGGCCCGCAGCGATGCGCCGCGCTTTGCCCGTGCGGGTTGAAGCGGGGTCACCGGGGCCGAGGGTGACGGTTTCACCGCTGGCAAGGAGCGCTTCGACGGCCTCGACGCTCTCGCTGGTCCGCCCGTACTTGATGGAGCGGGTGCCCGCGGCGTTGTTGCCGATGCAGCCGCCGATGTTGGCCTGCTTGCTCGTCGACGGGTCCGGGGCGAAGAACAGGCCGGTTTCGGAGATCGCGCTGTTCAGGTCGTCGATCGTGATGCCGGGCTGGACGCGGCAGCGGTGTTCGGCCTCGTTGACTTCGAGGATGTCGCGACAGTTGGCCGAGCAGTCGATGACGACCGCTCGGTTCACGCACTGCCCGGCGAGCGAGGTGCCGCCGCCCCTGGGGAGCATGGGCAGGTCGTGCTCGGAGCAGTAGGCGACGATGGCCCTCAGGTCTTCAACATCGGCGGGGATGACCACGCCCAACGGCTCGACCTGGTAGATCGAGGCGTCGGTGGCGTAGAGCATGCGGTCATGGGTGCCGAATCGGACCTCGCCTCGGATTTTGGCCGCAAGCGCCGAGGTGTGTTTCTCGCGGATCAGATCGTCGGCGAGGCCGAGTTGTGCGCTGGCGCGGTGCATCGGAGGGATTGTAGACGATCGGCCCCCGACGCCCGGAGAGGGATGAAACGGCGATCAGTTGGTCGGGTTGGTGCCCAGATAGGTCTGGAACATCCAGCGGCGCTTCTCGTACTGCTGGATCAGGTCTTCGAGCAGCGCGACCGTGCCGCGGTCTCCGGCCTCGTCGGCGACATCCGCGGCGGAGTGGAAGGATTCGAGGAGTTTGGTCAGACCGTCGATGGTGCCCTGGACCATCTGGTCGGGCTTCCAGTCCTTCGGGTTGACCTCTGCGAGCGAGGCTTTGGCGACGGCCTCGGTCAGCGTGAGGACCGGGGTGGCCCCGATCGTGAGCAGTCGCTCGGCTATCTCATCGCCGGAGGCGGTGAGGGCGACATACAACTGCTCGAACTGCTCGTGAAGGGTGAAGAAGACATGACCGGGGACCATCCAGTGGTAGGCCCGGACGGACTGGTAAAAGACGAGGTTATCGGCCTGACAGGTGAGGAGCGCGTCGGTCGCTGAGGCGGTCGCGGTAGGCATGGGTAGGATCCTTTCGGGTGCGTTTTCGCACGGGTCGTTCAGGGAATGTTGCCAGCACGGGTCGCCATGCGAGGGGCTGGCAGGTGAGTAGGATGGTAGGCAGCCTCTGGGCTGATCTCCAGAACACCTACTAGGAACAATGGATTGATGACGCTTCCCGCCACCGTTACCCGGCACCTTGACGACCTTGAGGGGCGCCATCCCGCTCTGGCTCCGATTCGGGATCAGGTCTGTGACGCGTTCGAGATGCTCCGCGAGTGCGTGGCGGTCGGCGGGACGATTTACCTCTGCGGCAACGGGGGCAGCGCGGCGGACGCCGAGCACTGGGCCGGAGAACTGGTCAAGGGATTCGAGTCCAAACGCCCGCTGACCTCGGATGAACGAAACGGGCTGGGCCCGGATCTGGCTGACCGGCTCCAACGCGGCATCCGGGCGGTGCCTCTAACGGGGTTCGTGTCGCTGCGGACGGCCGTGGCGAATGATGTCGCGGGCGAGATGGAGTTCGCTCAACTCGCGTGGACCTTTTGCGGGCCGGGTGATGTGTTGGTGGGGATCAGCACGAGCGGGAACTCGAGGAATGTGGTGCTGGCGATGCAGGCCGCGGCGGCCCGTGGTGCTCGCACGCTCGCGCTAGTCGGCGCGGGCGGCGGGACGATGGGCGAGTTGGCGGATCACAGCGTGCGTGTCCCGGCGACGCGGACGCTGCATGTGCAGGAGCAGCATCTTCCGGTGTACCACTGCCTTTGCCTGATGCTGGAAGACCAGTTCTACGGGTGAGCGCACACGCGTTTGCATTGTCAACGATGCGTGAAGATCGGGCGAATTCGCTGGTCTTGCGCTAAGAGTCTGCCAAGCCTTGGTTGAGGCTATTGTGGACTTGCTCGCCAGCCGCGACCTTCATCACTTGGATTTCGATCCTCGATGATGAATGGGAGCGGTGATGAACTCGATTCGTGCGAGCCGCAATGGTTTCACCTTGATTGAACTGCTGGTGGTGGTCGCGGTGATCGCGCTGCTGGTCGGCATCCTGTTGCCCGCGATGGGCGCGGCGCGCCGATCGGCGCAGCAGATTGAGTGCCAGAACAACATCCGCCAGATCGTTGTCGCGCAGGTTGCGCGTGGGAGCGACGCGAGGGGTGAGTTGTGTTCCGGTCCGTTCGACAATCGCGTGCGCAGCGGATACGGCGCGATCGACGAGAAGGGCTGGGTGGCCGACATGGTCAACGGCGAATACGGAAAACCCGGCGAGATGCTGTGCCCGACGGCGATCGGCGAGGTTTCGCAGAACCTGCACCTGTCGCGTTTGAATGACAACGGCTACCGTAGTTACAGCGAGGAAGAGCGCGACGAACTGATCGCCAAGGGGTACAACACGAACTACACCCAGGCGTGGTACGGCGCGTATTCCGAATGCAAGGATTATCGCGACCTGAGCCTGGACCCGAAGCGGACGGCTGGTGTACGCGGCCCGCTGACGGTGCAGTTCGCGGCACGCGTGAGCCCGTCGATGATCCCGATGCTGGCCAACGCACGAGGCGACCTGAACGAGACCGCGATCATGCAGGGCAGACAGGTCTACCTGTCGAAGGCCCTGACCGATGGTCCGCAGCCGAACCCCGACCAGTGGGGTCGGCAGGATTACTCCGACTTCGGCCCGGCGCACGGGGCGAGGCGCTCGATCATCGGCAAGTCCAACGAGAACACGATCGCGAACTTCGGATTCGCGGATGGGCATGTGGCCCCGTTCCGAGACACCTCTGGCGGGCCCGACGGAGGCCCGGACGGGGAGTTTGGCTACAGCTTCCGGAATGGGTTCCGTGTCTACGACGACTCGGAGATCGAGGGGAAGGTTTTCGGGGGGATCATCTCGACGCGCGACCACCTCGCGCCACCGGCGAATTAGCGAAACAGGCACGCTGCGAGAACGCACTGCGGCGTGCAGAACCCGGGCAGCGCGCGGAGCGCGGTACGCCCAACGACCTCCGCTGCTTCTGGCAGCGAGCTTCCAAAGAGAAAGAGGAGAGTTATGAACCGCAACGGAACTGTTCTGCTCGGCGCGCTCGCGCTGATGGCCTGTGCGGGTGGCGCGAGTGCCCAGGTGGTGATCACCGAGGTCTTCGAGAACCCGCCCGGCAGCTCTGGCAACAACGACACCCGTTGGGAGTACATCGAGTTGTACGGCCGGCCGGGTATGGATCTGACGGGCTACGCGGTGGCCTCGATCAAGGGCGGCAATGTGGATGGGTCATCGACCCCGCCCTACCCGTTGGTTCCCAGTGATGTCGAAATCGACGAGGCGTTCAGTCTCGACGGGTACTCGATCGGGTGCGACGGCTTCTTCGTGATCGCGAACGACAAGGACTTCCTGAACGGGGTCGCGAGTTTCCTCGAGCCGAATCCGGACTTCATTCCGAGCCAGCCCGACGGACCGGACAACAAGCGGTACCTGAACGGCGGGCTGTTCACGACACTGCATATCGAGAACCCCAACGACACGGTCGGCAATCTTTCGAACGATGATTCCTCGACTTATGTGCTGGTCCGGCGTCGCCCGGGGTACACGGTTGTGGACGGGATGGGGGTCTATGGACCCGGCTACAGCTTCTGGAAAGACACCCCCGTCGATGCGAATTACGACGGTGAACTCGACTGGGGCACCGAAACGCCAGCTCCGGGCTTCGTCGGTCCGATTGCCGTCGAAGCGATCCAGATCGTCGATGAGGTCGCGTGGTCGAACAACGGGGGCAAGGAGTACACCCGGCGCGAGCAGCACGAGATCTCCGATACCCCGGACTTCAACCCGGACCTGCTCTCGCGCGTGAACTTCTATCTCGACAACCCCGAGCGCGGGCATCGCTTCAACAACGACGGCGAGGTCCGCTTTACCCGGATCGCCGACGAGGAATGGATCTACGGCGACCTGCCGTCCAACTACGCCACGACCCGCGAGTTTGACTACGCACGCACCAAAGGCCCGACCGATCCGGACGGTCCGGAGTACGACGGTTCCTGCGATCCGGATGAGTCTGAGGGATGCTCGCCGGTCCCCGGTGGCGGCCTGCGGTTCGACGATATCGATGTGACCGGGTTCAAGTTCACCCCCGCCGGGTTCAACGATCACGAGACGAACGCGGCGATCACGCAGTTCCGCTTCGACTTCGCGGACTGCGACGGCACCCCCCTGCCGGGCGGGGTTGATTTCCCCAGAGGCGACTTCAACTTCGACGGGGTTGTGGACTCGGCGGACCTCGCACTGATCACCGACCGCCTCGGGGCGACGCTCGACGACACCACGACCGAGATGTACGACAATGGCACACCGGACGACGAGAGTGATGACTACGAAGTCACTGTCTACACCTGGCAGGTCCGTCAGTTCCAGCAGGTGCTGATGATGCTGGAGATGGACATGGCCGACGGTCCGGGTGGTGTGAACGCCGCGGCGATCACCGAGGCCGATGTGCAGGCGGTCGCCGATCTGGTCGGTCCAACTTGCGCGGGGGATGTGACCGGCGACGGCGCGACGGACCTTGCCGACCTGAACATGGTCCTCGCGAACTTCGGCTTGGTGACAGCGAACGGCGACGCGGACGGGAGCGGGACGGTGGACCTCGCCGACT
>JBICHT010000092.1:0-13470 GCA_043101125.1 Phycisphaerales bacterium JB050 | reverse complement strand
TGTCGCTGAGTTGGACGATGCGCAGGCCATCGAGACCGCTCGGCAGGCCCTTGATCGGAACGCGATACTTGCGGACCACAATCGTATTCGGCTCGACAGCCGCGGCGTAGACCGGCGCGGAAACCATCAGCAGCCCCGCTCCGGCGGCGACCCCATCGACGAGCAGCCGGCGACGGGAGGGGTCGGCCGGGGCGTCCCGCTCGCGAGGGGCTTTGGGCGTCCTCATCTTGCGGTGCAGGCCGATCAGCACGAACGCCGCGGCGCAGGGCACGGTGTACCCGAGGCCGTAGGTGAGGGCGGTTCCCCAGCGGGTCTTGAGAATGTCGTAGGTCTGGAAGACATAGGTGCCGACGAGGGCCGGTGCCGCGAGCGTGTCGAGGGTGTTGTTGATCGCGATATGGGTGGTGGAGAGCGAGACCGGCTCGCTGGACTTGGTCCAGCCGTTGGTGCGCCAGGAGACCGCGAGGGCGGTCAGGGCGAACCAGACCAGCACGAGAAGGATTGCCCATTTTCTCAAGAGTCGTTCCCTCTCGGTGTGCTGATGTGCGTCGCCCCTGCTACGGCAGCCGGGGCGTGCGGGTTCAATATCGACACGATCGGCTCGTCCGATCGGCGGAGCTCGGCGATTCTGCTCATTGAAGCCCCACCCGAAGAGACCTAGACTGCTCCTCTGCCCCGAGGCGAGTCGCGCCAGGGCCCCGCATTCTGCCAATTTCCCCTCCGACGAGGAGTCGTCTGCCCGATGTCGACCTACCTGTTCACCTCTGAATCCGTCTCTATGGGGCACCCTGACAAGGTGGCCGACCAGATCTCCGATGCCGTGCTCGACGCGATGCTGGCTCAGGACCCGAACTCGCGCGTGGCGTGCGAGACGATGGTCTCGACAGGCATGGCGGTGGTCGCCGGCGAGGTCCGCACCGAGGCGTATGTCGAGATCCCCGACATCGTTCGCTCGGTCATCGAACGGATCGGCTACACCGACGGCGCGATGGCCTTCGACCACATCTCCTGCGCCGTGATGACCTCGATCAAGAACCAGTCCACCGACATCGCGATGGGAGTCGATGAAGCCGACAAGGGCGAAGAAGGGGCTGGCGATCAGGGCATGATGTTCGGCTTCGCCTGTCGCGAGACCGAGGCGCTGATGCCGCTGCCGATCCAACTCTCCCACCGCCTCGTCGAACGCCACGCCGAGGTGCGCGAGCAGGAGATCATCCCCCAACTGCGTCCGGATGCGAAGAGCCAGGTGACGGTCAAGTACGACATCGAGACGCGCAAGCCGATCGCCATCGACACCGTGGTGCTCTCAACCCAGCACGGCCCGATGTGGTCCGGCACCGATGCCGCGTCGCTGAAAGCCCAGCAGGCCGAACTGAAGAAGCAGGTCATCGAGCACATCATCAACCCGGTGCTCAGGGAGCACGGCTTCGAAGAAGCACCGCGTGTGATCCATGTGAACCCGACCGGCAAGTTCGAGATCGGCGGGCCGCACGGCGATGTCGGCCTCACGGGTCGCAAGATCATCGTGGACACCTACGGCGGTCGCGGGCGTCACGGCGGCGGGGCCTTCTCCGGCAAGGACTCGACCAAGGTGGACCGCTCCGCCGCGTACATGGCTCGCTACATCGCCAAGAACATCGTCGCGGCGGAACTCGCCGACGAGTGCGAGATCCAGCTCTCCTACGCCATCGGCGTGCCCGAGCCGACCTCCATCCATGTGGACACTTTCGGCACCGGCAAGTACCCGCACGAGGCCATCGAGCAGGCGGTCCGCAAGGTCTTCAAACTCACGCCGCGGAGCATCATCCGCACGCTCGGTTTGTCGAACCCGATCTTTAGCCCGACCGCCCGCCACGGCCACTTCGGTCGCCAGCCCGGCACCGTCGAGGTGAAGATGAAGGACGGCAGCACCAAGACCTTCGAGACCTTCACTTGGGAGAAGACCGACAAGGTCGCCGAACTCAAGCAGGCGATCGAAGCGATCTCCCCGGCGCTGGCCTGCGCCGACCCTCAAAACACAAACCCACACACGCCCGGAGCCATTGGCCCGGGCGTTTTCTTTTGGCATTGGGATCGTTGGCTTACGCCGCGCGGTCGTTGCGCGCCTTCACCGGGGCGGCGATGGCTTCCTTGCCGAGCCCGCCCATCGGGAAGTTCTCGGCGAGGGCTTCGCCGAGGCGGTCGGCTTCGGCGATGACGAAGTAGCACGGCACCGCGAGGCATCGCGAGGCGAAGCGCAGAGCGCGGGCGAGGTGTTCGGCGGTGGTGGCGATAATCAATTCACCCTCCTCATCGAAGCGGATCGGCATGACCCGGAACTGCCAGGCCTGACGGCGCGAGACGGCAAGGAGTGCTTCCTTGCTGATCGGCTCAGCGGTCGGGTCGATGCGTTGGGAGATGGATTCGTACTGCACCGCCCAGGCGTGTTCGACCTGCTGCTCGGTCACGCCGTACAGGTCTTCGGCGAGTGCGCCGAAGGGGCGCGAGGTCGTCCGTTGGTGACGGAGGATGTCGTTGACCTGCTCCTCAGAGAGTAAGCCTTGCTGAACCAGGATTTCGCCGAGTCGAACAGCCATCGAGTCCTCCTGAACATAGGCGTGAGTGCCCGCGCCCATGCCTTCGGCGTTCGGCGGAGGTGATTGGATGGTGTCTCTGGAATTCCGCTCAACGGGCGCGTGGCTGCTCCGAAGCCGCGGAACAGGCGCAGTTGGGGGATTACACCGTCCGCGCCGGGGATGCCGCCTGCGAAAGATCGTCGTCCCATAAACACAATACACCAGATCAGGGGGTCTCTTTTCCTCAAGTCTTTCTTGGATTTGAAGCACCTGCCTGTACGATGGTGAACAGAGGCAGGGTTCTCCCGAACCCGGCCGAGGAGAGAGCCCGCGGAAAGGGCCGATTGATGTACGAGATCATTGCGCGCGATCGACAGTCCACCGTGCTGGGCAGGCTTGAACTCACTGGACAGCGTCTGGTGCGGGTCGGTCGTGGTCGCGAGTGCGAGTTCCGGCTCCACAACGCCGCGGTCTCACGCAAGCACGGCGAGATCGAGCAGATCGACGACGGACAGTGGGTCTACCGCGACCTGGGCTCGACCCATGGGTCGTTCGTGAACGATCGGCGTGTGGATGGCGAGGTCGTCGTGCGGGATGGCCTGAACCTGCGCCTCGGACCGGTGCTGCTCTCGTTCAACGACCTCGCGGGACGGATCGGGCGCGAACTGGATGCCCTGATCCCTGAAGATGATGAGGAAATCGAGATCCGCATCATCGCGAAGAATCCCACAAATCCCATCAACGGACGGTCCCTGAAGCGAGCAGGACACCTGGACGACACGGTCTCGTAACCCGTGCCCTGACGGGGTTTTCCGGTTCAAATCCGGATGAGAGTTTTGCGAAGAACCCGTGGATTACGCGAACCGTGTTCGCTGCGGTGCGTATGTCATGTGCATGGGGGGGCGAGCCTGAATTTTCAACTCGGCTGTGGCAGGCACAGGCCCCAGTCGGGACGCTCTCTCCCTCTCCTCTCCTCCGGCGACCCGGAGCCCTCAGGCTCCGGGCCGCTTTGGTTTTTGGACCGTTACTCCCGTAGTCGGCAGGGTTCAGTAGGTCGGGATGTCCAGTTCGCCTTGGTGCCCCGATTCTCGGAGCTTACGGATCATCCGGCTGAGCGCGAGCAACGCGGCGATCGCTTCTCGGATCTCCTTCTCGTCCACCGGACAAATCTTCCCGTCGCTGATCGCGGCGATGGCTTGGGCGCACTCCTTCACCGCGTTGAGCGCGGCGGAGTCGAGGCCGCTCTCGTCGCGGATGAAGTGGCCCCCCGCTTCCTTGCACAGGAAGTCGAGCACGGCGTCGCCGGCCTCTGGTGTACACGACTGAATGCACTTCACCAGCCGATTGACGGGGTTCGGCTGCGCCCCGGCGAGGATCCGATTGATCTGTCTCGTGGAGAGCCCGATGCCGTCGGCGAACTTCTTCACACCGACACTCTCGACCATCGCCTCGAAGTGCTGGCTGGCGTGGCGTGCGATGTAGTCTTCGGCGTGCTCGATCGGGCGGCTCGGTCCGTGGGAGGCGTCGCTCACATCCATGGGAACTCTCCTTGCTGGCGAACCACCACGCGGTTCACTCCGGTTTTACCCGTATCCGCGGTCATTCGCAAAGCCGGTATACAAAAACGCCGCCTGGAGGGCGGCGTCTGGTCGTATGCGGATCAGTGGAGGTCAGTTGGTGGCGGCGGCCATTTGCGGGGCCGGGGCAGCCGGGGTGGGAGAACCAGCCATGGCCCCAGTGGAAGCGGCAGCCTGGAAGTTTTCCTGTTCGGAGAACTCCTCGCCGAAACGGAGCAGACGGGCGCTGTTGAGCAGCACGAGCACTTCGGGGATGAAGTGGAACACGGCGGCGCCGATCACACCGAGTTTGATGGCGGTGAACACGCCCGACGCCGCGAGCACAAGGCCAACGATCGCCGAGACCACGGCGATGATGACATTCTGCACCGTGATGACGCGACTGCGCCGGGCGAGCATGACCAGGAAGGGCACGCGCGAGATGTCGTCGGTCATCAGGGCGATGCCCGCCGTGTTGGTGGCGATGTCCGAGCCGTGCAAGCCCATCGCGACACCGACATCGGCGGCGGCGAGCGAGGGGCCGTCGTTGATACCGTCGCCGACCATCAGGACGCGCCGTCCATCGGCGGTCATCTGGCGGACGAGGCGGTGCTTGTCTTCGGGAAGGCACTCGGCCTCGATGCGGTCAACCTTTACAGTCTTGCCGACGCGCTTGGCGACGGCGAAGCGGTCACCGGTCATGAGCACGATGCTGCGAGAGCCGAGCTCGCGGAGTTTCTCGATCACGCCCTTGGTGTTGTAGCGGAGGCGGTCCTCGAGACCGACGGCACCGAGGTAGCGACCATCTTTCACGACATGCACACCGGACATGCCCTCGATCTGCGCCTCGACGGCGGCGATCTGCTCGGCGATGCCCGGGAAAAGTTCGATGAGCCAGTTCGGGCGACCGGCGAGGATCTCGCCTGAGCCGACCTTGGCACGCACGCCAGCACCGTGGATCTCTTCGGCCGAGACATCGCTCGCGGGATTGAGCTTGGCCTTCTGGGCGGTGTGCATGATCGAGCGGGCGAGCGGGTGGTTGGAGGCCTGCTCGGCATCGGCCGCGGCTTTGAGCAGTTCCGCGCCGTTCACGCCCTCAGCGGGGGCGAGGCGGGAGACCGCGAACTTGCCGGTGGTCATGGTGCCGGTCTTGTCGAACACGAAGGTGTCGCAGTTGGCCGCGGCTTCGAGGTGCTGGCTCTGCTTGATCATGATGCCCAGGCGGGCAGCGGCGGTGAACGCACAAGTCATGGTGATCGGGCCTGCGATCAGCAGAGCCGCGGGGCAGACCGCGATGAGGACGGTGATCGCGCGGAGGACGGCTTCGTCCCCACCAACACCCGAGGCCTCAGCCGCGGCAGACTGCATGTACCAGACCAGTGCGGAAGTCACGATGGCGACGGGCACAAAGTAGCGGGCGACCTGTTCGATGACGAGTTGGCGCGGCGTGCGGGTGGACTCGGCTTCGGAGATGAGTTCGGCGACCTTACCGATGGTGGTATCGCCGCCGACCTGCGTCGTGCGCAGTTCGATGGTGCCGTTGATGTTGGTCGTACCGGCGTAGACCTCGGCTCCAGCGCCGACCTCAACGGGCAGGGCTTCACCGGTCAGCGAGGCCTGGTTGATCGAGGATTCGCCGGAGACGATCACACCATCGACCGGAAGGTTCTCGCCGGGGCGGACGCGAACGACCGTGCCGACTTTGACCTCGGACAGCGGAACTTCGCGTTCGACACCGTTCTCGATGATGCGGGCGATGTCGGGGGTGAGGCCGACGAGTTCTTCGATGGCGCGCTGCGCCCCCCACGCGGTGCGCCGGAACGCCTGGTCGAAGACGAGCAGGATGAAGGCGACATAACCGGCCGCGGCATAGTCGCCGATGGAGAACATCGCGAGGATCGCCAGTGCCGCGAGGGACGAGGTCGAGGGGCGACCGTGCCAGAGTTCCTTGATGGCGGGGACAACAAGCCCCATGGCCAGCACGGTGGCACCGAAGAAGGCCGGGATATTGCGGACTTCGGGGGGAACACCGAACCACCCCATGATGGTGGAACACAGGACCAGTGCGCCACCGGCGAGGTAAACCACCAACCAGCGCTCGAGTTTCTGCTCGTGGTGCGAGCAGCAGGCCATGCCGTCGGCGTGGTCGTGCTTGGCGTCGGTGCCCGCGTGCGAGTGCTCGACCTTTTCCTCGGGATGGATTTCCGTCTCCGAGGCACCACTCAGCATGGACGCCGGGGCTTCGCTCTGGGATTCGCGCTCGTTCTCGCGGTTTTGATTCGACATGTGCTGGATATTCCTCGTGCGCGTGGATCGCGCGTCGGGTCATCGTCGAGTTGAGTTGTTCCACCCCGCCGGGGCCTAAGCCCGGCGGCACCACTATCTTAGACCGAATATCTTAGACCGAACGGGCCACCAGCGCAGAGCGCACCGCCCCGCCCGGTCTCCGGGCAGCCACCATACGCTCGCACCGCGCTGGCGGTTCGCTCGAAACGGGTGATTCGGCCCGATTCGGGCCCGAGTAGGCCTGCCCTCCTGATCGCGCAAGATCGGCGCGGGCCTGTCCCACGACCCCTCGATACCATGGAGCGAACCGATTTCCCCTGCTTCCAGCGAGGTTCACGCGTGCCACAACCGCCCATTCGACGACTCGCGATCATCGGCGACGGCCAAATGGGCCTGGTGATGGCCCACATCGCCGCGGCCCAACCGTTCGAGCCCCGGGTCTGCCTCTGGTGCCACGATCCCGAGTCCGCCAGTTCACTTTCACAAACCCGACGATCCTCACGCCTCCCGATGGTCACACTCGATGAGTCCATCACCGTGACCGGCTCGGCGAAGACCGCGCTGGACCGGGCCGACCTGATCCTCGCGGCGGTCCCGACGCAATTCATCCGCCCGGTCTGGGAAACGCTGGCCCCTTCGATCCGGGAGCACGCCCCAAGCGCGGGCATCATGTCCGTCGCCAAGGGCATCGAGAACTCCACCCTGCTCCGCCCGACGCAGATCATCAGCCAGGTCATGGACGAGCCCGCGCCACGCCCAACCGGCGTGCTCTCCGGCCCGACGATCGCCTCGGAACTCGCACGGGGCCTGCCCGCGACCATGATCGCGGCGTCCGACGACCGCTCACTGGCCGAGGCCACCCAGCGCCTGTTCACGACGACTTACCTGCGTATCTACACCTCCGAAGACCCGATCGGGGTCGAGATCGCAGGCGCGTGCAAGAATGTGATCGCGATCGCGGCGGGCATCATCGATGGCCTCAAAGCCGGATTCAACGCGAAGAGTGCGCTGCTGGCCCGTGGCCTGGCCGAGGCCACCCGACTGGGGCTGGCTATGGGCGCGCAAGCCGAAACCTTCTATGGACTCGCCGGCTCGGGCGACCTCGCCACCACCTGCTTCAGCCCCGAAGGGCGCAACCGCTCCTGCGGCGAGGCGCTCGGCAAAGGCGAATCGCTCGACCACTACCTGAAGCGCACCGACAGTGTGGTCGAGGGCGTGGCGACGGCTCAGTCGCTGATGCAGCTCAAGGAGCACCACGGCGTGGAAATGCCGATCTGTGAGACGGTGTATCGCGTGCTGAACGAGGGACTGGACCCGATCGATGGCATCCAGTCGCTGATGAGCCGCGAGCCAAAGGCAGAGCGAATCGGGTAACCACCGTCGCCCATTCCACACCGCCCGACAACCATATCAGTCTGGGTCATGGCCACCCCCTGCTTGCAGGGTGTGTGAACGCTATCTCCCACCCGCCATGGGAAAATGCTCGTAATTCAAGAACCGATCCGTCACAATGGCATCAAAGCCCGAGGAGGTATCAAGATGCCAAGATGTATGACATGGCTAGTTTCACTTTCCATTGCTCTGCTGCTGTCGTCGACGGCTCCCGCATTCGGACAGTACGGCTCGACCGGCTACACCAACCCGACCCGGCTGATCTCCGCGGCCCCGCCGTTCACGCAAGCCGACATCCGCATCATGGATTCGATCCTCGGGCTTACGCCGGATCAGCGTGAACTGACCGATGCGCTCTTCCAGGAATTCTTCGACCGTTATCGCGAGTCCGCAAGCGGGGTCCGGCTGGAGGTCGAGGCCCTGGTCGAGGAAGCCACGATCACGCAGAAGCAGCAGCCGCTCCACGAGGGAAGAGCGATCGTCGATGAATGGACCAAACGACGCGACGCGATGCGAGCACAATTCGTCGAGGACCTGCGTCTGCTGATGGACCAGCACCAGATCCGGCTCTGGCCCAAGGTCGAACGCGAACTGCGTCGAAAGGACCAGATCGGAAACGGACGGATCGCCGGGGAGAGCATCGACATCATCCGGCTCGTTGATGCCCACATCGATGGATGGCAGGAGAACGCCGAACTCGTCGCAGAACTGGACCGGTACGCCGAGCGGATGGATCGCGCGCTGGTTGCACGCGACAAATTGATCGCCAGCGATGAGGGCAAAGAATTCTATTCCCTCCAGACCTCCGATCCGGATGCCGCTCTGCGGTTACACAACGAAGCACTCGAACTCCGCACCAGGGTTCTGCGCATCAATACCGATGCACTCGATCGTCTCGGCGCACATCTCTCCAGTGAGCAGCACAACACAATCCTGCACGCGTTTTACGAGCAAGCCACCGAACGAGTGATACCCGACTCGCCGATCGCCCATCGCATCGCCGCGGCTCGCAAACTGCCCACTCTGACCGCCACCCAGCGCGAGCGTATGGCCCCTGCTCTCAAGCGTTACGACGACACCGCACTCGCCACCAAGCGCGAGATGTTCGAAGCACTCAGTCAGACGCAAATCGACATCGTGCCTGCTCGCCTGCACAAGGAATTGCAACGGCGTGCGGAGGGCGATGAGCATGTGGACCATTATTTACTCGAGCAGCCCCAGCCGCTGCTCGACAAGGCCCTCAAGGACCGCCTCGACCGAGAGCGTGCCGCGTGGTCCGCGATCAAGCCAATCCTGACCACTTCACAACTCGAGGATCTGCCGCGATTGGACATGAACATGGTGCAGTTCACCCAGATCGCGTGGTTCGGACTCTAAGACCTTTCGACTTCCCCAAGAAATGTGTGTCCGTACGGACACCCGTGTCACTCATGTTTCTCCCACGAAGGATAAAGATGAATCGCTACTCCAACTGTGTCGTTTTTGTTCTGGTCACCTTGCTGTTCACCTCGATCGCTCAGGCACAGGTCGGCCTGTTGAACCCACTGCAAGGCCTGGACACAAGCCCGCCGGTGACCCGGTCGGACATCCGTATCCTCGATTCCATCCTCGGTTTGGGCGAGGACCAGCGAAAACTGACCAACGCGCTCTTTCAGGATTATTTCGACAGTTACCAGGCCGCGGCATCCGAGACACGACTTCGCATCATCGAGTTCATCGATGACGCGCTGGCAACGCAAGACAGTGCTCTCGCGGATGAAGCCGACACCATCGCAGAAGAATGGCCGGAACAGCGTTCGGGCTTCCGCGACACCTTCTACGCCGATTTGAAACTGCTGCTCGACCAGCAGCAGATCGAACTGTGGCCGAAGGTCGAACGAGAGATCCGTCGCACCAAACTCCTTCGCGAGGGTCAACTCGCCGGCGAATCCGTCGACCTGATCCGCATCATCGATGCGAACGCTCCGAGCTGGACAAGCAATCCAGAACTCATCGACATGCTGGATCGCTACGCGCAGCGACTCGACGCCGCACTCCGCACGCGTCAGCGCGAGATCGACTCCGGAAAGCGCGACGAATACAAGAAGACGATCCGCGACAACCCTTTCCGCGCCGAGGAAATCTTCAGGGAGATCTTGCCGGCGCGGCTTCGCGTCCGGGATATCAACACGCAGACGATGCGCGAGTCACTTCCCCTGCTCCCATCCGACGAAGCGAAAGCAGTCGAGCAGGCCTTCTACAAAGCCGCACTCGAACCGCGCATGCCCACCTCACCAATCGAAAGCCGCATCCATGCGGCGGCATCGCTTCCATCTCTCAACAATGACCAACGCGAGGCGATTACCCGGATCATCAGAACCTACGAGGGGCAGCGAGACCGCATCATCGAGGAGCTCTTCGAACTTGTGACCGAACTCCAAGCGGAAACACTCCCGCACGAACTCAGCAGCTCGCTGATGTACGCACGGAGAGAGGCCGAGACCGGAGAGAAGTTCATCCGCGGCGTCTCGATGGACAACCCCTCGGAAATCAAAGAGGTCCTGCATGAGCGGCGCGACCTCGAACGCGCGACATGGAACCGGGTCAACGCCCTGCTCACCCCGGAGCAACGAACCGATTTGCCCATTCTCACTCAGGAAATCCTCTGGTTCCACAACTTCCTGTCCCACGGAATCTAGATCACACCGTGTTGACCTCGCGCGGAACCCTACAAGGGGGGCTTCTCATGATTCGCACCATTCTGTTCGCCGCGTGTATCTGCCTGACGGTCTGCAAGCCGGCGGCCGCGAACGCGCCGTACGGCACCTACGGGGAGCCCAACCCGTTCCCACGGATGGACTACTCCGTCCCGTTCGATGCGTCGGACACGCGCATTATGTCGACCATTCTCCGTCTGACCGACGAGCAGCAACAGGTGCTCGATCAATCGCATGCCGAACTCGTGCGATCGGTCAACCGAGAGGCGGACACGGTCCACGCGACGCTGCTCGATCTGACGGACCAGTCGATCCTCGCCCGAGACTCCGGTTCCTTCGATCGTGCGAACCGGCTCGTTTGGGAATGGCTCGAGATACGCACCAAACTCGGCGACGATTTCATCGCCGAAGTGCGCTTGCTCCTGACCCCAGAGCAACTGGAAGCGTGGCCCGCCGTCGAGCAAGCCATCCGCAGGCGTCGGCTGCTGCCCACAGGCCTTCTGACGGGCGAAACACTCGACCTGTTCCGGCTTATCGATGAAACGGAACCCGAATGGCAAAGCAACCCGGATGTCTTGGCGGTTCTCGACCTGTACGCCATACGCCTCGATGCCGCACTACGGGCTCGAGAAGAGTACATCTCGCTCGATCGCATGGGGGATTACTTCAACGCCGGCCGCGACGATCCGGAAAAAGCGATCGGAATGTACCAGGAAGCGAAAAAACTTCGGGATCGCGTGCGCCGAGTGAATCTGGAGTTCCTCTCCGCCCTCCAGCGCACGCTCACACCGGATGCGGCGAAACGCATTGAAGAACGCTTCTACGAACAAGCCATACAGGCCCGCCTCAGCGACTCGCCGATCCTCAAACGGATCACGGCCACTCGAAACCTACCGCAACTCGACGAGGACCAACGGGCGCTGATCGCGGCGGAGCTTGATCGCACACATGAACAGCGACACACCATCCGGAAGCGACTCTTCGAAATCATGGCCGAGATAGAAACGGAAACGATCTACAGCTCACTCGCCTACGAGCTCTATGAAATCGATCCCGAGAAGGGACAGGAATGGATCGATCTCTATAACGAAAAACACGCCGAGTTTGTGGAAGTACGCCAGAGCCAGTTGGAACTCGAACGCTCGATGTGGACGCGGATCTCGCCGCTGCTCAGCCTCCGGCAACGGCGCGAACTCCCGGTACCGAACGACGAGTACATCCATGTCGAAGAATTCAACTCGTATTTTCTGTAACGCCAGGCTTCCCACTCCGCTGGCCCCGACCCGGTCTTACCCGCCCCGCAGTTCCTTCTCCCAAGCCTCAAACGCGAAGCGGTAGACATCCGGACGGAACTTCGCCCACTGGCCCATGGATTCGGGGATCTTGTATTGCTCCCATGCCTCGCTCGCGGGCACGCCCTTCTCAAAAGCACGCTTCGCAGCGTCCGCCGTGTGACGCATCAATTCCATGTACGGCTTCAGATCATCGTGACTGGCGATGCTGCCGTGGCCGGGCACGAAAACGCTCTGGTCGTCTATCATCAGGTTGCCCAGGGCCTCGATCCAGCGCGAAGGGATCGCGTCGCCGTAGAACGGGAACAGCCCGTTGAAGACCAGATCGCCCGTGAACACCACACGGGGATCGTCCACATGCACGGTCAGGTCGCTCGGGGTGTGACCGGCTCGTTGGTGCAGCACGAGCGTTCGCCCGCCGAGGTCGATGGTCAGCCGGATATCGCGGTTTCGGATCACCGCGTCGGGCAGCACGGTCTTGATGTTCGAATTCATCAACCCGAGTTCATCGGGCTCGGCGTTCACCGTTGCCGCACGCTCGGCCATGAGTTGGCGCGTCGTCGCGGTCGAGATGATCCGCGGCCCGCCGTCCTGCCTCAAATAACCTTCCAGCCCGTTCGAGTGATCGCCGTGCAGGTGCGTGAGCACGACATAGTCGGGCCACCGCCCGGTCAGTTCCTTGGCGAGTTGGTTGATCCATCGCCCGCCCGCTGGGGTGTTGAACCCCTCGATGCACAGCACACTGTCCTTGCCCGCGACGATGCCGCCGTTGGACACGGTGGTGTAGTCGCCCTTGGTCGTGACCGATACCACCGCCCACACGCCGTCGGCGAGTTTCTCGACCCGCGCAAATTTCGTTTCCAGCAGCGACTCGCCCTTGGGCTGCTGGGCGAAGGCCCGACGCGTCATCAACGGAGCCGCCCCGAGGGCCATCGCCAGGTACGCCCCGCACCCGATGCTCGCGCCGAGAAAGCCGCGTCGGTTGACGGTGCTCGCGCAGCCACAGGCGTTGGAGCGGATCCGGTGATTCTCCGACGCCGATGATTCAAGTTGTCCGCTCATGTTCTGCTCCTCGCGGCCGCGCGGTCGAACACCGACGCGCAGAACGACCGAGTGCATCATAGCCAGACCACCCGTCGCTTCTCCCCGGACACACCTATGCAACGCGGGTGATCCGACCTATAAAGGCATGGAGATCACAGTGATCTTGTGAGTATTTACACACAAGAACAAACTCTCCGCCGTCCATCAATGTTCACGAATGTTGTGACACCCCTGCGGGATTCAACCGTTTGCATGCCGCAAGATGATGCTGATCGCACTGTGATGCACGAATCCCTTCGACTTGTGAAAGCCGACCCGAACCCCCTCCCCCGCTACCCTTCCCCCGTGGCCCATCCCCTCCCCGAAGTCATCTTCCTCGGCACCGGCACCTCCAGCGGCGTGCCGGTCATCGCCTGCGCCTGCGACACCTGTCGCTCGTCCGACCCGCGCGACAACCGCACGCGCACCGGGGCCGCCGTGCGATGGACCGATGATTCCGGGCAGCCTCGCGTCGTCCTGCTCGATGCCGGGCCCGATCTGCGGACCCAAGCCCTCCGCCACAACCTCTGGCGGGCCGATGCCATCCTCTTTACCCACAACCATGTCGACCACCTCTTCGGCCTCGACGATGTCCGGCGCTTCAATGTCG
>JBICHT010000091.1:0-29796 GCA_043101125.1 Phycisphaerales bacterium JB050 | reverse complement strand
ATCCGTGGGGTCGCGGCAATGGCCCGAGCTATCCCCGATGCGCCTGTGATCGCCTTATGGGCATCGGCGCGCTTGAGCACCCTGGCTTGGTGATCAGCTTCCATCTTTGCCTCGTACAGCGAGCGGAGGACCGCTTCCGCTTTACGGAGTCGGTCCTGAAGTTCAGAAGCCAGCCGGAGCCGGGATCCGTTGGGGTCGGGATCGGTCTTCAGATTGGGATTGGCCATGCGGTCGTCTCCTCGAATCCCCGCTCTCCGAGCGAGTGGGAGGTCTTGGCATACGCGAGCGAGGTCGCCCACCAATGTATTCATCGGCAGGCAGCCCGTTCGGTTTCGAGATTATTGAGACCTTTCCGATGGGAATCAAGCCGCGTCGGCAGGGACGGTTGCCGGTGTTGTGGAGATCACCGGTGTTTGATTGGTTTGTGTTTGGGTCAATTGAGGGATGTATCGAGCGATCGACTCGATCACCGCGTCGATATCGGTTCGTGTCCGGATCCGAGTCATATCGCTGAGCATCGCGGCGACCTGTTCGGGGATCGGGCGTTCCCCGGCCCATGCGCGTACACCGGGAACCGAGGTCGCTTCGAGCTGTTCCGCGTCGTAGACGAGTTCTTCGTGCAGTTTTTCGCCTGGACGCTTGCCGGTGAACACAACCCGGATGCACGCGGCGGTCGTGCTCGGGCTCTCGGGGAGCAGCGGGCTGAGGCCATGCGCCTCGATGAAGCGGGTCGCCAGATCAATGATGCGGACGGGTTCGCCCATGTCGAGGACGAACACTTCGTGTGCCGGGTCGGATTCGGATTCAGGCTCCACGAGTGCCGCGGATTGGATGACGAGTGCCGCGGCTTCGGGGATTGTCATGAAGTAGCGCGTCATCCGAGGGTCGGTCACGGTCACCGGGCCGCCTTCGGCGATCTGCTTGCCCCAGATGGGCAACACGCTGCAGGCCGAGCCCAGGACATTCCCGAACCGCACCAGGCTAAAGCGGGTTTTCTGCTGGCACTCGTTGAGCGAGCGGACATAGAGCTCGGCCATGCGCTTGGTCGCACCCATGACGCTGGTCGGGTTCACGGCCTTGTCGGTCGAGATCATGACGAATCGCTCAACGCCCACCGCGATGGCGGCATCCGCGACGGCCACGGTCCCGAACAGGTTGTTGTTCACCGCGGCGGCCGGATGGTCCTCCATGAGCGGCACATGCTTGTGGGCCGCGGCGTGGAACACGACATCTGGACGGAGTTCTTCGAGTCGTTCCAGAGTGCGCGGAGCATCAACCACATCATGGAGCACGACACGACGGTTGATCTCCGGGTGGGTGGCACGCAGTTGGCGGTCGATCTCGAAGAGTGCATTGTCCGACCGGTCCATCAGGATCAGAAGCGATGGATCGTGAGATGCACAGATCCGCACGAGTTCGCTGCCGATGCTTCCTCCCGCGCCCGTTACCAACACACGCTTCCCCTCGACCACCCTGCGAACCAGGGCTTCGTCGATGGGCCGGGGTTTGCGGTCGAAGAGGTGGATGGGATCGATGCCAGCCGAGTTGGCTCGCGGGCCGCTGTGGCAGAGGCCCGACGCGATGTCTTCGATCAACGGGAAATGGCGGACCGTCAAGCCAGCATCCGCCAGCCTCGATTCCGTACGCCGGATCAGGGAGGTCATCGCGGCGGGGAGGCAGAGCATGGCGATCGTGGCACCGGTGCGGCTCACGATGGAGCCAAGGTCATCGATTGACCCGAGGTTCGGGATGCCGCACGCCCAAGTGGGTGTGCTGTCGCTGGACATTGGGTCGCCCAGGAGGATCGCACCGATCGCCTCTTTGCGGAGCCGCTTTGATTGGCAGACGGCGGAGGCGCCTCGTTCGATCGTCTCCGCGGTACCGACGATGAGCATTCGCTCCGAACGGGGCGTGACAGGAGATGAATCTGTAGAGCTGGATGTCGTGTGTTCGGTCGGCATGGGCGCACCTCCGACCGTTGTATCGGCAGATTCGGGCTATCTGCTGGGGTTTTCTAGGGTGTCGGGGCGATCTGGATCGATCTCGCGCAGATACTGCCAGGAATAGATCCCCGTGTCGTGGCCATCAGAGAAACGGATGCGGATGGCGTAGTGCCCAACCAATTCGGCTGAGGTCGCGACGAGCGGGCCGCTGTTTGCGCCGCCTCGCTTTGGGGCAGTGGGGAGGACTGTGAGCGGGTTCTTGGCGAGGTCTTCGCGGAGTTTGCGTGCCTCGGCGGAGGGAGACATTTTTCGGAGATACGCGATCGGATAGTACGAGCGAGACCCGTCTGCCCAATCGATGGTCAGGCCCTGGTCTTTGACGAGGTTGAGATTGGCCGGAGCGTCAGTCATCGGGGGCGGGGGGAGTGTGGTGGTGATCCTGAGGAGGGTGGTGGGCGAGATGATATGGGCACAAAACGACAGCCGCCCGGCACAGGGTGCGGGCGGCTCGGCGTTTTATATCAAAGGCAAGAGCAAGGTCTTGCCTGAGAAGATCAGAGATTAGCGGCGACGACGGGTCGCAGCGAGGCCAGCAAGGCCTGCGATTGCGATGGCACCCGGGGTCGGGATCGGAACGATGCTCATCTTGACGGTGTACACGCCAGACTCGACATGGTCGCCGTTGAAGTTGCTGTCGTCACCGAAGCCGCTCACCGCGAAGGAGAGGGTCTGGGCCGCAGCGTTCTCGTAAACGATGACTGAGCCGAGGTTGCTCGGGAAGCCAGCATCGTCGTTGAAGGCGAGCTGGGTACCACCAGCGTCAAACAGGCCGAGGATGGTATCCGGCGACTGCAGCGGGATATCCAGCGGAATGATCACGATCGAAATGATCGAGTTCGCCGGGGCGCTGAAGCTAAACCAGTCCACATCACCGGTCTGGCCGGGGACAAGTTCCGCGCCGAAGATGGCCGAGCCACCGACGACAACAACATTGTCGGCACCAGCCTGAGTATCGTTGGCCGGATCCGAGTCGATCACCCCGGCGGAGGCGAACCCCGCGAAGGCGAGCAGCGAAGCCGCTGCGGCATAAGAAGTCATCTTCGTCATCTCATCTCTCCTGAATATTCAATCCTGGCAACCGTGCCGGCTGCGATTCATGATTAGGATAGAGCGCATTTGGCTTGGTGCGAGTCAAAAAGCACACTTTCGGCGTAAATTTCCATCGTTTCCCGAAATGAGTGGGTCGTGATTTCGACTCGATTTATCGGGACTTTAGGGAATTCAAGAGCCCCGAATCGGTGGTTGCTGAGCAAAAGCCCGAACCGAACACGAACACTATCACATTGGTTTCTTGTCGATGGTGACATCGTAGACATGCAGGAGTTTGTTCTTGTCGAACACCATCTCCTGGCGGCTGTAGCCCGTGATGTCGTATTCCGGGGTCAATTCGATGGCATCGACCGGGCAGGCCTCTTCGCACATGCCGCAGAAAATGCAGCGGAGTTCGTCGATTTCGAACTTGACCGGGTATTTTTCCCGGTCGTCCCAAGGAGATTCACCGGCTTCGATGTGAATGCAGTTGGCCGGGCAGATGGTCGGGCACATCATGCAGGCGACGCACTTCACGCGCCCTTCTTCGTCGCGGTTCAGGCGGTGGACACCCCGGAAGTTGCTGACCTGCATACCCCGAGCGTCCGGGGCGTAATGCTCTCTCCGCTCTTCCGGGTATTGGATGGCCTGGGTCGTCTTGCTCTTGCCCAGGATGGGCAGCTTGGACTGGCCAAAGCTGGTGAAAAAGTGACGGACGGTGGTCCCGAACCCCTTCACGATCGCGGGTACATAGGCGTTCTCCATCGCGTTCAGAGGCGGACGGGAGATGCGCTTGATGTCGTGTTCGGAAATGGCCATCGAACCCTGGACTCCGGACTGGGGCTGGATTTACTGACAATCGGTGTGCAGCATACCGAAGACGCACTCCCGCTTCCCGGTTCTGCGGGCACCTCCCGTAGAGAACCTGTCAATCATCGCGGAAAACCGGTGGATGGGTGCTACGCTCGCACTTTCCCCTATTCATCGGCCCGTTCGTGGGCCTTCCCCGGCGACATGGAGCACCTGACCGATGCCATTTTCCTCCGGCGGCGTGAGTTTCAGCCGACTGCTCGTCAATCCCGGCCCCGAGACCCCGACCCGCTCGATCGGGCTGGATCAACTGGAAGTGCTCAGCGAGCATCGCTTTGAACAGACCGACCTGGGTGTGCCCCTTGAAACCGAGGCGGGCTGGACCACCGCCGTCCACTTGATGGACACCGCGTTCGACTACGACAAGGTGGTCTACGCCGATGGCTCGATCGGTCTGGTCGGTCTGCGGATCGACACCAACAAGGTTCCTGCGGATGTCAAGAAGGCTGTGCGAACACAGCACGAGGTGGCGTTGGCCAAGGACAATCCTTCTGGATTCCTGAGCAAACGCCAGAAAACCGAGGCCAAGGAACTCGCTGAGCACGAGCTCCACGAGCACCTTGCCGCGGGGAAATACCGCAAATCCAAGATGACCGAGTTGCTCTGGGATGTTGCGGGCAAAACCGTGCTGACCGCCGGGTCCTCGAATCGGACACTGGAGGTGCTCAGCGAACGCTGGCGGGCCACCTGGGGCGGCGGTTTGTCGCCCGCTTCGGCCGGAACCCTCGCGTACGCGTACTTGTCGGGGAAGGGGCTGAGCCGTGACTACGAAGACCTTCGCCCCTCGGCGTTCACCGCACCGCCTCCGGGCGCGGGGTCTCGCGCCGATGAGGCGGGCGAACCGGTCTTCGGCGACGACCCGCTCACCCCGGAGGTGCCGTGGGCGGCCAGCGGCCCCGAGCCGCGAGACTTCCTCGGCAACGAGATGCTGATCTGGCTGTGGTACATGGTTGACCAGCATGAGGGCCTGATCGAGCTACGCGATGAGGGGCAGGGCACCAGCGAGATCGCGGTGCTGCTCGATCGCTCGCTGGAAATGGAGTGCGGCTGGGGGATCAGCGGAAAGCAGTCGTTGCGCGATCACGCCGGCGGCACCGCGCCGGTCCGGATGGCCGAGGCCGCGGATGCGTTGGCGACCGGAAAATGGCCACGCAAGGCCGGCCTGGTGCTGGCGGACGGGGCCGGAGCGGGTGACCAGTTCACGCTGACACTGCAGGTCGATCGCTGGATGATCTCCGGCGCGAAGCTGCCGCACACCGAACAGGAATTCGAGACCGCTCGGGAACTCGCCGAGTGGCGTCTGGAGCAGATCACGCGTCTGGATGGTCTGTTGCTCCGACTGCTGCACACCTTCCTTGATCTGCGCTGCTCAGACCGCTGGCCGACGCAGCGCCAGAAGATCCGGGAGTGGATCAAGGCGAACCGCAAGAAGCGGGCGGGCATCGGGGCGCCGGCTCAAGTCGAGTCCAAGCCATCCCCGGCCCATGTCCCTGTTTAACTCCCCGTTTTGGGGTGTTATCGAGGTCGGTATGTTCCTTGCGTGAAACCGGAGTGTGGGGGTTCCCATACACTCGACCAGACTTCGATCACGCGAGGAGGAGAAGCCCCGTGAAGCACAAGACGATGGCCGTTGCCTTTTTGTCGTTCGCCGTACTGCCGCTGAGTGGTTGTTTGGTGTCCGGTTCTGGATCGAGCAAAGTCTCCGGCACCCCAGTCGGAATGATGACGCTGGAGACGCTGCAGGAGCAGGCGATGACTTCCGCGCAAGTCATCGAACTCCTCGGGCCGCCGACGCGCCGGACCGCGATCGAGAACGGCGAGATCTTCGCGTATGAGTGGGAGGAACAGCGCCGGGGGAAGGCCGCGGTCTTCCTGCTGTTCGCAACCTCGAACACGACCAATGAGAAGTCGGTCGCGTATGTGCAGTTTGAGAACGGTGTGGTGACGAAGACCTGGATCAGCAAGTGATCGGTTGAGCGATCAATCGGAGTTGTTGGTGAAGAGGGACTTCGTTTCCAGGTCCAGCAATTCTCGTTTTCGCTCCAGCCCGCCCGCGTAGCCGTGTAATCGGCCGTCTGACGCGATCACGCGATGGCAGGGGATGATGATCGCGATGGGGTTGGCTCCGTTGGCGGCACCGACCGCGCGGACGGCCTCGTGGCTTCCGATCTGCCTGGCGATCGCGGTGTACGAGCGGGTTTCGCCCTTGGGAACCGTGCGGAGCGCGTCCCACACCCGGTGCTGGAAGGGCGTTCCCTTCGGCGCGAGCGGGATGTCGAAATTCACGGGATCGCCCTCGAAATAGGATTCGAGCTGCTCTTCCACGAGGTCAAGGATCGGGCAGGCCTCGTCGTGCTCACCTTCCGCGTCGAACGACAGGCCGATGAGGGCCTCGTTCTCGCTGGTGGCGAGCATCGGGCCGAGGGGGGTTTGGATGGTGCGTTTGGGCATCACGCCTCCGGTTCTTCGTCGATTCGGGTTTGCACGCTGCCGTCGTCGGCACGCGAGATGAAGATCGTCGCCCCGTTCTGCTCCTTGTACGCACCCACGATGCACCCGGCGATCAGCTCCGCAACATCATCCGGTGAGACGCATACCGCTTCGGGGAGGATGTCGGTGCTGAACAGCCCCCGCAGCATGGGCGTTTCGACCGCGCCCGGCGCGACGGCGTAGCCCCGGACCCCGATGGCAGCGCCTTCCTTCGCGATCGAACGGGCGTAGGAATTGATCGCCGCCTTGCTCGCGGCGTAGGCAAAGAAACCGGGGAAGGGGTCCGCGGTGCCCAGTGTCGAGACTCCGACCACCGTCGCTGGGGGGGATTCGCCGTCGTACTCGGCGTGCCGGGCCTTGAAGTGGGGCCAGGCGGCTTCGATCATCGCGCCCGGGCCGATGGCGTTGACATCGAAGGCGTGCTGGATGGTGTCGATGCCGGTCGAGCCGATCGGACGCAGCGGGGCGGTTCCGGCGTTGAGCACGAGGTGGTCGAGGCGTCCGAAACGCTCGACGGCGGCGTTTACGGCGTCGGCGGCTTCCTCCGGATCGGCCATGTCGGCGGAGATAATCGCGATCTGGGGGGCCTCGGCGGTGTAGGATTCGGCGATATCCGCCGCGGCCTGCTCGAGTTTGTCCTCGTTGCGGGCGACGAGGACAAGACGCATGCCGAGGGAGGCGAGGCGATGGGCGGTGGCGAGTCCGATCCCGGAGCTGGCTCCGGTGATCAGGACCACGGGATGGAGCCAGGCGTCGGGACGGTCGTGAGGCACGGATGATTCCTGCATGGGGCTGGTGGTAGGCTGAGGAGTCGTGAGGTGAGCGCGATCTTCGCACGCTGCGGATACCCTAGCCGCTATGCAGGGTTCACATCGGTTTTGGGATCGTTCGAAGGTGCTGGTTCTCGCCGCGATGCTGGTGGTGCTGGGCGTGCCGTTCGTGTTCGCGCTGACCAGGGACGGGGTGGAAACGCCCGCCAACGCCGAGCGGCTGGTCATCATCACGCCGCACAACGAGCAGATCCGGTACGAGTTCGAGCGGGCGTTTTCGCGCTGGCATGAGGAAACGCATGGCACGCCGGTGGCTATCGACTGGCGGCAGCCCGGCGGTACCAGCGAGATCCGCAAGCAACTCACCTCCCAGTACACCGCGGATCTTCGGGACGGGGTGATCCTGCCCGACGGGAGCATGGCACCCGGCCAGAGCATGGTCTACGACCTGATGTTCGGCGGCGGGTCTTACGAGCACGATCAACTCAAGCGTGGTGTGACCGTCAACCTTGATGGTGAGGATGTCTCGATCCCGATGAGCGTGCCGGTGAACCTGAGCGATCTCGCTCTGACCGGCATCTATGGAGAAAATGCTGTTGGATCGGGCTATCTCTACGAGCCTGAGAAGTTCTGGGTCGGCACCGCGTTGTCGGGCTTTGGCATTATTTACAACCGGGACACGCTGCGGGAACTTGGTCTTGGGGAGCCTCGTTCGTGGGTGGATCTCACCGATCCGCGCCTGACCGGCTGGCTCGCACTGGCCGACCCACGGATGTCCGGCTCGGTGACCACGACTTATGACTCGATCCTGAACAACTATGGTTGGGATGAGGGCTGGCGAATCCTGCAGGCGATGAGCGCGAATGCGCGGTACTTCTCGAACAGCTCGAGCAAGATCCCGGTGGATGTCAGTCAGGGCGAAGCCGCGGCGGGCGTGGCGATCGATTTTTATGGTCGCTACCAGTCACAGGCGGTGATGCGCGAGGGCGAGACGCCCGAGACCACCCGGGTGGGGTACATCGACCCGCCGGGGGTGACCTACATCGATGCGGACCCGATCTCGAAATTGCGTGGTGCGCCGAATGCGGTGATTGCGGACCGATTCATTGAATTTGTCATCTCGCCCAAGGGCCAGTCGCTGTGGCAGATCCCGGTGGCTGACGAGACGGACGATCTCGGCCCGGAGCAGTACGAATTGCGACGCATGCCGGTGATCCGCTCGCTGTACGCCGATCACGGCGAGCGGTTCGTAGACGCGGGCATCGACCCGTTCTCGGCGGCGATGGATACCCCTTCGCGTGGCTGGCGATCGGCGGTCGCGCCGATGATGGCGGCCTTCGGCTGCGATATCCATCAGGAGCAGGTCGCGGCGTGGACCGCCCTGAACCGGGTTCGCGAAGCGGTGGAAGCGGGGGAGGTCTCGCCGGGCGAGTTGACCGAGCTTGAGGGGGTATTCTTCGCGTTCCCAGTTCACGAGTTCCCGGCGGACTTTCCTGATCCGGAACTGGCGGGGAAGAAATTGCTGTTCAGTGCTGAGCACTACCGCACGATCCGGAAGGATTGGGCGGGGAGCAAGCCTCGTCAGGAGAGCCAGATCGCGTATACCACCCATTTCAGGCAGAATTACCGTGAAGTGGTGCGTCGTGCAGAGAAATTATTCCGCTAAAGCGTTTTACCAGCGAACGGGATAGAATCATGAATCCTCTTCAGACCCCATTCGCCCGATGACAGATTGCCCGCATCGATGGGGGCTGCTCAACTGATACCCGACAGGACGATGATCCGTGGTGAGTTCGACCCTGAATCCTTCCGCTCACGAGAGCGTTCGCATGATCCCAACCAACACTGAAGGCACAGGGCCGTGGCGTCCGCCGCTGACGAAGATCCTGGCTACGGTCGGTCCGGCGATGGCTCACCCCGACATCATCGAGAAAATGATCCAGAACGGCGCAAGCCTGTTCCGGCTGAACTTCTCGCACGGTAGCTTTGAAGAGCACAAGATCCGCCTGGACATGATCCGCATGGTCGCGGACTCGCTGGATACCCCTGTCGCGGTGCTCGGTGACCTGTGCGGTCCGAAGATCCGCGTGGTCAAGGTTCCCGGCGACGGGATTCGTTTGAAGACCGGTCAGGATGTGATCATCCAGCCTGATCTCGATGTGTGTGTCGATGGCGAAGTGCCCATGCTGGGTGCGACCTACGCGAATGTCGCGACGGAGGTTGAGCCCGGGCATCGTGTGCTGATTAATGATGGCCAGATCCGCATGCTGTGTGTGGAGGTCGGGACCGGACCGAACCGTCACGCCGTGTGTCGGGTGACCGTTGGTGGATTGGTCACGACCGGGAAGGGCATCAACCTTCCGGATTCGGACCTGACGATCCCCGCGCTCACCGATCACGATTGGGCGTGCGTGGACTGGGCTGTTGAACAGGAACTCGATTTTCTGGCGATGAGTTTCGTGCGACACGGCAGCGAGGTGCAGCGTCTGAGCGATACGCTCAAGCGGCTGTGCACCTTGGATCGCTGCGGCACCGGGCTTGGTGGCGCGAACGCGCAGCCGACGATCCCGATTATTGCGAAGATCGAGACCCCCCAGGCCGTCGCCAACATCGACAGCATCATTGAGATCGCGGATGGCCTGATGGTCGCACGCGGCGATCTGGGTGTCGAGATGGATATCGCGACGGTTCCGGTGACGCAGAAGCGTCTGGTCCGCAAAGCGCACGAGTGGGGCAAGCCCTGCATCGTGGCGACGCAGATGCTCGAATCGATGATCAACTCCGCCTCGGCGACTCGTGCGGAAGTGTCGGATGTTGCGAACGCCGTCCTCGACGGTGCCGACGCGGTGATGCTTTCCGCGGAAACCGCCATCGGGCGATTCCCCCACCTGGCGGTCGAAACGATGCGCCGGATCGCCGTCGTGACCGAGCAGTCGCTGCGTGAAGAGAAGATTCTTCCGAATCCGCCGAAGCGTGCCCAGGAACTGCGCCAGATGATCCCCGCGATCGCCCACGGCGCGTGGCACATGGCCAACGACATCGGCGCGGAACTGATCGTGGTCTGGTCGCAGCGTGGTGGCGGGGCGAGGTACCTCTCGCGGAACAACTTCCGGGTGCCGATCGTCGCCTTCAGCAGCGATCCCAAGGCGGTTCGGCGGATGACGATGCTGTACGGCGTGTACCCGCTTCTCGTGAAGAATGTGCCCGAGCACCGGTCGGACTTTGCGAAACTCGTCGACGATATCGTGCTGGAGCGTGGTCTGGTGCAGCGTGGCCAGCCGATGGTCCTGCTCGGCGGCAAGCCGCTCGATGTGCCGGGTTCGCTGAACACGGTGGCCGTCCGTTACGCGGGTGATTTTCGCGCGTCCTGAACATTGTTCTGGCGGATGATCCGACCGCTTCGCTATCTTGCGCAGCATGAGCCATCCGGGATCGATCGTGCGATGCGCCATCGCGTTGCTCTTCTTCTTGCTGTTTCTGCCGCTCGCGGGCTGTTGGTTCGCGCACGGGGGGAGCCGCGACCGGGCGACGGGTGTCGATGTGCAGATGCTCGAACCGATCGTGTGGCCGCGACGGGACATGGAAGAGATCCGCAAGGTGTCGGAAGATACGCCGGATGCTCTGTTCGAATACCGGATTACCGATGCCTCGTTGGTGTCATCGGAAGTCATCGCAGAAGCCGAATCGCCCGCGTACCGCATTCTCGCGAACCGGCTGACCGAGCACGGGTTGTTGCGGGTGTTTGAGGAGGAGAGCGGCGACAAGGTCGATCTGTTGATCGCGGCGATGTTTGAAGGGTTCGCCCCGAACGCCAGATTCGTTTCTTCCTGCACACTGACACCGAAAGAAGAATCGCAACAGAATATTGATCGGTTTGCGCGGGCGCGACCGGATTCGCCGGGCACCGAACGAACATTCGATATCTACCGGCACCGCATGCGAGATGGTGTCGCGCTATCCATTCCGAATCCGGAAACGAAGCCATCGCCTCGAGGCATTGTGCTGCACTACCGGGGACTGATCTCGACGAGCTACGAAGAGGCGTTCGTCAACAAGATTGTCGAATCGGATTGGCTGGTTGTTCGCGTTGGGACACACACCAGAATCGTCACCCCACGGGATGAGAGACAGCGGCAACGCTATGCTGAGCAGGAGCGCCGGCGCAACGAGTTGACGGAAGAATTTCGTGCCAGCCTCGATCCGGACGACCCCATGTCGCGGTACGGGATCGTGCCGGTTGCTGAAATCTTCGAACAGGCTCGTCGCGAACTCCCGCCCGTCGAGACGGGCTTCGACCTGCTCGACCACACGGAATCGCAAGCGGTGGGGGAGCAGATCGCTCGAGCCGTGGACGATACCCTCGCCGAGAGCGCGTACGCGGCGGAAGCGGCGCTCGAGTATCTGTATGAGACGAACCCGGAAACGCGGGGTCTGCCCGTCGTTGTCCTCGGGTGCAGCGCGGGGGCCATCTCAGTACCCGCCGTGGCTGCGCGAATCGATGAGCGTTTCGGTGACCGCTTGAGCGCCCTGGTCATGATCGGCGGTGGCGCGGATGTCATGGAGATTGATCGGGATACCGCGCTGGACGGTACACGACGGCTCCGTGTGTTTGGCCCCGACGATGCGGAAGTGGCCGGTCCGGTGTGGGACACGGTCCACGAGGCCTATCTCAAATCCGTCCAACTCGATGCTATCGCTGTTGGGCCGCGCCTTCGACATATCCCGACGCTCATCATCCGGGCTGGCTTCGACAAGTGGGTTCCGGCTTCCACCGGCAGTGAACTCGTGCGCGTCTTCGGGAAGCCCGATCGGGACTGGCACCCCGGTGGGCACCAGACGCTGTTCTATTTCCTTGCCGGGCGTGCGCCTCGTGTGCTGCGATGGATGGAGAAGAACACACCGGAGCCGGAGACATTGCGAGCGGATACTGTTTCCCCATGAACGATTCTTCTTCCGGGGTGCAGCGGACCGCTGCGATTCTGTCCATCGGCGATGAGCTGACGATCGGTCAGTCGCTGGATACCAATTCGAAATGGCTGTCTTCTCGCCTGACCGATCTGGGTATCCGAGTCATTGAGCATGTAACGGTTCCGGATGAACCACCGTCACTCCGCGCAGCGTTCGAGCGGTTGACCGCGAGCGCTGATCTGGTCATCGCCACCGGCGGCCTCGGGCCGACCGCCGACGACCTCACTCGTGATGTGCTGTGCGACTGTATGGGCGATGAACTGGTCCGCGATGAACACCAGCATGCGCGCCTGGTCGAGTTTTTCGGTCGACGGGGTATGCCGCTCCGCAACGGTAACGATCGCCAGGCGTTGCGACCGGCATCGGCGGTCTGTCTTGATAACGATCAGGGCACCGCGCCAGGCATCGGCGCGTCGCTCAACGACACCGACATTTACCTTCTCCCCGGCCCGCCGCACGAGAACCAGCCGATGTTTGAGCGGTTCGTGGTGCCGCGACTGCGGACCGACCGTTCGCGTGTGATCACGACGCGCCTCATCCGGCACTACGGCATCCCCGAGTCGAACGCGGCGACGGCTCTTGGAGATCTGCTTGACCGGGACCGTCTTGAGCGTGGCCTGCCTCTGGTCGGTATCACGGCATCCGATGGCGTGATCACCACGCGTTTGCGTCATGAGGGTAATCCAGACGATGCACCTCGGTTGCTCGATGAAACCGATCGGCTCATCGGCGAGCGAATCGGTGCATACCGGATCTCGCCCGAACCTGGCGAGTCGCCTACCGACGCGGACTTGATCGAACTGACGGTGCGTGAATTGAAACGAGCCGGGCACGCGTTGCTCACGGCCGAGTCCTGCACCGGTGGGCTGATCGGCGGGACGGTGACCGGGGTCTCGGGTTCCTCATCCGTGTACCACGGCGGTTTCGTGACCTATTCGAACGAGCACAAGACCGCACATCTCGGTGTGTCCGAGTCATCGCTCAAACGGCATGGCGCGGTGAGTGAAACGGTTGCGCTTGAAATGGCACACGGCGCGATCGAGCGTTCGCCGCGTGTCTTCGGTCCGGAGGGTGCGCGCCCGAGGCACGCGCTAGCCGTGACCGGCATCGCCGGTCCCGATGGGGGGACACCAGAGAAGCCGGTTGGGACGGTCTGGATCGCGCGTGCGAGCGAGGGTGAAGACGGTGTGCAGGCCGAAGCCCGGCGGTTCGTGTTTCTTGGTGATCGAGAAACCATACGCCGGCGCACCGTCAGCACCGCGCTGGCGATGCTGCTGCTTCATTTGCGTCAAAAGCCGCTTGCGAAGCTGCTTTGGCAGTCTTCGTGAATGCGGTTCAATGGTTCTCGGGCGTGAAGCTGGGGAGTCCGCCCCGAGAGGGAAGCCGTGGTGGCAAATTGTCACCAGTCAGTGACTTATGCTGGGGCGATTTGTAATCGATGGTTCCGGGTGGTTGCTTGACAGCCAGAAGGATCCAATCGATGACGGAAAGAAAGGACATCAACCCGGAACAATTGAAGGCCTCGTTTGCGCGGATCGAGGAACTCAGTCGCTCGAACTCCGAGCGGAGTTGTCAGATCCGCGCGGGGATCAAGGGGTTTGAGCGTCGTCTCCAGTCGCTGAGCGGCAAGGTGTATTGCCGCACGATCGAGAAAAACCCCGCGGGTCATCAGATCACGGTCTCGTTCGAACAACATGGATCCAGTTGGCACCTGGTTGTTACGGAGCGTCGCTCGAACCAGAGCACCGCCTCGGGGATTCTGCTGGTGGACGCCGAGGTGGATGCGCAGATGCGAGCTGTGCGGATGCTCCCCAAATTATTGGAGGAAATGATCACGGCCCACGAGCGTCGAGCAGGGGAACTAGATCCCGCGTTGATCATGATCGGTGAACTGGGCATCGCTGCGGTTGCGCTGTACGAGGACGACCCGAATGAACGGGCGGCGTGACGCACTGCGCGATCTGGGTGGGGCCGAGACGCCCTGTTCAGATCGCGCGTTTTTCTCCCGGTTGAAGGCTCCTGATCGTCTCAGGGTCGAGTTCTTCGGGGCGCATCGCGGTTCGCGGTGAAATTTCGAGAACGCAGTCCGGCGAGCCGTCGGGCTTGCGCGGCACCGTCACGCCGCGTGCTTCGAGCCACGCCGCGGCCCGCTCGGTCTGAAGGTGTGCGGAAGAAGCGGGGGAGTCGTTGCCCTCGGCGTTCTTGATCGGTGCGAATTCGTCGGTCCGTTCGACCTCGTACACGATGGACTGCTTGCAGAGCGGGATCGCATCGAAGACGAACATCTCGAGTTTGATGCCGTTTGGCTCGGTCGGGTCGATCGGATGACCGGATTCCGGATCGACGCAGGGTACTTTCTTCTCGGCCCGGTGATAGGGCAGCTCGAGGTCGCCAGAGGTGATCCGTTCGACGAAGGCGCGGCTCAGCATGTGCAGCGCGATGTTGCCGGCCCGAAGGGTCAGCGTGCCGTCGGGATTGCGCTGGGCGGCGGTGGCTTCCGGGAGATCGGAGTACTCGATCACGCCCGGTTTGCCGTCGATGCAGCAGACCACTCCGACTTTCTCGCCGGGTTCGGTCTTGGCGACAACCTTCGTGGACATCTCGCCTGAGGAATCTGGGGCGGTCGCGTGCAGACCGATGAAGACCGGGTCGACGACGCGTGCAATCGGGTTGTCGATCTGCACATAACTAATGTGTTCGATGCCACGACGCTTCATGTCCGCGAGCGCGCCGGAGTGGGCGAGGGCCCGGAGCGAGCCGCCGTGCCCGTCGGGGTTGGTCGCGACCTCATGCCTTTGCGCAAGCAGGATCTTTCCGTTGTTCATATCGAACGAGGGGAGCACGCCCTGGTTGAAGAACGCGATGTTGGCGGCGTCCAGGCCAAAGTGATCGTGGTTCTTGAAGAACTCGACTGTCGCGTCGTGGTTGAGCGGGCTGGTCATGATGTACCAGGGGACCGTCGCCCCGTAGCGGTCCTGGGCGGCGTGGATCCAGTCGGCGAGGCACGCGAAGAGCGGTTGACCGGTGACGGCTCCGCCGGGGTAGCAGCCTTTCGGGCCGTCGTAGCCGAGGCGGGAGCCTTGGCCGCCGGCGACGGTGAAGGCTGCGATCTTGCCGGCACGAAGGAGTTCCTCGCCAGCAGTTCGGTACCGGGCGGTGTCCCAGGAGCCGTCGCGCATGTACCCGGGAGGAGGGGTGATCGTCGCCGCGCCGGGGTCGAATGAGGGCTTGCTTTCGACATAGTCACGCACGAGCGTCGGGACCGCGTCGAGGTCGAGAGACTCGATCTGTGTCAGCAGCGCGTCAAGCTGTTCCGGAGCAAGTTCATCTGCGAAACGGAGCAGGTGTTCCTGGCCGATTGCCTCCAGGCGCTCTCGGACGGTCTCGATTCGGCTTTGCATCGCGGAGACGGTACCGGACATCGGGATACTCCTGTGCTTATTCGGGCTCAATATCGGGTTCGGAAGGCTCGGTCCACTGTTCTTCAGTGTGACGGACGATTTTGCCCGTTTCCACATAGATCACCTGTTCGGCGATGTTGGTGCAGTGGTCGGCCATGCGTGCGATTGCCGCGGCGACACGATTCAGCGTGAAGGCGTATTCGGCTGAGCGGTTGCCCGCGGCGAGTTCTTCCTCATTTTCGCGCAGGATCGCGGCACGAAAGGCATCGGTCGCGTCATCGGAGGCGAGCACGAGGCGTGCGGCGTCGGTATCCATCTCCTCGAGGGACATGACCGTGTGCTCGATCATTCCGATCACGCTGTTGGCCATGACGCGGAATCGCCGCGGCGGGTCGCCGGGGAGTTTCAGCCAGGTGCCCATACGCGTCACCATCGCGACCGCGAGGTCGGCGATTCGCTCGAACTCGTTGTTGACCTTCACGATCGTCAGGATCATGCGGATCTGATACGCGGACAATGGAGGGACGCTGTCGGCCCCGCCCGCGCTGCACAGTTCCATGGAGTCGGTGAGCAGGGACACCGCTGCTCGCTCGATCTTGATATCGACCCGGTCAACGACCTCGTCCTCGTTGACGACCTTCTCGGCCAAGGAGGGGTCCTTGTCGAAGATGGATTGGACCGCCGCCTCGACAATCCGCTGCACATGCCGGCCCTGTTCAACAAGGTCGGTTTTGAGCGTGGATAGGCGATCGCCTAACGGTCCCTGGCGCAGTTCCGGCACGCGGATTTCCTCCAGTTCGGGTACGACCGGGCACTGTACTCAATGCGGCAGGTTCGTGGGGTGGGTGAGGGACAGTCCGCTGTCACGATCGCTATCATCAGCCCTGCGTCTATCGCCATTTCCACACCAACCAAGTCGTCCGCACACAGGAGCACCCCGATGCCCTTCGATATCGAAGCCGTTCACGCCCGCCAGATCCTCGACTCCCGTGGCAACCCAACGGTCGAAGTGGAAGTTGCCCTCTCCGGCGGTGTGGTCGGGCGGGCGGGGGTTCCATCGGGTGCCTCGACCGGTGAGAACGAAGCGGTCGAACTCCGCGACGGCAAGAAGGACTTTTTTCTCGGCAAATCGGTGCTCAAGGCCGTGGAGAATGTCAACGAGGTCATCGCCCCGGAATTGTTCGGCTTTGATGCCCGCGATCAGGAAGAAATCGACCGGCTGATGATCGATATCGACGGGACCGCCAACAAGGGCAAACTCGGCGCAAACGCGATTCTGGGTGTTTCGATGGCTGTTGCCCACGCCGCGGCGGAGGGCATGGGCCTACCCCTGTTCCGCTACTTGGGCGGCACCGGTGCGAAGACCCTGCCGGTCCCGATGCTGAACATCCTTAACGGCGGCAAGCACGCCGATAACACCGTGGATTTCCAGGAGTTCATGATCCAACCGTGGGGCTTCGACACCTTCCACGAGGCGCTCCGCGCGGGGGTCGAGATCTACCACACGCTCAAAGGGGTTCTCAAGTCCAAGGGGCTGTCCACCGCCATCGGCGACGAGGGCGGGTTCGCACCCGACCTGAAGGACAACGAGGACGCACTCAAGATCATCGAAGAGGCCGTGGACAAGGCCGGCTACTCCTGGGGCGAGCAGATCTTCATCGCCCTCGATCCGGCCATGAGCGAGCTCTGGAACGAGGCGGAGAAGGACGGCAAGCAGGGCTACAAGTTCTTCAGTTCGACGCAGGAGGTTATGTCCAGCGACGACATCGTGGCCCTCTGGTCGGAATGGTGCTCGAAGTACCCCATCCGCTCCATTGAGGACGGCCTCGCGGAAAACGACTGGTCGGGCTGGGCGACGCTCACTTCACGCCTCGGCGAGAAAGTCCAGCTCGTCGGCGATGACCTGTTCGTCACGAATAAAGAGTTCGTCGCTCGGGGCATCAAGGAGAAGTCCGCCAACGCGGTGCTGGTGAAGGTCAACCAGATCGGCTCATTGAGCGAGACTTTCGAGACGGTGAACCTCGCTCAGCGCAACGGGTTCAACTGCGTGCTCAGCCACCGCTCCGGCGAGACCGAGGACTCGACCATCGCCGATATCGCCGTGGCGACCAATTGCGGCCAGATCAAGACGGGGGCACCGGCACGGAGCGACCGGAACGCCAAGTACAACCAACTCATTCGTATCGCTGAGGATCTGGGTGACAACGCGGTATACGGCGCGGCTACCTGGAATAAGGGGTGATTTGGGTGCTGGTGTCCAATAACGGGATGTGTGCAAATTTCGAGGCTATGCCAAAAAAGCAGCATCCGGCTATTTCGGGATGCGTATTGGAGTGTAGAGTTGAGAGTGGAGAGAGACGCCGAGGCGGGGCCATTTCAAAATTTCCGCAATAACTCGGCGTTTTTTTCGTATAACTCTGTGTTTGACGCATCACCTGAGTCTTGTGCTGCGAACAATCTGCACTGAAATCGTCGGGGTCTGCTCCCGGCAGCCATAATTCCTTCTGTCAAGAGGGAGTAAGACTCGTACTCGTGGCGGGGATCCGGAAGGGGTTCAAACCAATGGAAGATCAGCTTTTTAACGACGCCGTGTTTCGGCTTGGGCAGCTTGGGGCGGATCGTGCGCTGACCAATCACAAGTTGCTGCGCCGCGTGAGTCGCATTCTTGCTCGGTACACCGGGGTCGAGGTCGCGGGAGTTGCGGTTCATAATGAAGGCATGAAGCATCCGGCAACGCAGACCTATGTGGTCGGGCCGTGGTCGGACGAGCAGTCGTCGCAGTTCCTCGACTGGTCCTCATGGGCCGAGTCGGATTCGGATACCGCAACCAAACTGTCGAGCTTCAAGCGCAACACGATTCACACGCTGGATGAACTCTTCGCAGAAGACGGGTATCAGAAGTCCCGCCTCTACAATGAGTTTCACCGCCCGCTGAACATCATCGATCAGGCGTACGGCATTTTCCGTCGTCCCGATGGCTGCGAATTGTTCATTGCGATCAACGCTCTGGAGGCCGATGGCCCGCTCTCAGAGAAGGCTCTGACCCGCTTCACCAAGATTGCTCCGTTCATCGCCAAGGCGTGGGCCGCCGGTTGGCGTCGTGAGCCGGCCTGGGTCAAGGGGCTGAAGCCGCACTGTCGCGCGGTGCTCGAACTCGTGCTCGAGGGGTTTGACGACGACCAGATCGCCGACAAGACCGGACTGACCTACCACGCCGTTCGCGCGCACCTTAAGCGTTTGTTCCGTGCGGCCAATGTCCGCAGCCGCCTGCACCTCATGCAGGCTTACAAGGAAGAGCGTGCCGGGCGTCCGGACAACTCGCCCCGTGCTGACCAGCCCAATGATGTGGTCACGGTGGTCGACCCGATGGATACGGCGTTCGGCCTGAATTTCTCCGCCGCGTCCTGATCGGCGAGGAAGCCTCTACGAATTCCAGCGCCCGGCCCACTGTGGTCGGGCGTTTTCATAGGATTCGGCCATGATGCGTGCTCACCTGCTGCAGATGAACCTCGCCTGGGAAGATCGCCAGGCGAATTTCCGCAAGGTCGAAGCGATGCTCGACTCTGCCGAGATCGTGCCCGGCGATCTTGTCGTGCTTCCCGAACTCTTCGACAGCGGGTTCTCTCTGCATGTCGACCAGACCGCGGATGACCCACCGGTTGGGCACGGCGAAACCCGGGCATTCCTGGAATCTCTCGCGAGGGAGAGGAGAGTGCTGATCCACGGTTCGTGGACCGCTCTCGCGCCCGATGGGGAGCGCGGTCTCAATATCGCTGCACTGTTCGGGGTCGATGGACGCATGCACTACCGGTACGCCAAGATCCATCCGTTCACCTTCGGGCGTGAGGGGGAGCGGTTCGACGGTGGTCGTGATGTTGTGTGTGTGGACCTGAAAGATGCGGGAGCCAGCGAGTCACTGAAGGCGACCCCGGCGATTTGCTACGACCTGCGGTTCCCTGAGCTGTTCCGTGCAGGGCTGGAGCAGGGGGCTGAGGCGTACATTATCGGTGCCAACTGGCCTGAGGCCAGACAGATGCACTGGCGTACGCTGAGCATCGCCCGCGCGATCGAGAATCAGGCGTGGGTTCTGGGTGTGAACCGGGTCGGGAAAGACCCGCACTTGGGATATGCGGGTGGAAGTATGATCATCAACCCGAAGGGTGAGGTGATTGCGGAAGGCGATGATTCCGAACGGGTGATTTCGGCCCCGATTTCTCGATCGGAAACGGATCACTGGCGGGAAACCTTCCCCGCGTGGAAGGATCGTTCGTCGGTGTTCCAATAATGGCGGTCAGATCTGGCTATCCGGAGAAGACTGGCGCCCGCGTGTGAGAAATCCCAGAATAGGTCGAGTTTGTCGGCTCCACAGATTGACCATTTTCAGAGCCGTGGTATTCTCTGAATGCCTTGGTTTGGGCTCTTTGGGGCTCTTTCCTACGGATAAATCCTGAACCTCGCAGGGCGGGAACACCCACGGCGCAAGACTCGTCGCGGCCCGACAATGCGAGATCCTGTGCTCGCTCCGTCGTTGGGAAACCTACGACGGAGCGATTCTTTTTCCCTTGTGAGGTGGGGGACTGGATCAGCCGCCGATGCCCGCTACGCGATCCACCTCATCGAGCGAAGTGTCGCCTTCGGCGGCGAGAAGCCAGCCCGCTTGCTGGAGTGTTCGGAAGACCCCCTGCTCGACGATTCGGCGCATCGCCTGGATCGAAGGGTTGCCCAAGACGCAGTCTCGCAATTCGTCGTTGAAGTCGAGCATCTCGAAGATCGCCTTGCGACCCATGTAACCGGTCTTCAGGCATCGACGACACCCGGTCGCGGTGTAGGTGTGATCCTGGTCGCGCAGGTAGCGGCCGAGTCGAGTGGCCTGGCCCGGGGTGACGCGGACATCGCGCTTGCAGTGGGGGCAGAGCAGGCGGACCAGTCGTTGGGCGATGATGACATTTACTGAGTTCGCCACCAGATAGGGCTCCACTTTGAGGTCCAGCAGGCGGAAGACCGCGCTGATCGAGTCCTTGGCGTGGACCGTGGAGAACACGAGGTGGCCGGTCATGGCGGCCTGCATGGCGGTGCGAGCGGTCTCGTCATCGCGGATTTCGCCGACCAGGATCACATCAGGGTCCTGCCGGAGCACGGAGCGCAGCAGGTCTCCGAAACTCTGACGGTCAGAAACCGGGATCTGGGTGGTGTTGTCGAGTTGGTACTCGACCGGGTCCTCGATGGTCACGACATTGCGGACGGTGCGGTCGATGGTGCGCAGGCAGTTGTAGAGCGTCGTGGTTTTGCCTGATCCGGTCGGGCCGCAGGCAAGGAGCATGCCCGCGTTCTGGTCACAGAGTTGGACGATGCGTTGCTCGACGAACGGTGGCATGGCCAGTTCACTGATGGACTGAGGGGCGGTGCGTCCATCGAGGATTCGGATGACCAGCTTCTGACCGTGCACAGTCGGGGTGAAGGACGCGCGAAAGTCGACGCGACGGTTATCAAAGTCTGCGCCGAAGTGGCCGTCCAGCACAGCATCGCGTGCGGCCTGCTTCATCTGGCACGCGGTTTTGATGACCCCCATGGTGCGTTCGCCGATCTCGCTGGGGAGGTCGATGACATGGACCATGCCGCCATCCACGCGAACCCGGATGGAGACATACTCGCGTTTGGGTTCGAGGTGGATGTCGGTCGCGCGACCCTTTGAGGCGAGCAGGAGGAGCATCTTGACGGCTTGTGAGCCGTCGGCGGCAGATTCCAACGCGGATGATGGGGTGTCGTCGGCGTTGATCAGCACGATGTGCTCGTCATCGCTGGACTTGGGTGGGATGTCGTCGATGGTGTTGCGCAGGTCCGCGGCCCACGGAGCGAGTTTGCCAGTCTGGGCACTCAGAGGGATTCGCTTGCGCGTCTTGGGTTCGGCCTCGATATCGACGACGAAGGTCTGCTTGCCGACCTGGACGGTGTCGCCGCCTTTGAGTTCGGCGGTTGAGATGCCACGCCCGTTGACATGGGTCCCGTTGCGGCTGCCGAGGTCTTTGAGCACAAAGGTGCCTCGGGGACCGGGCTCAATGACGCAATGGAAACGCGAAGCGACGGTGTCCTTGCCCAGGCAGATGTCGTTATCAGGGTGACGCCCGATGGTGACATTCTGGGTCGGGGAGAGGGTGATCTCTCCGAGTTTCTTATCTGCAAAGCGGATCTTGGTCTTTGGCATCGAGAAAGATGGTAGCGGAACGGCCTCGGTCTTTGCGGTCAGTTGTGCCATACCTCTTATGGACACATCAATCGGAGGCGTGTTTCAACGAATCATGGATTCGCCCGATTTCAGTTTTCTGGGTCTCGCTCTCGTTCGATCCGTGCCTGGGCTCTCCATCGCATCAGGCGAGGGCGAGGAGATCCGACTGACGATTCGAAGGCATCCTCGGGGACGACAGTCACGCCAGCGTCTGATGGTGCCCGCCAACTGAGGACCAACCCTTCGGAGCCGCTGTTTTCGAAGTAGAGCACCTCGATGTCCGCGGCTCCTGCCTCCAGAAAGACATCGGCGGTGGCGGTGCTGAATCCCTGAGTTTGATTCCGATCGATGATGATCTCGCCGTCGATAACCAGGCGAGAGCCATCATCGCTGCCCAGCGCGAAGCGATAGACACCATCTTCGGGAATGAGCAGGCGCGTTCGGGCTCGTAACGCGAAGCGGTTGTCGGGGCACTCCGGGATGAAGCCCCCGCTTCCGTTCGGCCAGTTGATCTGGCTCTCCCATGTCACGAGTGAGGGGTTTTCCCAGTCCACCTGATCGAACCGGGAGATTCCATGATCGACGAAGTACCACTCGGTGCGGATGCGGGCTTCGGTATCGGCGAAGGAGGTTTCGGGGATGACAGACCACTCGGAGGCTCCGGGTGGGATCCACTGCAGGATGAGTCCGGCCTCGCCGGTCTGCTCGAAGTATTCGAGTGTGAAACTGTGGTAGCCGGGTTCGAGCGTGATGGCACCCTCGGCGGTGGACATGGCGTGAAGGCCATCGTGGTCGATGACCGTTTGCGCGCCGATGTTCAGGCGGGAACCTTCGTCACTGTCGAGGCGGAAGCGGTATTCGCCGGGGGCGTGTGCACGGATCGCGCCGGTGATGCGCATGGCGAACTCATCGGCAACGGCGTCGGGTTCCCAGGGAGCGCCGGTCGCATCCCACTCGATTCGACCGGTCCGGGTCTGGCGCGTCGGCGTGGACCAGTCGATGGTGTCGAGTGAACTCTGGATGCCGATGGCGTCGAACCACGAGACGCGCAGAGCACCGCTCTCGGGAGGGTCGGCCGCGTTGGTGATGCCACCGAAGGGCTGGAATCCGATTCCGAGGGCGAGCACCGCGACGAGAACAATGAAGATGCGGCGGGTCATGTAAGGTCTCCCGAACGGTTATCGACGCGTTCGAAACCGTTCTGAACCCGGCCCTGAGAGGAAGCAACGGATGGCCCCAACGGTTTGTGTTTATGACGATCATCGCTGCACGCTGGGAGAAGGTCCGATCTGGGTTGATGGCGCACTGGTGTGGGTCGATGTGCCGGCGGGCAGGGTTCACCGGCGGACACCGGGCGGGGAAAGGCAGTCGATTGACCTTGGGCAGAGCGTCGGTTGCGTGGTCGAGGAGGAATCCGGCGGGCTGATCGCGGGTTTACGCGAGGGTATTGCCCGGTTCAGTTTTGAAAAGGGGATCGAGCAGTGGCTCAGTCGAGACCTGGCGGGAGAACCAGATCGCCGGTGTAACGACGGAGCGGTCGGTCCGGGCGGGAGGTTCTGGGTTGGATCGATGCTCAATGATCAGGCGAGAGGGACCGGCAGACTGCATCTCCTGCTCGAGAGTGGGAGGCTTGGCGTGGTGCGAGAAAGGCTGACGATCCCCAACGGCCTTGCCTGGAACGAGGACGGCACGGTGATGTACCACATCGATTCGCCACGCCGTGTCATTGAGATGTTGCGTTTCGATGCGGGCGCCGGATGCGTGCATGAGGTGATCGGTGTGATCCAGACACCGGAAGATTTGGGTTATCCAGACGGTATGGCGATCGATGCCGAGGGGATGTTGTGGGTGGCGCACTGGGGAGGAGGGTGCGTCAGTCGCTGGGATCCGGGACGCCGAGAGATGGTGGGGCGATTTGCGGTTCCCGCGGAGCATGTGACTTCGTGCTGCTTCGGCGGGGATGATCGATCGGTGTTGTTCATGACGACCGCTGCGGGGCAGTCCGAGAACGGAGGGGCCGTGTTCGCGTGCGAACCGGGGGTCCGAGGAGCGCGGTCGTACCGATTACGCGGTTTCGATCCAAAATCCAGTTCGGGGTACGGGGCTTAGGTTGCGTGTCCAATTCGCCGATCAGGATTGCGGTGGACTGCTTTCGCGTCCCCACGGCGTATACCTCAATGCCCTCACGGATGAGTGGCGAAGGGAAGACGATGAGCGGTTTGAGCGTCCTGATTGCAGACGACGAGACCCCGATCACGAGCATTCTTCGGAACCGGCTCGAGAAGGTTGGTTGCAGCGTCCGGGTTGCCCATGATGGTCAGGAGGCTTTCGAACTCGCCAGTGCCGATGCTCCCGATGTGGTGGTGACTGATTTGCAGATGCCGCGTTGGACCGGTCTCGAATTTGCCCTGGCCATGGCGGGTGATGATCGGCTGTCAGGCGTGCCCGTGCTTCTCCTGACGGCGCGCGGGTACATCGTCGCGCCGGAACAGCAAGAGAAAACGAATATCCGAGCGGTCATATCGAAGCCGTTCAGTGCGAACGAAGTGGTGCGCACCGTACTCAACATGGTCGGTTCCAACGGGATCGTGCGAAAGGAATCTGCGTGAGCAGCCATACCAGCGGAGGACTCACCGAAGCGCTTCCCACGCTCATCGAGCGTGCGGCGGTCGCTGGACTGGCCTGCTGGTGGTTCGATCAGAGTGGTCATCTCAACGAAGAGCTGTCGCTGCAGGCCTTCGGGCGAGCCGGCATCGATCTCGGTTCGCGTCGACCTGAAGAAACCGAGGGTGCGGTCCGCGTTGTTGCGAAGCGGGGCGGGGAGGTCCTCGGAACGCTGGTGGTCGTGATGGATCCGGACGCCGGGGGTGTTGCGGCGGACGCGGAGTATGTGCGGGCGCTGTTCGAACTCGCGTTGTGCGATGAAACCTCGGACCAGATCATTGAGGATTTCACGGAACACCTGACGCAGGCCTTTGAGAATATTCAACTGCTGTACCGCGTCGGTAAGGCGATGAGCAGACCTGACGATCCGGCGGGGTTCAGTTCGTTTCTATTGGATCAGATCCTGGACTCCACTCCGTTTCGCTGGGGGGCGATCGTCCTTGACGATGGGCCGAATCTCGTCGAAGGGGTGTGCTCTCGAACCTTTGTCGCGACTGAGATCGAGGGTACCGAAGATCTGGTGCAGCGTGAGGCGAAGCGTCTGGCGTCGAGTTTGCGCGAGAAGCAGGGCGGGATCTTCTACGATGCCGATTCGCGTCTGGAGTGCCAGGGTACGGCGCACCTGATCCAGTCATCGGGTGAGATCGTTGGGATGCTCATCTGCGGGGGCAAGCAGGGGCGAGAGGCGGATATCAGCAGTTACGACACGCAACTGCTCGATGTGAGTGCAGGGCATCTCGGCTCGGTGCTGGAGACCTCGTATTTGTACGAGCAGCAGGCCGTCATGTTCCTGGGAACCATCAGTTCGCTGATTCGGGCGCTGGACGCCAAAGACCCGTACACACGAGGTCACTCGGATCGCGTCGCGGCCCTCGCTCGTCAACTGGCGCGTAAAGCCGGACTGGGTGAGAAGCTGGCCGAGCGGTACCACATCGCAGGCTTGCTCCACGATGTCGGCAAGATCGGTGTGCCCGAGGCGGTGCTGTGCAAGCCGGGGCGGCTGACCGACGAGGAATTCGGTTTCATCATGAAGCACCCGGAGATCGGGTTCAACATCCTCGATGGCGTGCCCGGCATGGAAGATCTTCTTCCCGGGGTGATGCATCATCACGAGCGGTACGACGGCAAGGGTTATCCGCACGGCCTGGCCGGCGAGGACATCCCGCTGATCGCGCGTGTGCTTTGCCTCGCGGACACCTTCGACGCGATGAGTTCCAACCGTGCGTATCGTTCAGCGATGACACGGGACACGGTTCTCGGCGAAATCGAAAAATGCGCCGGGACGCAGTTCGATCCCGAGCTGGCGATGCTCTTTATCCAGATGGACTTCGGCGAGTACGATCGCATGGTCGCGCGGCATGTGCGACAGGCAGCGATCGATGCCAAGGGCAAGCGGGCGGCCTGAACTCGCGATTCTTTCAATGAATTCAGAGTTGTGGGGCAGTGCCCGGCGGCTCAGTCGATCACTCGCGTGATGGAATCATGGTTGAGGATCGCGGGGACCGGCTTGGGCGGGATGTTTGCCAGCGTCTTGATCGTGGCCTCGTCGAGTTCGTAAGCGAACAGTGCGAGGTCGCAGATCTTGCCGTGAAAATAGTTCGAAATACCGGTTTTCAAACCGTACCGTCGGTAGATGTCGTCGGCAGCGCCGATGTACCAATCCATCTGGTTGGCTTTGCTGGTCCAGGCACGCCCAAGGCCGATTTTCCTGGCATCATTCCCTGCAGGCGTGCCGTCCAGATAGGCCGACCAGCCGCTGGCTCCCCAGGTCAGCGCGATGTGGTGCCACTGGTCGCCGGTGATGCTGCCCATATTGACATAGCGCATATCGCCGCCGTAGTCGATGATCAGGTAGACAAACCCATTGGTGCAGACCACGGCCAACTGTGTCGCGTTCGGCTCGTCCCATTTCCATTTGCTGAGAGCGACCTGGGTGAGACTGCTGCTCGAGTAGGTGGACGACGGGCGCATCCAGAAGCAGATGCTGCCGTAGTCAATCTCCATCGAACTGTCATGGTCAATCTCAAAGTATGTCTTGTCGACGGCGGAGAGCTGCGGCATACGGTAGATGCCGAGAGGATCCGTCAGGTCGTAGGTCAGCTTGCCTTTCAGCTTCGCGTCCTCTCCGTCTCGCACATCCTCAGATTCTTTGTCATCCAACTCCCGCAGTGTCCAATAGGCTAGGGCGTGTCGGGACAGGATCGGTTCCAGTGAGCGGTCGTGTGTCGCGGCGTACTCGATGCGGCAAGCGAGCTTCTGGGTAGCCTGTCCGTATTGTCCTTCCGCGAGGAGCAGGATCGGGTCGTCGTACTGATCGAGGAGGTCGCCATCGACAGGGTCGACGGCCGTGACGCGGAATGTGCCGTCACCGATCGCGGTGGTGTCGATCAACATCCCTCCCACAACGCTCTCGCGCCATGCTGTGTCCGTTGTGATGGTGTCCACTCCGAGTTCGAGGGCGGATCGGGCGAGTCGTCGCGCCTCGGCTTCCTCGTTACCGCGACTCGATGCCGCGAGATCGGTGCGGGCATCGATGAGTGTTGAGAGAGAGATCGTCATCACGATCGACAGCACGGCGAGCATGACGATGTAGATGGTGCCGCGTCGATGGTCTGGGTGCTGTTGCGATGCCGATTGCATTAGTCGTCCTCTCCATCTCCGAGGTCTGCAACGAAATCGGTGGTGCCACTGGCGGGTAGATCTTCGTCGGCAACCTCTTCGAAGCCGAGTGTGCGGATCGCGGATACGCTGGCGATGGTTCGCCCGTTGCGCTTGACCGTGACGGTGATCAGTTTGGCTCGCTCGAAGGTACCGCTGGTGGTGACGGAACCACCGGAGATGAGGGCGTACTGGATGTCGACGGATCGTTCCCAGCCCTGAAAGCCGACGATCTCATCGCCGTTGGGTTCGAGTGGGGGGGACTGTGTCCAGCCTTCGTAGTCGTCCAAGTCGTTGTAGAGCAACCGGGTTTTTCCGTCGTATTCTGAGCCACCAGGTCCGAAGCTGGCCGGGCCTCCGATTGGATCGTGCCAGGCCTTGGACTGGATCTCCGCGAGCAGTTGGTTGGCCAGGTGCTGGCCTCGGATGCGGTCGCTCGACATGGCGCGCGTCTGCGCGGCGATGCCCAGCATCTGGATCACACCCATGGACAGGATGCTCACGATGACCATCGAGATCGTGACTTCGATCAGCGAGATGCCGCGTCGGAGGGTCATGGCTCGATCCTGACTGGCGCTGGGAGGTCAACCTCTGAGACGATATTCGTTTGGCTGGCCACGCCTGGGGTCAGTTCAACTCGGATCCGCTCGACGACGGTCGTGGTCGCGGTCTGGGATTTGTACGCCGGGACATAGCTTCCGACGAGTCGATATGCCATGCGTATGGTGTACGCGCCGCCCCAGGTTTCTCCGGCATCATTGCTGCGTTTGACTGGGTAGTCGCTTGGAAAAACGATCTGCTCGAATACCCGGAATTCTGCGGATTGATGGCCATCGATGCAGATGAGCACGATCCCGATTTCGTCGCTCGGATTCAGTCTGAGTGTGCCCGGCACATCGATACGCACCCATGACTCTCCACCGAGATCACCTGTTCGCACCACACGCGACGCGATAGCAGTTTTGGTCGGCTTTCCGTCTTCCACGAGCCGGAGCTCCATTCGCACCGCTCCTGGAGCGTAATTTCTTGCCATGAGCACTTCGGCGTAGTCCGGGCTCCAATACAGCGCGTCCCCCGGCACTGCGGGAGTCCGCAACCTCTGGAAGTATCCGTAGTCCAGGTTGATATCTTGCATTCTCGAATTGAGGAGCGCGACGACCTGGGACAGAATAGATTTCCCCGCGCTGAGTTCGTACTCGAAATCGGTTTCGGTGCCGGGGTAGAGCGTGGTGAAACTATGGTCGGTGGTGGTGGGCGTGAATGCGATGTTGTCGATCTCATCAAGAACCACGACGGCATCGTCGGCGTTCACCGTTCGGAGCAGCGGTGAACCTGGTGTGCCGTCCCATGAGTAGGTGATGGTGTCCGGTGAGGCGTCGCCAGTGCGGTCAGCCACCTCGAAGACGATTTTCTGCGTAGCGATCGAGATGAAACTGGTGGCCGAGGCGATTTCTTCGGTCATCACGCTGAGCGGGAACTGGGTTTCCCGCAGTCGCGAGGACGGGTCATCGGATTTTGGGGCCGCGCCCATCGAAAAAGCGAGGACAGAGCCAAGCGATGCGAGCACCAGGCCGACGAGCGTCAGACTCAGCACCATCTCGATGAGGCTGAATCCGGATGCTGAACGCGAACGGATTGATCTGATCGCACGACTCATTTCAAAAACCCGTCGGGAACAACGAGGGTGATGCCGTCGGTTTTGGTTTTGGGATCGACCACCTCAACCTTGACTTCCTGTTCGGCTGGAGAGGTCCAGTCGATACCGATCAGACGAGCGGTTGGGCCGAGTTCGATCCGCACGACGCCCTTGTTGATCAGTGACCCGTGTCCGTTGATTCGCAGCGCACTGATGGTGCCGCCTGAGAATCGCACATCAGCAAGGTCGACCTGGTAGGGGGGTTGTGAGAGATCGACGATGTAGTCGGTTGCTCCCCCGAATGCGTCTTCGACCCCAAGAATACGGTACGAGTCGTTGCCTGGGTCGAACTGGACCGTAACGGTTCTGCTCTGCGTACGGGCCATCTGTGTGGCGTATCGCAGATCGGCCTCGAGCTTCTGGACCGCGGCTTCTAACCGGTAGGAGTTCGCGGCGTGTCCGAAGCGAGGGGCGGCGATCGCGGCGATGGTACCGAGGACCACGATGACAACGACAAGCTCCACGAGGCTGAACCCCGTGGAGCGTCGCTTGATCATCCGAATCGTCGGTGCCATGTGGTCACCTTCGGGTTGCTCAGGGAACCGCTGTGAATCAGTAGTTCACATACGGGGTGCCGCTGGCGTCGACGACGGTGGCGGCATAGTTCGCACGGATCTCACCGGTGGTCTCGTTGTAGTACCAGGCGGAGCCGTCTTCGGCGGTGTTGGACACCGTGTTCAGGCCCTTGGCCGGTCCGAGCTTGATCGATGGGATCTCGCGGATGTACGGTCCGTAGATGTAGGTCGTGGTCTTGCTGGCGTTGTCGTTGCCCGCAGCATCGGTGTAGGTCGTGAGCTGGGCGACAAAGTCCGCGAAGGTGGGGTATGTGCCACCGTGCTCGGCCTGGTACAGGTCGATGGCGGTGCGGAGCACATTGAGGTCTGCGACCAGTGACGAGTCGGCAGCACCTGTTGCGGCGCGACTCATGCGAGGCACGGCGATTGCGCCGATGATCCCGATGATCACGATCACAATGACGAGTTCGATGAGACTGAAGCCACGACGGCGGATGGACAGGTTCATG
>JBICHT010000090.1:0-41799 GCA_043101125.1 Phycisphaerales bacterium JB050 | reverse complement strand
CAGGCGCCGCCGTCGGCGGTGGCGCGGATCGCCTACGCCCATCAGAAATTGGCGGCGAGCCTGTTGGAGGGGGTGGAGACCACGGTCGATGGGCTGCCGGACTTTGCGTCCGTGGACCCGGTGACGCTCGAGCAGGCCCGTTCGAACTACTACCGAGCGGCGATGGAGTTCCGGCGCCACGCCCGGATGATGACGCTGATCGATCCGGATGCTTCGGCCCTGTCGCTCTGGGAAGCGGCGGTGTGCTTTGACCTCGCCGGGGATCAGGATCGTGCACGCGGCGCGTTCACGGAATATGTGCAGACCCGCACCGGCGGCGATCCGCGCTGGGTCGAGGCCAAGTACCGGCTGGCCCGGACCAACCAGGCTCGCGGCGAGTACGACTCGGCGATCGAGCTATATGAGGACATCCTCGCCAATCATGCGACGACGGAGATGGCCTACACCAGTTATGTGCCGCTGGCCCAGTGTTACATGCTGCGGGGGGGCGAGCGTGCGGTCGAGCAGGCGGAATCCCGGTTGCGGGCGGTGGTTGAGGGGCGTGTCCTCTCCCCAGACGCACCGGAGTATCGCGACGCGTTGGTCGAACTCGGCCTGCTGTACCGGCGGACGGGGCGGTACGAGGAATCCATCGAACGGTTGACCGCGGCGATCGACCTTGAGCCGCGCTTGTCCGAAGACCTCCGGGTGCTGCTCGCGCTCGCGGATGCGAGCCGTCTTTCTGCGGCGGACATCACCGATGCGCTGCAGGTGCGGTTGCCCCAGTCGGAAACCGATCGTCTGCTCCGTTTAAAGGAGGCGCGGCTTGGCGAGGCGCTCGATCTCTACGACAGCGTGCATGCCATGATCGACTCTGGCGATCCCTCGCGTCGGAGCGAGTTGGACAAGGTTCGGTTGCGGAACGCCATGCTGTATCGCGGTGATTGTGCGTTCGACCTGGCCAAGCATCACGAGAACGACTCGTTCCTGAGCGAGCGGTACTACACCGAGGCCATCAGGCATTATGCCGCGGCGGCGCAGCGATATCCGAACGACCCTTCCTCGCTGGTGGCGATGGTGCAGATCGTGAACTGTCACGCCGCGATGGGGCGGTGGCAGGAGGCCCGGACGGCTCACGAACGGGCACGGGCTCGCCTGGCGGAATTGCCGGAGCAGGCGTTCGAGCGAGGCGAGGTCCCAATGTCTCGTGCGCACTGGGAGAACTGGCTGAGCACGAGCATTCAGCTCGATCAGCGGAGTTCGGCAGAATCGGCCCGATAATTCTGGACCCAAGACGCAGATATTGCCGAACTGAAACCATCGGGCGATGGAATCGCCTGATCACAGGTTCGGGCCCGCGCGGAGTGCGGGCTGCCACTCAGGGCGAAAAGAGGTCAGGATGGCCGAGCAATCCGTTGGAAACAGGGTCACCGATGGTATCGCGGCCCCCTCGCCGCACGAGCAGCCCGGTGTCTGGGCGCCCCGTTTGGCGCGGGTGCTGGACGAGCAATGCCGTCTTTATGAACAACTGGATGAACTGTCTCAGCACCAGTCGGTGTGCGTTGAGAGTGGGGAAACGGAACTGCTGCTCGATGTGCTGGCCCAGCGTCAGGGCGTCGTTGAGCAGGTGACCGAGGTGAACGGGCTGCTTGAGCCGTTCGTTTCGCGATGGGATTCGCTTGCCGGTGCCCTCGATGATTCGCAGCGGGACGCGCTGCGGACCAAGTTGGCCCGTCTGGACGAGCTGGTCGAGCGGATCAGCAAGCGGGATGAGGAAGACCGGCAGAAACTCGAAGCCCAGAAAGGCCAGGTCGCGAAGGAACTCGGTTCGGCGGTGCGCCAGAAGAACGCGGCGGCGGCCTACGGGCGCAGTGGCGGTGTCCAGCCGGCCCCTCGTTTTCAGGATCGGCAGGGCTGATCCGTGAACGCGATCGCCCCCCAACAGGTTGACGGCGTTGTGCCAGATGCGGCTGGTGCCGGTGGTCTGTCTGCGACGGATCTCGCGGAGTTGGTAGGTGCGTTCAACGATGTGACTGCCCGCCTTCAGGAGACGCACGAGCAGCTCCGGGGTGAGGTTGGTCGGCTGCAGAAGGAACTCAGCGATACGCGCAGTCAGTTGCGACGGGCACGCGAACTCGCCGCGTTGGGAGAGATGGCGGCGGGTATAGCGCACGAAGTGCGGAACCCGCTGGTGTCGATCCGGTTGTTCGGTGAAGCGCTGGTTTCGGATCTGGGGGATCGCCCGGGTGAACAGGAACTGGCCGGGAAGATTGTTCGGTCGGTGGATCGCCTGAACGCGGTGGTGGGGGATGTGCTGAACTTTGCTCGCGATCTGAAGGTGCAGCGTGAGGCGGTACCGGCGGCGGTCCTGTTGCACGATGTCGCCGAGGCGGCCGAGGGCTTTGCCTGCTCGCTGGGCGTGAGTCTGGTCGTGGCCGAGCCGGTCGAAGGCGTCATTCCGGTTGATCGCGGGCTGATGCAGCAGGCGGTCATCAATGTCGTGCGCAACGCATGCGAGGCGGCGGCGGAGATCGGGGACGGCTCAAGGCGGGTGGAGATCACGGTTGAGGCGTGTCGCGGGCGTACCCCAGAGGGGGACAGTCGCGAGGAGATCGCGATCTGCGTTGCGGACACCGGCCGGGGATTTCCCGCGGAGGTGCGCGACCGGGTCTTCAACCCGTTTTTTACCACGCGCGAGACCGGCACCGGCCTGGGGCTCGCGATCGTCCACCGGATCCTTGATGCACACGACGGGAGTGTCGTGCTCGGTGAGCGAGACGGTGGGGGAGCCATGGTTGAACTTCGCGTGCCGCTTGAGGTCGGGTCCGGACCCGTCGGCGGCGGAACACATGAACCTGATATTCGGTCACTCGTGACACTTTCGGAGGCCTGATCGACGATGGCAACTGTACTCGTGGTTGACGACAAAGAGTCCTTGCGCGACAGCGTCGGTTTCACCCTGCAGCGTGCGGGCTTCACGATTCTGTCGGCGAGCGACGGCGAGAGCGCGCTTGCCATCGTGGCCAAGCGCCGACCCGATGCGATGGTGACCGATCTCAAGATGCCCGGGATGTCCGGTGTTGAACTCATTGAGCGGGTCCGTGAGATCGACGATGACCTGCCGATGGTGCTGATGACCGCGTTCGGGACGGTCGATACGGCGGTCCGTGCGATCAAGAGCGGGGCGTTTGACTACATCACCAAGCCTTTCGAGGGCGATGAACTGGTCATCGCGGTGAAGCGGGCGATCGAGCACCGGGAACTCAAGCGCGAGAACCAGGTGCTCAAGGCATCCGCGAACACCACCTCGGCCCCGGTTCGCGGCGCGGATGCGGCCGGGCTGTGCGGCCTGGAGCGGGTCATCGGCGAGACCCCGCTGATGCGTGAACTGAAGGCGAACCTGTCTGCCGTGGCCGAGAGTCACGGGACGGTCCTGATCTCCGGCGAATCCGGCACCGGTAAGGAAGTCGTCGCCCGGGCGATCCATGAGATGAGTCCGCGGCGCAACGGGCCGTTCCTCGCGGTCAACTGTGCGGCGATGAGTGAGTCGCTGCTGGAGTCCGAGTTGTTCGGGCATGAGCGTGGCGCGTTCACCGGCGCGGAGTCGCTGCGCAAGGGACGCTTCGAGTTGGCGCACGGCGGCACGCTGCTGCTCGACGAGATCAGCGAAATCAAGCCGCAGATTCAGGCGAAACTGCTGCGGGTGCTGCAGGAGCAGGCGTTCGAGCGGGTTGGGTCTTCGACCACGATCGGCGTGGATGTGCGTGTGATCGCGACGACCAACCGGAACCTCGGTGACGAGGTGGCGACGGGTGGGTTCCGTCAGGACTTGTTTTACCGGTTGAATGTGCTTCCTGTGCCGCTGCCGTCTCTGAACGAAAGGCGTGAGGATGTTCGGCTGCTCGCCCCTCACTTCGTGCGGATGACCTGCGCCCGCGAGGGGCGTCCGGAGAAGGTGATCACCGAGGAAGCGATGGAATTGCTGGTGGCGTACCCGTGGCCGGGCAATGTGCGTGAACTGCAGAATCTGTGCGAACGGGCGGTGGTGCTCTCGCCCGACGATGAGATTGCGCCGGAACTGATCCGGCTCTGGCTGACGGGGCCGAACGCGCCGGGGCGGGCTCTGAAGGCTCGACCGAAGGTGCTGGTCGGAGCGGACGAGCAGGAGCAGCACGATGCGGTACCCCGTGGGCAGTCCAACGGCACGATACATGCTGCGGGCCACCAGTCTGGGGCTGGCACCGGTGTTGCGTCGATGATCGAGCCGCGTCCGCTCGCGGATATCGAGCGTGAGGTGATCGTCGAGACGCTGCGCCGATTCGGCGGGCACCGGCAGAAGACGGCACGGGCGCTGGGCATCGGCGTGCGGACGCTGGGCCTGAAACTGAAGAAGTGGAAGGAACAGGAGCTGGTTTCGGCTTCGCTCTGAGCAGGATCGGGAGGCGTTTGCGGTGTTCATTGATGGACTGGTCAACGCGGACAGTTTGCAGGTGCTCGAGGCATCGGCGCAGTTCGCCGCGCGCCGGCAGGGTGTGCTGGTTCACAACATCGCGAACTTGTCGACGCCGAATTTCCAGCAGAAGACGCTGTCGATCGCGGATTTTCAGGAGCGTTTGGCCGAGGCGGTGCAGCAACGCCGCTCGAAGTTCGGTGGCCAGCGTGGCGATCTGCATGTGAAGGATTCGCGGGAAATCAGTTTCTCGCGCGATGCCTCCGGGCAGTTGCGTCTGCGGGTGACCCCCCAGACCTCGAGCGGGAACATCCTGTTTCACGACCGGAACGATCGTGATCTGGAGCGGAGCATGGCGGATCTGGCGGAGACGGTCGCGAGTTTCCGCGTTGCGACGGACCTGTTCAAGACCAGGATCCAGTTGCTGCAAGGCGCGATTTCGGAGCGGGTCTGACCCCGTCCAGGAGGTGATGGATGTACGGCAACCTTGATGTTTCGGTCAGCGGCCTGGTCGCTCAGCGGACCCGGCTCAACACGATCGCGGCGAACCTCGCGAACCGCGACGCGATCCTTGACGCGAACGGCAACTACAACCCGTATCGGCGACGGTTCACGATCTTTGAGGCCGGTGATCCCGCGGCTCGCACTCCGGAGGGACGGGCCCGGGGGGTGCATGTCTCGTCGATCGAACTCGATCAGTCCGAATTCCAGAAGCGGTGGGAGCCCGACAGCCCATACGCCCAGCCCCCGGGCACACCCGATGCGGGCTATGTGTACTATCCGAACATCGACCCGGCGGTCGAGATGGTCGACAGCCTTGATGCGCAGCGTGCGTACGAGGCGAACATCGCGGCGGCGGAGGCCACGAAAGCGATCGTGGCACAGGCGTTGCGGTTGCTATCCTGACCGTCCCCGGTCATTGGTGGTCCGCGCAGGAGTTGCGCGTGGCTGAGGTCTTTGGAGCGGAATCATGACGGATCCACTTGGTCTCATCGGTTCGCAGTCGGCTGGCGGAGCGGGCGGGGTGCGCCCGGTCAAGCCCGCACCGGGCGTGGTGACCGCCCAGGGGGACTCGTTCAAAGACCTGCTCATGGAGAACCTGCAGAAGGTCAATAGTCTGCAGAACGACGCGACCAAGGCCATCGAGGACCTTTCCACGGGCAAGCGCGACGATCTCGAAACCGTTCTGATGGCGACCCAGAAGGCCGACACGGCGTTCCGGATGTTGCAGCAGGTGCGCAACAAACTGATGGATGCCTATACCGAGCTCCAGCAGATCCGGGTCTGACCGTCGGTGGCGCAAGTTGTGCGCCCGCAGGCAAAGTTTGCATCGCGTTCAAGCGGATCGTGCGCTTCGTCCGAAAACCTAGGTCGGCGCGCGATGTCTTCGCGTGGCGGTGTGCCGTCCGGAGGGCGGCTTGGTATGAGGGCACGGAGGCCGATCGATGGAACAGTTCCGGCGCGCGCAGGCGACCATCCAGAAGTATCTGTCGATGCTCACGGTCAGCCAGAAGCTGCTGATCGCGTCGTTGGTCGTCGTCTTGCTCATGACGCTGTTCGTGGTGCAGCAGTACGCCTCCACTACCGAGTATCAGGAACTCGCCCCGGGGGCCACCGCCCAGGAACTGCAGACCATCGCCGCTCACCTGCGGGCCAGCGGTCAGGAATTTCAGGAAATCGATGGCAAGATCATGGTTCCCGCGTCGTCTCAGCGGCGCGTGTTTGCCTCGTTGGTCGAGAGCGGGAACGCCCCGGCCGACAACCGCATCTACTTCGACAACCTCGTGGACAAGCAGAGCTGGACGCAGAACTACCAGCAGAACGAGCAGCTCGCGACCATCGCCCGCCAGAATGAGCTCGGTCGGTCCATCGCGGCGCTGAGCGGGATCAACAAAGCACAGGTGTTCCTGGATGTGCCCAAGCGACGCGGCATCGGGGTCGTTGACCGCACGCCGACCGCTTCGGTTGTGGTGATCGGGCGCAACGGCATCAGCCAGGACACGGTCGATTCGATCGCGCACCTCGTCGCCAGTTCGACCGCCGGGCTCTCGGTCGAGAATGTCCGGGTCATCGACGGCACGACCAACCGCCAGATGCGGGCCTCGACCGAGAACGACTTCAGCGTGGCGAGTTACGCGGAAGCCGCGGCGGCCTTCGAGAAGCAGGCGCGAGACAAGATCACCGATCTGCTCTCCTACATCCCCGGTGCGATCGTCAGCGTGAACGCGCAGGTGACCATGGAGCACAAGCAGGAAACCGACCGGCGCTTCCACAAACAGGATGAAGGCTCCGTCGCGCTGCTGAACAGCACCACCAACGACAGCATGAACCAGACCATGGCCCAGCGGGGTGGCAGCCCGGGGACGCGTTCGAACACGGGCACGAGCGTCGAGCAAGGCGAGTCGTCCTCCGATAGCGTCAAGGAGTCCACAGAGGTCGCGACCTTCGACACCGCCATCGGTGGCACGGAAACCCAGCGGGTCATTCCCGGCGGACGCCTCCAGAAGATGAACGCGGTGGTCAATATTCCCCGGGATTACTTCGTCTCCATCTGGAAGTCCCAGCAAACTGGGGAAGAAACTCCGGATCAGCCGGAGGGACCGACGGATCAGGATCTGGCGGCGGTGCGGGATGCGGAGTTGAGCCGGATCAAGGCCGAGGTGGCCCGACTGATCGACTTCACGGAAATGGTCGATGGGCGTGAGGTGGATATGGCCACCCTCATGGAGGAATCCGTCGTGGTTTCGATGATCCCCGTTGTCCCCGATCTTCTCGGCCTATCCGGCACAGGCGGCATGGACGGGGGCATCCTCGGGATGACCGGGCCGATCGCGGTCGGAGAGTTGGTCAAGACCGTGGGGATCGGCGCGCTCGCCCTGGCGTCACTCGGGTTCGTCGTGATGACGGCCTTCAAAGCGAACCGTCGAGATGTGCTGCCCAGCGCGGAAGAACTGGTCGGTATTCCGCCCGCGCTGCAAGACAGCGACGGCATCGTCGGTGAGGCCATGGAGGCCGACAGCGCGTTGGCCGGTCTCGAACTGACCGACGACGAACTGAAGATGCGCAAGATGCGTGAGCAGATTGCCGAGCTCGTCTCCGAACACCCCGAGCAGGCCGCGAAGGTCGTGACCAGGTGGGCGAGCGAAGCGGTGTGAACCAGTGAACAGCGCTGGGACCGTACCCCGGCGATTCGATGAGGATGACGGACTCGATGGCACGCAAACCCGGCGAGAAACTGCCGAACAACATCGATGAGATCGAGGGGATCACCAAGGCTGCGGTCCTTCTGCTGTCCCTCGATGCCGAATCGGCGACCAAGGTGCTGCGCGTGATGGGGCCTGAAGTGGTCGAAGAGGTCACGCGTGAACTCGCCGGGCTGGGGCGTGTTCCCCAGCAGTTGATGGATCAGGTCGTCGAGGAGTTCTACGGCACCTCGCTGGCGTATCAGTTCCAGAACGAGGGCGGGCTCGATTACGCCCGAGTCCTGCTCAAGGACGCCCTCGATCCGAAGATGGCCGACCGCATCCTCGGACAGATCCAGACTCAGGTGCAGAAGACGCCGTTCTCGTTCCTCCAGAAGGCCGAAGCCGAGAACCTGCTGACCTTCATCCAGGACGAACACCCGCAGACGATCGCGCTGATCATCTGCCACCTGCCGCACCACAAGGCAGCGGAGATCCTGGTCGGCTTGCCGATGCAGAAGCAGATCGAGGTCATCAAGCGCATCGCGAACATGGAGCAGACCAACCCCGAGGTGATCCGCGAGGTCGAGAAGGGCCTGGAATCGCGCCTCGCGAGCATGCTCACGCAGTCGATGGAGAAAGCCGGCGGCATCCCGACGGTATCGGAGATCCTCAACCTGGCCGATCGCTCGACCGAAAAAGCGATCCTCGAAGGCCTGGAGGCCGACGATCCGGACCTGGTGGAAGAGATCCGTCGCCTCATGTTCGTCTTCGAAGATGTGCTGCTGGTCGACGGCAAGGGTATCCAGGCGGTGCTGCGCGAGGTGGACAACGACGAACTCGCCCTCGCGCTCAAGACCGCCTCCGAGGAGTTGCAGGAGAAGATCTTCAGCAACATGTCCGAGCGTGCCGCGACGCTCATCAAGGAAGACATGGAGTACATGGGTCCGGTGCGGGTCAGCGATGTCGAGGCGGCGCAGCAGCGCATCGTGGACATCGTCCGTCGCCTCGAGGAGGCCGGCGAGATCATCATCAGTGGTCGTGGCGGCGGCGAGGAGTTGATCGTGTGATGGACGGGAATTCGCCATGGCGCTGATCAAGCAGTCCGACCGCTCCGTCGCCGCTCGCGAGGCGATTGTGCTGAACCTTGGGGATCTCAACCGAGAAGCGGTCCGCATGCGCGAGCAGGCGATCGCCGAGCGTGACAGGATTCTCGCTGAGGCACGAGCCGAGCGTGATCGCATCCTTGAGGGCGCGTCTGAAGAGGGGTACGAAGCGGGGTACCGAGACGGGTACGCGAAGGGGGTCGAGCAGGGTGAGCGAGATGGCCATGAGAAGGCCGTGGCCGAGGGGCGCGAGCGGATCGGTGCGATCGAGCAGCAGTTGAGCGGGCTCGTGGACCGTGCGGAATCCGAGTGCAGCCGGATGCTCCGCGAGGCCAAGGAGGATGTGCTGCTGTTCGCCTGTGCGTTCGCCGAGCGGGTTGTCAAGCGTGAAGTTGAATTGCACACGGAGGGGGTGCAGTCCCAGCTCGATGCAGCGCTGAAACTGGTCCTCGATGCCTCGAAACTGTCGGTTCTCGTTCACCCCGACGATCGCCAACTGTGCGAACAGATCCTGCCCGACCTTTCCCGGAAGCGTGCCACTGATGCCACGATACACTTCGGCGACGATCCACTACTCCCGCGGGGGTCGGTGGTCATCCGCACCGAGCGAGGCATGATCGATGCATCGATCGACGGTCAGATTGAACGGATGGTCAGCGCGTTGGTGGGGGATGAACGGCTCACTGATCGTTTCCCGCAGGATCCGGAATCCAGCGATGGAGAACCGTCGTGACCGTCCTCGAGGCCGCCATATCGAGGGTGAGCCGGATGGACCCGGTTCGCGTTGAGGGGCGCGTGGGCGCGGTGCAGGGCCTGACGGTGCTGGTGGACGACTTCCCCGTAGTGATCGGGGCACTCGTCGCGGTTGTGGCGGCGGGAGGCGAACGCCTCGGTGAGGTCATCGGGTTCGACGGGCGACGGGCGATTGTCATGATGCTCGGGCAAACCAACGGGATTCGGCCCGGTGATCGCGTGCGTTCAGAGCAGACCCAGCCGACCGTTGATGTCGGAGAATCGATGCTCGGGCGCGTGGTCAACGGGCTGTGTGAACCGATCGATCACGGTCCGGGCCTTCACGATTTGCATCCTCAGCCCCTCTACCCCGACCCGATCGGCGCGATGGCTCGTTCTCGCGTGAGCCAGCCGCTGCCCACCGGCGTGCGCGCGATCGACCTGATGACCACACTGGGGCGAGGCCAGCGCCTGGGCATCTTCGCCGGTCCGGGCGTGGGCAAGTCCACGCTGCTCGGGATGATCGCGCGGGGGACCATCGGCGGCGACCACGGCGCGGATGTGAATGTGATCGGTCTGATCGGCGAGCGAGGACGCGAGGTGCGGGACTTCATCGAGCAATCGCTCGGAGACGAAGGCATGCGCCGCACGGTCGTCGTGGTGTCGACTTCCGACGAATCGCCACTGATGCGTGTGCGTGCTGCGAACGCCGCCTGCGCAGTCGCCGAGTTTTTTCGCGATTCGGGGCGCGATGTGATGCTCATGATCGACTCGATCACACGCCTGGCCCACGCTCAACGCCAGATCGGGCTGGCCGTCGGCGAACCGCCCGCCACCCGCGGCTACACACCCAGCGTGTTCGCAACGCTCCCCGTGTTGCTCGAACGCGCGGGTTCGGTCCGCACCGAAGATGGACAGAATCGTGGCAGCATCACCGGCCTGTACACCACCCTGGTCGAGGGCGACGACATGACCGAACCGGTCGCCGACGCAGTGCGAGGCATCCTCGACGGCCATGTCATCCTGTCCCGCTCTCTGGCACAGAAGGGTTACTTCCCGGCGGTGGATGTGCTCGATTCGGTCAGTCGCGTCGCGAGCGAGATTTGCAGTCGCGAGCATATCGACGCCCGCCAGAAGGTGGCCTCAGCCCTCGCGGCGTATCGCGATGTGGAAGAACTGCTGCAGATCGGCGCGTATACACCGGGTGCGAACCCGCTGACCGACGCCGCGGTCTCACTCAAGGATCGCATGGACGGTGTGCTGACCCAGCCCACCGATGCGCTGTACTCGTTTGAGGAATCCGTCGAGACCCTTTGCACGCTGGCGAAGGAAATCGACATCCTCGTCGAGAACGGGCGAAACCGCGCGGGTCAGCAGCGTGCCCAGATCGCCGGAAAGCGGGGGAGCTGACGCATGGCGAAGTTCCGCTTCCAACTCGAAGCCTTGCTGGAGATGCGTCGTCGCGCGGAGCGCGATCAGCAGCTCGTGGTCGCACAGATCGAGAGCGAGTACCGCTCGATCGAGGAGCGGATCCGCGCCTGCCATGAGAACATCGAACTCGGGCGGAACGACCTGCGGGCCCGGCTCGGTTCATCTCAGCCCGGTTCGGTCGTCGACCCGCGTGAGGCGGCATGGCAGACGCACTCGATGCATCGGATGCGTGCCGAGGCCGATGGGCTGGTGCTCAAACTCTCCGGCGTGCTTCGTCACCTGGAAGCCGAGCGACAGAAACTCGTCGAACTCGCCAAGGATCGGCGCAGCATCGAGAAACTGCGTGAGAACCGTTACGAAGCGTGGAAGGCTGAACGCCAACGCAAGGAACGGATAGAACTGGATGACCTCGCCTCGGCTAGAGCCGGGCGCGTGACTCTCGGAGGTGTACAGTGATCAGATCGGCCTGGCTTGTGATCTCCACGATCGCGATCGCGAACCTGCTCGCGGTACTCGGTTTCGTCGGTTGGCTGTTCGCGAGCGATCGCATGGATCTCGATCGTCTTGAGGAACTCCGCGCGATGGTCGCCCCGACCATCGCCGAAGAGCAGGCCGCGGCTCGAGAGGCCGAGGCGGAAGCCGAGGCCGAGCGGGCTCGGCTGGAGCAGAGCGGCGAACTGGGGGCGATCCCGATCAGCGCGGCCGATCGCCTGAACATCATCCGCGAGATGGACGAAGTCTCCCGCCAGCGCTTCGAACGCATGGAACGCGAAACGCGAGACCTGCAACGACACCTCCTTGCCGAACTCGAGGCCATCGAGAAGGAGCGGGCGGCGTTCGAGAGAATCCGCGACGCCTTCGAGCAGCGCCGCGCTGAGATCGCCGAACTCGAGCAATCGACCCAGTTCAAGCGTGCGCTCACGCTTTACGAAAGCTCCAAAGCCGAGGCCGCCGCGAACATGTTCCAGTCTCTGATTGACCAGGGAAAGGAAAGCGATGTCGTGAGTTACCTCAACGCGATGAAGCCCATGAACGCCAAGAAAGTGATTGAGCAGTTTGAGCAACGCGATCCCGCTTTGGCAGCCCGCTTGCTGGAGGGTGTGCGTACCTACGGCCTGTCCACGAATGAGTGAGGAGGCCTGAAAGTGAGCGCACATGGTCTCCGGACACCTCAGTTTGTCCCAATCGGTATCTTCCCCCTCGTTCCCGGCCCCGGCACGTCCTGCGCCGAAGCGTTCCGCATCGCCGGACCACGCGCCGGAATCGCGTGATTTCAAGTCGAGCTTTGCGCCCGAAAAGCAGGATCTGCGCTCGACGCGACACGATCGGTCGCGCCCCGCGGATACGGATTCAGGTTCCTCACACCTGAATGACCACGAAGCAGCCGGTCGCGATCAACAAGACACCGCGGTGTCCGATCGCGTCGCGACTGCGCGAGAAGATTCGAAGCAAACCGAGGTGGCCGACGGCGACACGAATACTGAGCACGATTCCTTCGAAGACCAGAAGACCAACGGAGTTGAAGTCCAGAGCGAGGACCAGCCCTCAGATTTCAACCAGACCGACGAGGAACCCGCAGTCGAGCAGGATGAACCCGATTCGGACCCGCTCGCGAACTCCGAACTCGCGGTTCAGTCGGAATCGCAGCACGCTCCGGACACCGAATCGCCGGTAGTCGCCTCCGAGCAAGCCGCCACCAAATCCTCGGTGCAGCGCTCGGATGACGGTTCTGAAGCCGACGCCGAAACGCTGCGAGCCACCCGGAAAGACACCGGCCGTCCGCACAACGAAGTTCGTGAAGCCGGTGCGTCTGCCTCGCAACGACAGCAGGGCGATACCAGAGAATCCACGAACTCGACGGACAGCGATGCTGCTGGCGATCAAGACATCACAGCCGCGAAGGCGCAAGGCAAGTCGCGCGAAGGGGAAGCCGAGCACACGCGCTCGGACCGTCGCACCCAGGGCGAGTCGGCCCGCACCGACTCCACCCCAGGGCATGGCGACGATGCCGCAGAACAGGGCGGGACCGACAACCAATCCGAAGGCGATCGCCGAGACCCCCACGCCGAGCAATCAGGTCAGGATCGCGCGGGTCGCCATGCGACCAGGCGCGAGAACGACGCCGCGGAGGCGCACAAGCCGGAATCGCTGGCCAGCCTGCCCGCGTCGAAGACCGAGGCATCAGCCGACGCGATCAAGGGCGAGTCCCGCGCAGAACCTCAGTCAGCGACACAGGATACGGCTTCGGCTCGCCCCGATGCCCCAACCCAGGAGGCGCCTCAGCCCGCGAAACTCGCCGGTCCTTCCGTCGCCGATCGTCTGTCGCAGACCAGCCTCAACGCGAGCGATCGCGCCGTGCTTCAGGCTCGTACCGACGGTGATGCGGTGACCAATCAGGCCGTCGCTCGGGGGATGAACGCGGTGCTTCGCCAGGGCGGCGGCGCGCTCACCATGAAGCTCTCTCCAGCATCGCTCGGCGAAGTGCGCATCGAGATGTCCATGCAGGGCGGGCGCGTGTCGCTCCAGTTCGATGTCGGGAACATCGCCGCCTACGAAGCGATCAAGGGGCAACTCGGGGAACTCAAGCAGTCGCTCGAGCAACGGGGAATGACCGTTGAGCGCGTCGAAACCCATGTTTCACCCGCACTCGCGAAGTCCAGCCAGCCCGAGCAGCAGTCCAACCAGCGCGGAGGCGAGCAGTCCGGCCAGAACGAACAGCAGCACCAGGACGCCGCAGACGGCCAAAGTCGCGGACGAGCCGACGGCGGCGAACGCGGCACGCACGAATCTGGCTGGGATTCTCCCGATGGCGAGTCGATGGAGATGGACTTCGAGCAGTCTCTGCGCCTCGGGCTCGACGCGGTCGCCTAGCCGTTCCCCGGAAGCACGCTCCGAACTGGCACGCCATTCGCGTGAGTGTGCCCGACGCGGTATGTCGCCGCACAGGAGCAACGGGCTATGTCCGCGATATCAGGCAGCACGGGATCTTCGAGCAACGCCCCGGCCAGCTCGACCGACGCGTTCAGCGCGATGTCGAGCGTGGATTTCCTTGAGATTATTTTCTCGGAACTCACCAACCAGGACCCGCTGGCCCCAAACGAAACCAAAGACCTGCTCGAACAGATCAGCACGATCCGCGCGATCGAGTCCGATCTTTCGCTGGCCGAAGAACTCCAGGCCATGGTGCGTCAGAACGAGATCACCTCGTCCAGTTCGCTGGTCGGCAAGTTCATCACCGGGAAAACTTCTTCCAACACCGAAGTCGCCGGCTTTGTGGATTCCGTGTCCATCACGCGCGAAGGCATCAAACTCAACCTGTCCACCGGATACACGGTTGACCTCGATGCCGTCGATGAGATCATCGACCCCGACATCATCGCGATCGGTGACCCGGATGACGATGGCGATGTCGAGGAACCCGATGGTGACGACGACGACTTGGCCGAGGACGACAAGGTCGAGGACGAGTAATCGCCCCCGGAGCGTGGCATGGCGATGCTTCCCGTTGAAATGCTGAAGAAACTCGGCTCCGGTGTCCGTCCGGACGGCGCGCAGAAATCGCGCCGATCGGGGGGCGGTGGCACGATCGACTTCGGCGCGATGGTCGCGGCGGCCCGAGCCGGCAGCATTCGTTCGGCTCGCTCAGCGACCTGGCAGCGCGGCGAGTACGAAGATGACTTGGAACGCTGTCGCGATGTGCTCGAAGAAGCACTGGACCGCGCAGAAGCCGCGGGTATCGAGACGCTTATCGTTGCGCTCGGCGACCGGCTCCTTCGCGCCGATGTCCCGAACCGCGCCGTCGAACCCATTGAATCCGATGGACACAGCGTGCTGTCGCTGCTGCCGACCGCCTTTCTGATGCTCCGCGTGGACGAAGACGCGGTGGGGGAGCTCGAATCCCTGGAAGCGATCGAGTCTGGCACGCGATCTGCGAAGCGGTTCATTCCGGCGGGCATGGGTTGGATCGGCAACCGCTCGCTGGAAGCGATCGTCGCGTCGGTTGATCGATCGACGGATGAGAGAGAGTGATGTGTAGCCCGGCGGAGCCGGGGCTGAAACGGGCACGGAGGCCCGCTTTGAACTCGCCTGGATTCAGGCCTGAGGAAGGATTGTCAGGATGGCGTCCACAACCGCTTTGTTCACCGGTCTCGCTGGCCTTAACAGCAACGCTCGTCAGCTCGATGTCATCGGTAACAACATCTCCAATGTGAACACCACGGCATTCAAGTCCAACCGCCTGCAGTTCTCCTCGGCGTTCAACCGCACCTTCAGCCTCGGCACCTCACCCAACGCTTCGACCGGCGGTTCCAACCCCGGCCAGATCGGCTTGGGCGTCACCATGGCCGGCACGCAGCGCAACTTTAGCAACGGCGCGATCAATCCCACCGGTCTCAACACCGACATGGCGATCGAAGGCAACGGCTTTTTCGTCGTCGAGCGTTCCGGCGAACGCTTCTTTACCCGCTCCGGCGCGTTCCAGTTCAACTCCGAAAACGATCTCGTCACCCTCTCCGGCGACCGCGTGCAGGGCTACCCCGTTGACAGTGAGTTCAACATCATCGAGGGACGCATCGAGAATGTGAACATCCCGATCGGCACGCTCACCATCGCCGAAGCGACCCAGAATGTCACCTTCTCGGGCAACCTGAACGCCGACGGCGATGTCGCCCAACAGGGCAGCATCATCAGCCTCGGCGCGTTCACCGATTCCGGCGGTGCCCCCACGCCGGCGTCGCTCCTCACCGACATCGACCCCGCCGGCACCTTTGTCGTCGGCAACATCATCGAACTCCGTCAGGCCGAACGCGGCGGCAAGGTCATCCCCACCGCAGAATTCGAAGTCACCGCCACCTCCACCCTCGGCGACTACATGGACTTCCTGCGGATGAACCTCGGCATCTACGAGAACGGCGGCGACGACCCCACCGACCCGGCCGGTGTCTCCACCGACGGCAGCGTGTCCCTCGGCGGTGCGGGTGGCGACGAGATCATCATCGTCGGCAACCCCGGCTTGATCAACGATCTGGAAATCGACTCCAGTGACATCTTCGTCCGCCAGGGCAGCGCCGCCGGACCGCCCCCCAACGCCACCCCCTTCGCCCCAGTCAAAACCCAGAGCGCCGACGGCGAATCGGTCCGCACGACCTTCATCGTCTACGACTCCCTGGGCACCGAGCTGCAGGTCGACCTCACGCTGGTCCTCACCGCCAAGACCGGCAGCGGTACCTACTGGCGTCCCTACATGCACTCCGACGACGACACCGACGCCGCGAACCTGCTCGAAAACGGAACACTCTTCGCCGCCGGTTCCGAAGACATGCCGCTGCTGCAATTCGACAACTTCGGTCAGCTCGCCACCGCCGGGCAATACAACATCCAGATCGACCGCCTCGATACCGGTGCGCTCGACCCCCTCCAGATCGCGCTCCGCTTCAACAGCGAATCCGATCAGGTCTCCGCTCTTTCCAACACCGGGGGCGGCTCTTCGCTCGCCGCGGTCTATCAGGACGGCTCCCCCCTCGGCGTGCTCTCGTCCTTCTCGGTCGGCGAAAACGGCCTGATCACCGGCGGATTCACCAACGGCCTCACCCGCACCATCGGGCAGATCGCGATCGCCTCGTTCACGAACCCCGAAGGCCTCGTCGATTCGGGCAACAACCTCTTCTCGGTCGGCCCGAACTCCGGCACCCCCCTGATCACGGAGCCGCTCGAGTTCGGCACCGGGCGGATCATCGGCAGCGCACTCGAACTCTCGAATGTCGATCTGTCGCAGGAATTCATCAACATGATCCTGACCTCCACGGGCTACTCCGCCGCCTCTCGTGTCGTGACCACCACGAACGAACTGATGAACCAGCTCCTGGTCCTCGGCCGATAACGCGGATTCCCACCGGTCACGATGAAGTGAAGCGGGCCCCGGGCCGATAAGAACGGTGATCGGCCCGAAGCCCGGGCCACAGCGTGGAGCAACGACCCCATGATCACCGTGACACGACTCGACGGCAGCCGCTTCGTGCTCAACGCGGAACTCATCCGGACCGTCGAAGCGACCCCCGATACGCTGATCAAACTCACGACCGGCGACAGTTATATGGTCCGCGAGAACTCCGACGACATCGTCCGGCTCGTCGTCGAATACGGGCGTCTGCTGCGCGGCCTCGCCGACACCCGCTGACACGCTACCACCCATAAAGTCTCGATTCGGAGACGCTCGGCGTGAAGTCGGGCCCCAAACCGGTCGATTCCCTGAGCACAGGACCAGTCGCGACGGCGCGGATCCGGAGGGTGCTCATGGACATCACAACCATCGGCGGCGTCATCCTCGGCTTCCTGCTGATCCTGATCGCCATGCTCATGGGCGGTTCTTTCGGCGCTTATGTCGATATCCCGTCCGTGGTGATCGTGATCGGCGGGTGCATCGCCGCGACACTCACCGCGTTCCCGCTCTCCTCGATCCTCAAACTGCCCAGCGTCAGCCAGAAGGTCATCAAGGGCAGCGCGACCGACCCGCACAAACTGATCGATCAACTCGTGAGTTTCGCCGAGGTCGCCCGTCGTGACGGCATCCTCGCCCTCGAAGGCATGACCGCCGAGATGACCGACGACCTCCTCGTGGTCGGGATCAAGATGGCCGTCGACGGCACCGACCCGGAACTGATCGAGCAGATCATGGAAGCCGATGTCGAGAACATGATGACCCGACACGGCGTGGGCAAAGGCCTCTTCGACGCGGGTGGTCGCTACGCACCCGCCTTCGGCATGATCGGCACCCTCGTCGGTCTGGTCGCCATGCTCGCGAACATGAGCGATCCATCCGCCATCGGTGCCGGTATGGCCGCCGCTCTCCTCACCACACTATACGGCGCGATACTCGCCAACTGCCTCTTCCTGCCCCTCGCAGACAAACTCGCGCTCCGCAGCGACGAGGAGGTCCTGGTCAAGAGCATCATCATCAAGGGGGTCATGTCCATCCAGTCCGGTGACAACCCCCGCGTGGTAGAGCAGAAACTCAAGACCTTCCTGCCCCCGTCTGCTCGTGGCGGTGAAGAAGAAGACCAGCGGGCCGCGGCCTGATCGCTGAAAGACTCCATCCGTGCCCAAGAAGAAGAAGAAGGAAGAGCCCGGCGTTCCCGAATGGGTCGTGACCTACGGCGACATGATGTCGCTGCTGCTCTGCTTCTTCATCCTCCTCGCGGCATTCAGCGAACTCAAAAAAGAACACGAGTACCAACGCGTCATCACCGCCGTGAAGGAAGCCTTCGGCTTCTCCGGTGGGGTCGGCGTCATGCCCACCGACGACCCGCCGCTCCGATCCATGCTCCAACTCATGGAAGAACTCGCGCAAAAGAGCCAGAGCGAGTCCAAGGTCAGCGAATCCGACACACGCGGCGTCAGCGGAAAGCAGACCAAGGTCACCAAAGTCCAGGAAGGCATGATGTTCACCATCGGTGGCCACCTGACCTTCGCCCCCGGCTCCGCCGTGCTGCGCGAAGAAGCCAAGACCGAACTGCTCCGCGTTGCCAAACTGCTCAAAGGCAGACGCAACAAAATATCTGTCCGAGGCCACACCTCCAGCAAAGTCCTCTCTGCCGACTCGCAGTTCAGAGACCTGATGGACCTCTCGTATTACCGGGCGAAGGTCGTCGCCGAATTCCTCATCACCGAAGGCCAGCTCGATCGCGAGGTCATCGTCATCGAGGCCCGAGGCGACACCGAACCGTTGGTCCTCCGCCAGTACAACCCCGAAGCCCAGACTCTCAATCGACGAGTCGAGATCATCATGACCGAGGTAATGGTCGAAGATTTTCACAAGGACTCGGGCTCCAGCGACGAGGCCGCGGCTCGGGGCGAGTCGCAGGGCTGGTAATCACCGATTCGAGGGATCTGTACCCGAGGCACACGCTATGACCGAGAACGCTCCCGAGAAAAAGAAACTCCCGATCCGCACGATCATCGTCGTCATGGTCATGCTCCTCGTCGAGGGCGCCGCTGTCGTAGGGATCATGATGATGTTCGGCGGGCCGTCCCAGGTCGTGGCCCAGCCCGGCCTCTTCGGCGACACCTCCAGCCCGGAGATGAAGCCCGCGGAAATCCCGCTGATGCACGAGAAACTCACCAACAATTCCTCCGGACGCATCTTTATCTACGACACCGAGATCCAGATCGTCACCCAGGAACGCCATCGCGAAACCGTCCAGAGCGTGATGGACAGTCGCATGGCATCCATCCGAACCGGTATCTCACGCATCTTCGCCGCCGCGGAGCACAGTTACTTCGCCGAGCCCGGTCTGGAGACCCTGACCCGGCAGGTCAGCGACTTCCTCCACACCATCTTCCCCGAGGATGGCGAGGGCGAAGAGATCGTCAGCACCGTGCTGATCCCCAAGTGCATGGGCTTCCCGGCCGACTATTGAGCCCCCGGCACCGACCGCGGATCCCTCGCTCCAGAACGCTCACATCTGCGCACGAATTGCGCCGATCGGCCATCTTCGACGCGGGGCAGGAAAAATCTGCGCGGATTGCTGTGGCGATCAACCGCTCCTGAACGATACATACCGGGTCGGGCGCTGGAGTAGCGCCCTGAAACTCCCTTGGGAGACGGGAGGCCAGGATGGCCGAGGACGATCAGGCAACGCCGCAGCCGGAAGAGTCCGGAGCGGAAGAAACCCAGCCCAGTGCCGAAGAATCGGCACCAAAGAGCCCCAAGGAGCAGCAGGCGGCCGATGCCCTTGCTGCGGCGCAGGCGGCTCTCAACCAACTCAAGAACGAGGCGTCAGACCCGCCCGGCGATGCGGAGGGCGATGGGGTCGCGGCATCCACGCCCGAGCAGGATGCCACACCGCCCGCTTCCGATGGCTCTGCTCGGTTCGATCCGCCCAGTTTCTCCCTCGGCGCATCGTCGGAGCTCCCAGAGGGCCTCGCGCTGCTCAAAGATGTCAACCTCGATGTGAAAATCGAGCTCGGGCGAACCCGCATGGTCGTTGACGATGTCCTCCGCCTCTCCGAAGGCGCCGTCGTCGAACTCGACAAACTCGCCGGGGACCCCGTGGACATCTATGTCAACGGCCGGCACATCGCCCGCGGCGAGGTTCTCGTTCTCAACGACAATTTCTGCGTACGCATCAGCGAGATCCTCGCCGGTGCTGAAGCCGCTGCACAACAGATCGCCAGTGCTGCGGCGGACTCCATGTCTGCCTGATTCACGATCACCCCGCCGGGCAGGATGCCCAGCGCGACCCGCCAGGATGGCCACCATGCTCAACGCATTCCCCGCATCGCTTGTCGTGTTGCTGATCGGTTCGACCGCCGCGTCACAGCAGGCTCCGCCCATCCGCATCAACGGCCCGGTTTCCGTCGAGCCGCTGATGACCGTTGAACAGTCCGATGCTCCATGGCCCGCGGATCAGCCGCTCATCTTCCGCGAAGGCATGGTCGCGATTCCAGTGGCCGAGACCCTCTCGCCGGGCATCGAGCCAGCCTCGGAAGCCCAGTCGCAACCCGCAGCCGGTACCCCGATCGGTGTGCCGACCGATGGCACCGTCCAGAGTCTGGAGCTGGAGCCGGTCGCGCAGGTGCCCGAGACGCAGATCCTGAACGAGCCCGAGCCCGAGCCCGAGCCCGAGCCCGAGCCCGAGCCCGTCGCAGCGAGCACCGCCGATCAAGCAACACTGCCGCTCCCCGCCATCGAGCACACCCCGCTCGGCACGGGGTCATCTCCTGATCCAGGCACCGCCGTGGACAGTTCGAAGTCCAGCCTCCGTGGGATCGCGCGGACCGGCGGTGCTCTCGCCGTGGTGCTCGGCCTGATCCTCATCATCCGCTTCGTGATCGTGAAGTTCTCCGGTGTCACCGGCGGGCTGCGGGCTCAACTCGGAGCCGCAGGCAAGGCCCCTTCGGGGGTGCTCTTCGTACTCGGTCGTTACCCCGTCAGCCGCGGCATGTCGCTCGTCCTGCTCCAACTCGACCAGCGCGTGCTGCTTCTCAGCCAGACCAGCGCGGGCTTCCACACCCTCGCCGAACTCAACGATCCGGACGAAGTCGCCTCGATCATCCGCAAGGTCAAGGATGACAACGGCGAGAGCCTCGGCGCAAAATTCGGCAGCATGCTCAAGCAGTTCGAGCGCGACCCCGAGATCATCAGCGACCTTGACCCCGCGGCGGAATCCGCACCCGTGCGCCTCCGTCGCCCCGCTGAGGTCGAGGCCGACGAACCCGATCCCGACTACACCCGGTACAGCGGCTACTACGAAGAAAAGCCGCACACGCTCCCGCGAACCGGAGAAGACGAACTGCGTTCGCGCATCAATCGACTGCGGGAGTACGGCTCGTGAAGATCAGGGGTTGGCTGTTCATCATCGGGGCGTTCGCCCTCAGCGTGTTCGTGCCGGATGCCATTGCGCAGAGCGTCGGCGAGATCGATCCGCTGTCACCGATGCCGGGGGTGTCTTCCTCTGAGACTCCGCCGGTCGCGCCGGGCGGCTCGTTCAACCCGATCGAGATGCTCGAAGACTCCGCCGACGCCATTCCCGGCTTCGAGGGCGGCCTGAGCGGCGCGCTCAACATCATGGTCCTGCTGACGGTGCTCTCGCTGGTGCCGGCCATCATGATCATGTGCACCTGCTTCATCCGCTTCATCATCGTGCTGGGGCTGCTCAAACAGGCCCTGGGCACGCAGTCGCTCCCGCCCTCGCAGGTGCTCCTCGCCCTCTCGCTGTTCATGACCTTCATGGTCATGGCCCCGACCATCGACCGCATTTACGACGAGGCCATCGTCCCGTACCAGCAGGGCGAGGTGCAGAACCAGGTCGAGATGTGGGAGAAAGCCAAGCAGCCCCTGCGCGATTTCATGTTCGCCCAGATCGAAGAGGCCGACACCTGGTCCACCGTGTTCATGCTCATGGAGTACCGCACCGGCGAACCCATCACCGAGCCGCAGAACATGACCCGCGCCGATGTGGACATGCTCACCCTCATCCCGGCCTACATGCTCAGCGAACTCAAGATCGCCTTCCTCATGGGCTTCCGCATCTACCTGCCCTTCCTGGTCATCGACATGGTCGTGGCGAGCCTGCTGATCTCCATGAGCATGATGATGCTTCCCCCCGTGCTGGTGTCCCTGCCCTTCAAAATCCTGCTGTTCATCCTCGTTGACGGCTGGGCGCTCATCGTGGGCAGTCTCATGCAGAGCGTCGCCCCCGTCGAAACGGCGACCGTCGCCCTCATTCCGCACGCGCCCTTGATCGCGTCAACAGGTCTGGTCTAGGAGCCGCGCGATGATCGACGATTCCGCTGTAGATCTGGTGCAGAACGCGATCATGGTCGCCCTCAAGGTCTCCGCGCCCATCCTCGTCGCCGGTGTGGTCATCGGCCTGATCATCAGCATCTTCCAGTCCGTCACCCAGATCCAGGAGCAGACCCTCTCGCTGGTCCCCAAGATCTTCGTGATGTGCCTCGTCGCGGTGATCCTCATGCCCTGGATCATCATGAAACTCGCCGAGTTCTGTGTTGACATGTTCCGTCTGTTCTAACCCACTCCCCATGTTCCGGGCCGTTGCCCGGCGGTGATCCCCGCGTGCCCATTCTCGAGTCCATCCTGCCCCACGCCCCGGCCTTCGTCGTCGTGCTCGCTCGCATCGGCGGCGTGTTCATTTTCACGCCGCTGCTCTCCAGCGCCTCCGTGCCGGTGCGCGTTCGCGCCCTGCTCGTGGTCATGCTCGCCCTCGCGCTCTACCCCGTCTCCAACACCGGCCACCTCATCGGCCAGCCGCTCAACTTCTGGCTGATGGCTCCGCTCATCCTCACCGAGATGACCGTCGGCGCTCTCCTCGGCCTGCTCGCCTCCATCCCGCTCTTCTCCGTTCAACTCGGCGGCCTGCTCATGGGCCAGCAGATGGGCCTCGGCCTCGCTCAACTCGTCAACCCCGGCATCGACATCGAAGGCGACAGCGTCGGCCAACTCCTGTTCATCATCGCCATCTCCACCTTCTTCATGGTCGACGGTCTCACCATCCTCTTCGACGCCCTCGCCCAGACCTTCTACTTCGTCGAGCCCGGAGGCTTCGCGCTCGGTGACGCCCCGATGGATCTCATCGTCGGCCTCATCGCCTCCGGCTTCGAACTCGCCTTCCGCATCGCCATGCCGGTCATGGCCATCATCTTTGTCGAGACCCTCATCCTCGGCTTCCTCATGAAAACCGTTCCGACGCTCAACATCATGAGCTTCGGCTTCCCCATCAAAATCGTCATCGGCCTCGCCACCCTCGTCGGCAGCATCTACTTCATCGGCGAGGCCATCGGGTTCGAAATCACCGCAGGTCTCGAAGTCATGCAGGACTGGGCTTGGTCACTCTGACACCGGAAAGGAGGCGCAGCAGCCGTGGCTGAAGACATGGGCGAAAAAACAGAGCAACCGACCGGCAAGCGCCTCTCCGACGCGCGCGAAAAGGGCCAGGTCGGCAAGAGCCAGGACCTCGCCGCCGCGATCCTCATGATCGGCGCGGTCGTGATGATGGTCTTCTTCGCCCAGAGCACGCTCATGCGTGCGCTCGCCATTACCCGCCACAACCTCTCGCCCGAACAGGTCGCCTCGTCGCTCGTCGTGGGTGACATCGTCCAGGACCTCATCGGCACCGCCTCCGAGTTCGCCCTCATCGTCGCCCCCTTCATGGGCGTGATGCTCCTCGTCGCCTGGCTCTCGCACTTCCTCCAGATCGGCTTCCTGCTCTCAACCAAGGCCCTCGAACCCAAACTCGAAAAACTCGACCCCATCAAGGGCCTCAAGCGACTGTTCTCCAAACGCAGCATCATCAAGGGCGGTCTCGACCTGCTCAAATTCGTCCTCGTCGGCGGCATCGGGTACATCGCCCTCCAGTTCGAACGCGAACTCATCGCCGGTCTCCCCTCGCTGACCGTCATGGAGGCCGTCATCGTCACCGGGGAGATCATCCTCCGCGTCGCCATGTGGGCGCTGCTCATGCTGCTCATCCTGGGCATCGCCGACTACGCCTACCAGAAATGGCAACGCACCCAGGACCTCAAGATGACCAAGCACGAGGTCAAAGACGAACGCAAGTCCATGGAAGGCGACATGGAACAGAAAGCCAAACGCCTCCGCATGGGACGCGAGATCGCCATGCAGCGACTCCAGATGGATGTCCCCAAGGCCGATGTCATCGTCACCAACCCCACGCACTACGCCGTCGCCCTCAAGTACGACAAGGACACCATGGAAGCCCCACGCGTCCTCGCCAAGGGCGGCGACTTCATGGCCATGCGCATCCGGCAGATCGCCACCACCGCCGGCGTGCCCATCGTCGAGCGTCCGCCCCTCGCCCGCGCCCTTTACCACAATGTCGAGGTCGGCCAGCAGATCCACCCCGAGCACTTCGAGGCCGTCGCCGAAGTCCTCGCCTATGTCTACCGCCTCGACGGGAGGATCGCCTCCTGATGTCCGCCGCCGCGTCCATCACTAACCGGAAGGGGGCCTGATCATGGCCCTGCTTTCCATGGACGGACCGAACCCGGGCTGGGTCAACGCGGTGCAGAAGTACCGCTCGCTGATCATCCCGCTCGCCTTCGTCTCCCTGCTCGGCGTGCTGCTCGTTCCGCTGCCGCCCGTGGCGATGGACATCCTCATCGCGATCAACCTCGCCGTCGCGGTCATCATGCTGCTCACCACCATGTACATGGAAGAGCCGCTGGACTTCAGCGTCTTCCCCTCGCTCCTGCTCGCGACCACACTCCTGCGCCTCGTCCTCAACATCGCCTCCACACGCCTCATCCTCACCGCCGACGCCGCCACACCCGAAGAAGCGGTGGGGGTGGCCGGAAAAGTCATCAGCGCCTTCGGCACCTTCGTCGCCGGCGGATCGCTCTTCGTCGGCGTGATCATCTTCATCATCCTCGTTGTTGTGCAGTTCGTGGTCATCACCAAGGGCGCCACCCGCATCGCCGAAGTCGCCGCACGCTTCACCCTCGATGCCATGCCCGGCAAGCAGATGGCCATCGACGCCGACCTCAACGCCGGCATCATCTCCGAAGGCGAAGCCCGCGTCCGGCGCGAACGCGTCGCCCAGGAAGCCGACTTCTTCGGCGCTATGGACGGTGCCTCCAAGTTCGTCCGCGGCGACGCCATCGCCGGCATCATCATCACCGTCGTGAACATCCTCGGCGGATTCGCCGTCGGCATCATCGAGAAAGACGGCTGGAGCGTCCTCCAGACCGCCGAGACATTCACCATCCTCACCATCGGCGACGGCATCGCGTCCCAGATCCCCTCGTTCGTCATCGCCATCGCCGCCGCCCTCATCGTGACCCGCTCCGGTTCCAAGCAGAACCTCGGCAACGAACTGATGGGCCAGATGTCCTCGCGCCCCATCGCCATCTTCATCACCTCCGGCTTCCTGCTCCTCATGGCGATGACCCCGCTCCCCACCGTCCCGCTCATCGGGATCGCCGTCATCCTCGCCACGGTCGGCTTCTTCACCTACAAGACCGAGCAGACCGCCATCGTCGAACAGGTTCGAAAGGAAGAGGCCGATGCCGAGGCCGAACAGGCCGGCCCGCAGACCCCGCAGGTCGAAGACCTGCTCAAGGTCGACACCCTCGAACTCGAAGTCGGCTACGGCCTCGTCTCCCTCGTCGATGTCAAGCAAGGCGGCGACCTGCTCGATCGCATCAGCGCCATCCGCCGCCAGATCGCCGCCGAGGTCGGCCTGGTCATGCCCCCGGTCCGCATCCGCGACAACATGACCCTCCAACCCAACACCTACCGCGTCAAGATCCGCGGCAATGTCGTCGCCGAGGGCGAGGTCGTCCCCGGCATGCTCCTCGCCATGGACTCGGGCATCACCACCGGCAAGATCCAGGGCACGCCCACCCGCGAGCCCGCCTTCGGCCTCGATGCATGGTGGATCGAGCCGAACCTCAAGGAACGCGCCGAGGTCATGAACTACACCGTGGTCGATGCCACCAGCGTCCTCACCACCCACATCGCCGAACTGGTCAAGACCCACGCCGAGGAACTGCTCACCCGCGAGGAAGTCAACAACCTCATCGAGCAACTCAAGCAGCACGCCCCGAAACTCGTCGAGGAAGTCGTTCCCGAGATCATCAGCCCCGGCGAGATCCAGAAAGTCCTGCAGGCCCTGCTCCGCGAGCGCGTCCCGATCCGGGACATGGAGACCATCCTCGAAACCCTCGGGGACTGGTCACGCAAGACCAAGGACCCCGATGTGCTCGTCGAGTATGTCCGCAACGCCCTGCGCCGCTCGATCTGCAACCTCTACGCCGCGCCCGCCGAGGATTATGCTGGCGACCGGCCAAAGATGCGTCTCGTCTGCGTCACGCTCGACCCGTCCTTTGAAGACGCCGTCGCCGCCTACATCGATCGCGGCTCAGCCGGAACCACCCTCTCCATACCCGCCGGTGTCGCATCCTTGCTGGCTCATCGCGTCGGCGAGGAACTCACCAAGATCACCAACGCCGGACACCCGCCCGTGGTCATCGCATCACCTCAGGTACGAGCGCAGATCCGCACCATTCTCGAACCCCATGTTCCGGGTGTTGCTGTCCTCGGCTACAACGAGATCGTCAGCGGCATCGAGGTCGAGTCCGTCGGGCTGGTCACGCTTCCACCGGAAGTCGCAAGGCAGACCGCCGCGGCGTCGTGAAGCCTCGCGATCATCCCGACAGAAAATTGATCGCTATTTTCTCCATTTTACACCTGACTCCTATCGCGGAGTTCGGTATGTTGGACGCGGTTTCATTCGAACCAAGTGTCGCAGGATGCGACGCTGCCGCAGCCTGGAGGGCGTATGGCGATCAAGACCTTTCGCGGAAAATCCGTGAACGAGGCGCTCGCGTTGGTCAAGCGCGAACTCGGACCCAACGCGGTCATCCTTCACACCAAGACGCATAAAGTCGGCGGAGTCTTCGGCATCGGTGCGCACACCGTGACCGAAATCACCGCAACCGCCGATGCTTCCGTCGCGCGTTCGGTGCAGTCACGAAACACGCAGCGAGAACGAACCGCTGCAGAGCGTCCGAGGCAGCACACTCCCGAACCATCCCCGGAGCGTCGCGCCACTCGTCGCGAACTGCTCGAATACGCACGCTCTACCCTGAACGCAAACGCGTCCTCCGCAACCGCCGTCGCCCCGACCAGGCCGGCAGCAGTCGATCTTGATCCGCTCGATCCGTTGGCTGCGCTCGCCTCTCGGCGCACCCGACGCGAGCCGTCTGAGTCCACGGAACGGACGCGCCCGCAACCCTCCCCCAAGCGACGCCTGCGTCAATCCGCGCCAAACGATGCGTTGCCCATGGACGATGAGTTCGTCCCCACACGCCCACCGGCGCGTCGTGAAGAACCCAAAGAGCGCAACGAGCCCACCCGCGACGCCCCGCGTCCTCAGCCCGAGCGCCGCACAGAGCCATCGCAGTCACGGCCGACACCCGTCGCAGAACCCGCACCCACCTCATCACAGGCGCAACCCAGCGCCATCGAGGCGGAACTCGCGGCACTCCGTCGCATGGTCACCCAGGTGCTCCAAAGCTCCCGAGTCGGCGGTGTCGGCACACAGCAAGACGCCCTGACCGATCTTTACGCCAAACTCATCGAGAACGAACTCGCCGCCGAACTCGCCGACGAAATCTCCACAGTCGTCCGCGAAGAACTCAACCGCGATGAACTCGCCTCGCCGGACATCGTCCGCCAGTCGATCCTCCGCCACCTCGCGGCCCACATCCCGGTCTCCCGATCGCTCCCCCCCGCAGGACAGCAAGAAGACGGTCGCCCGCTCACCCTCGCCCTCATCGGCCCGACCGGTGTTGGCAAGACCACAACTCTCGCCAAACTCGCCGCAACCTATAAACTGCGCCGCGGCAAGAAGGTCGGCCTGGTCACCTGCGACACCTATCGCATCGCAGCCGTCGACCAACTCCGCACCTACGCCAACATCATCGGCTTGCCCCTGAAGGTCGCGCTGACCCCGGCCGACATGCGCCAGGCCTGCGAGCAACTCAGCGACTGTGATGTCATCCTCATCGACACCGCCGGGCGTTCCCAACGCGATGTCGGCAAGATCGACGAACTCCGTCAACTCGTCGATGCCGCCGCGCCGCACCAGACCCACCTCGTGCTCTCCTCGACCCACAGCGAACGCGTCCTCGCCGAGGCCGCCGCGAAGTTCGTTGACATCCAGCCCGATCATGTCATCTTCACCAAACTCGATGAAGCGGTCAGCGTCGGACTCGTCGTGAACACCCTCCGGCGCCTCAACGCCAAACTGAGCTTCGTCACGACCGGCCAGGAAGTCCCCGACCAGATCGAACTGGGCAACGCCGATCGCATCGCCCGCCTTGTCGTCGATGGGGGCTCGGCTCGATGAAACTCCCGCCCAGCCAGCCCGAACTCGACCGCTTCGATGCGGAGGACGCCGCCACCCGCGGCAACGACGATCAGGCCACCCGCCTCCGCGCCCTGATCGCCAGCGTGCAATCCCAGCAGCCCGCCGAAGCCCTCGCCGAAGACCCGCTCGCCCCCAGCGATCGCAAACCATTGCCCCCGATGGTCGCGTTCGCCTCCGGCAAGGGCGGCGTTGGCAAAACCAACATTTGTCTGTCCATCGCCACGCTGCTCGCCCAACGAGGCATCCGCGTCACCGTCATCGACGGCGACCTCGGCATGGCCAACGCCGATGTGCTCTGCGCCGTGCGCCCCAACGGCCACCTCGGTCATGTCATCGCAGGGGCCAAGTCCCTCGAAGAGATCACCCTTCGCACCAGCGGCGGGTTCGATCTCGTCCCCGGCGGCTCCGGCATCGCACGCCTCGCCGACCTGACACCCCATGAACGCTCCATCCTCCTCCAGGCCATCAACCGCATGCAGTCCGACACCGAACTGGTGCTCGTCGATTGCGGCGCCGGCATCGGGCCCAAGGTGCAGATGTTCATCGATGCCGCAGACCTGAGCATCGTGGTGACGACACCGGAACCAACCGCCATCACCGATGCCTACAGCCTCATCAAGTGCATCGTCGCCCGGCGCGAACGCGACCAACACGCTGCGATACCATCCAGCGCCGACCTCGCCGTGTTGGTGAACATGGCCTTCGACGAGCGCGAGGCCATCGCCATCCAGACTCGGATCGCCTCAGTCGCCCAGAAATTCCTCCGGACCGATCTCGCCAGCGCCGGTTTCATCCGGCGCGATCGCGCGGTCTTCCAATCGGTCCGTGCCCGAAAGCCCTACGCCATTCTTGACCCCAAGGCCATCGCGACCCGCGATACACAGGCCGTCACCGAGTTCATCGCTCGACTCACTCTTTCCCCCCAGCGTCTCGAACGCCGCCGACGCGGCTTACGAAGACTCCTACGCAGAAACTGACTCGAATCCGTCGCATGCATTCAATCGTGGCTGAAAACCAGCCGATTAAGTTCGCACGGGATCGTTCACCTTCCCTTAGAAAGGGCCGATAGTCGTGGACAGCAGAGCGCCAGCACGCATCATCGCCAGCTGTTTCGCCCTCAGTGCTTTCGCCATCGCACTCATCTCAGGCCTCGCCGCAGATCGCTCAACCTCCGCGATCCTCTCAACGGCAGTATTTGCGCTATTCATTTGCTACATCTTGGGGCTGGTTGTCGCCGCCGTGGCAAATGTCGCGATCAGCGAGCATATCAATCAGTACAAGTCCAACCATCCTATCCCCGAGCTCAATGACCAGCCCGGGCACTCCGCGTCCTCCGATTCAACCGAGCAAGCATCACAGGCAGCATAAACCTCTTGCGATTCTTGCGCTTTTTTCTTTGAGCTTCGCAAAGCGTTTGATATAGTCCGATACACCGCCGCTCAAGGATGGGTAGCGGGAGAACGCGGCGAAGCCGCCAGGTCAAGGAGAAGACCGTGCCAGCAACGAAGACGAAGAAGGGCTCGCCCGTCGTCGTCCCCGCCGGGGGCTCTCGAAAAACTACACCACGCAAGTCCAACTCAAAGGCGCCCCAGAAGCCCTACGAAGAAATGGACCAGACCGAGTTGTGGACGCTCTATCAGGAGAACCCCTCCGATGAACTCCGCAACTTCCTCATCGTCAAATACCGTCCGATCGTGCGCTACAACGCCGAACGAGTCCACACACGCCTGCCCGATGAAGTCGATGTCGATGACCTCATCTCCGTCGGCGTCTTCGGACTCATGGACGCCATCGACGGCTTCGACCTCGAACGAGGCGTCAAGTTCGAAACCTATTGCGCCCAGCGCATCCGCGGTGCGATCCTCGACGAACTCCGCTCGATGGACTGGGTCCCCCGCATCGTCCGCAGCCGCACCAGCAAGGTCGAACGCGCCAAGGCATCGCTCGAAGCCGAACTCGGCCGTCCCGCCACGCAGGATGAGATCTCCAACAAACTCGGCGTCGATCCCGAGGAGGTCAAAAAGATCCTCAAGGACGGACGCGCGGTCAGCATGTCCTCGCTCTCCCGCGAACGCTACCAGTCCGATGGTTCGCGCGATGTCCTTGAGATCGATGTGCTCGAAGACACCACCCAGGTCAACCCGCTTGGCGAGATCCAGCGTCGCGACCTCAAGAACCTGCTGACCAAGGGCCTCAGCCGCGCCGAACGCCTCATCGTCATCCTCTACTACTACGAGGAAATGACCATGAAGGAGATCGGGGCGACCCTGGACCTCTCCGAATCCCGCGTCAGCCAGATGCACAGCTCCATCCTGGCCCGCCTCAAGGCCCAGATGCAGCACCGCGAACGCGAGTTCGATGCGGACCAGTAAAACGACTTCCATCTGTACACTGGGTCGCGGCCGCCATTCTCCGGGCGGCCGCCTCTCGTTTTGGGGCTACTATCCCCGCCATGCCCATCGACACCCAGACGACCGTCACCGCCTTCATCGCGCTCGGTTCCAACCTCGGCGATCGCGAAGCGACCATCGAGTCCGCCCGCTCAGCGATGAACGCGCACCCACGGATCACCACGGTCCGCTGCTCACGCCTCATCGAGACCGACCCGGTCGGCCCGGCCGGTCAGGGGCCATACCTCAACGGGGCGACCGAGATCGCCACCGACCTCACGCCCCCTGAACTGCTCAAGGCGCTGCTCGAGATCGAGCGCTCCCTCGGACGCGTCCGTTCCGAGACCGATGAGCGGTGGGGGGCCCGCACCATTGACCTCGACATCCTGCTCTATGCGGACGAAGTCATCGATGAGCCCGGCCTGACCGTGCCGCACCCGCGGATGCAGGAACGACGGTTCGTGCTCGAACCGTTGGCCCAGATCGCGCCCGATGCCCGCCATCCCGTGCTCGGCACGACCGCCTCGGAAATGCTCGAAGCCCTCATCGCGCTGCCCAACGCTACGCCCCAGCCCTGATCTCCATCAGCCGTTGAAAGACCTGCCCGCCGAGCAGTTCGTGCAAGCGTGCATCGCGCGGTTCACTGGGAGGCTGCGCGAGCAGGTCCCGGACTTCGGTCGATGAGGCCTCGATCAGCGGCACATCGACGATCCGGCTCTGCCAGCTCGCGGCATCCACATTCTCCGCGTCCATTCCCTCCCAGTTCGCGCCGATCTGCCGGGCGAGTGCGACGGCGTCATCGGCGTCTTCCCGACGCATGATGACCGGCTCGGCGAGCGCGAGGACGGCTCGCGGCTCGTGCCATCGGTGCAGACTCAGGGCCTGATCCGCGCCGATGATCAACCGCAAACGCACATCGAGCGGCAGGAAGCCACGGAGGGTATGCAGCGTATCGATGGTGTAACTCGGCTCCTTCGGTCGTCTCTCGCGCCGATCGAGTTCCATGCGACAGAGGGAAGTTCGATCGTCTCCTTCGAACGCGATTCGGAGCAGTTCGAGGCGCTGGTCGCCGGTCAGGAGCGGCGGGGTGTCTTTGTGCGGCGACTGCGCAGCCGGGACCAGGAGGAGCCAGTCTGCGCCGATGGCCTCGCGAGCGCTGAGGGCGAGCGTGCGATGGCCGACATGGGGTGGGTCGAAGGAGCCGCCGAACACCAGGATCGTGCGCGCATCGCCGGAGATTGGCGGGTCCGCGAAAGCACGCGGCAGGGGCAGGGGCCCGGTCTGCGATTCAGGACCGTCGGTCATGTGGAGAATCTAGCGCGCTGAGGCGGGGACCACCAACCGCGTGGGGCAGATTCAGTAGAGCCAGTCGCCGTCGAGATCGACGGGGACGGCCTGATCGATCTCGCTGTAGCCGGAGATCATGCCGGCGAGGTCGATGTCGGGGACCAGTTCGTACACCTCGCTCAGCGTGGCCTCGATGACGCGGGGCTTGCCCTCGGGGGTGAACACGCTGTAGCGGGCTTCGAGTTCGCCGGCGGTGATGATGACGGTGGCGTGGCGACCTTCGAGGGTGCCGAGGATGGTGGCATCGTCCGGCAGTTCGGCGAGCATGAGGTCGGTCGGGTCGTCGCCGCCCCCGCCGAGGACAGGGCCGTAGGAATCGCCGTTTTCGCTGCCGAGGGATTCGGTCGCGGTGGACTGCGAGGGGTCGATGAGGCTGGTGAGTGTGAAAAAGGCGATCACGAAGACCCCGGCCGCGAGCACGCGGATAAGCGGCTTGGGGAGGCGTGTACTGGGTGTGATCGGGGTTTCCATGAGAGATTCATCGGCGGTATGTGGATTGAAATCCGCGTTTTTTGTCCCGATATCCTGAAAGGCGTTGAGGAAATCGACCCGATCGCTACAATGGCCGCCCCGATTCGATGTCCAACCGGTTTTCCGGACGGATCGGGTGACCGCCCTTCGGGGTGGAAGAGAATGGCCCCATCGTCTAGTCAGGTCTAGGACATCAGGTTTTCATCCTGAAGACCGGGGTTCGAATCCCCGTGGGGTCACTTCCCAAACGACACGCGGCTCGGTTTTCCGAGCCGCGTGTCGTTTTTGGATTATGGAACTGCGATGCAAGACTGGTCTCCGCTGACGGTGAGTGAAGTTGCGACACGGCTTGAGCCGCTGCGCGATCCGTGGTGGATCGCGGGCGGTGTCGGAATAGTCGGAATAATCGGAAGACTCGGAGGGCCCCTCATCCGGTCCTGTGCGGAGTCCGCACAAGCCCACCTTCTCCCGCGGCCCCCCCCGTCCCCCCGTCCCCCCGCCCCCCGAGGGGAGAGGCAGGGGTGGGCGTGTTCTTCGCTGATGCTTGTTCTGGTGCTCGCGATGCATCGGGTGCGCTGAGGTCGCTCATGTCTGCAGACCTTTGGTTGAACCGGCGACTGCGATGATCTGCGCGGCGAGGGTTTTGCCGATATTCGTGGGGAAGGGTTTGGGGGATTCTTGATGCTCTTTGTGGCACTGGTCGCTGGTCGGCCAGTGTGTCGGTGTGGTGTGGTCGGGATGGGGTGAGGGGTCAGCGGCGCCGCCGCTGGTGGTGTTGTCGGGATGGTCGGAAGGTTCGGACCGCCCCCTCATCCGGTCCTGTGCTGAATCCGCACAGGACCACCTTCTCCCGCGGAGGGGAGAAGGAGGGAGAGGTTCGACTGGTGAGCTGTTGTCGGCATGGCCTGCGCCTTCGGGTTTGTTTTCGGCGTGGGCCATGGCACCCCCGAAAGAACGATCGGGGTTGTCGTATTCGTCCGGGTGGAGTTTGTGCAGGCGACGGAGAGAAGCGAGTTCGTGGGGGGCTTTCTTCGCGGCCTGGCGTTCGTCCTGTTTGATGCGATGGGCCAGTTCGCGCCGCTCTCGGAGTTCGCGCTGCACGGCGCGACAGTGGACGAGGGTCTGGGTGGCCGAGAGGCGCTGGCGGTTGCGTTCGATGGCCTTGGCCTTGTCGACCTTCTCATCGCCGGTGAGTTTCTGGTCGTCCATCAGGCGTTCGAGGGTTTCGAGGGCCTTGATCTGGACGCGGATCATGACCTGCTGCAGGTCGCGGAGGGTGGGTTGAGTGCCGTTGGTGTTGATGTCGGTGTCGGGTGTGGTGTGCATGGCAGCCTCCTTGGGTTGGTGAAGCGGGCTGCGGGAAAAAGTGTGCAGCCCTCACCCTCAGGGCGGCCGAAGCCACGCTGCGCGCGCAAAGACGGAGATGCGCGCACACCGTCGCGAGAATCTGCCAAAAACACGGGCAAAAATTTTTTGAAAAAGTCACATGCGCGCAATTCCGCCGAAGCCAATCTGCGCGCGCAAACGCGGGCTTAAGCGGTTTACTTTTCTGGTTTGGGGTGGTGGAATTGGGTGGGGAGAAGAAGGGGTTTGGCCTCCCTCTCCCCCATCCATGGATCGGGCGGGAGAGGGCCGGGGTGAGGGGTCAGCGGCGCAGCCGCTGGTGGTGCTGTCGGAACGGTCGGAAGGCTCGGACCGCCCCCTCATCCGGCTTTGTGCTGAAGCCGCACAAAGCCACCTTCTCCCGCGAGGGGAGAAGGAGGGGGTGGTGTTGGGGCAGCCGATGGCGGTCGGTTGTTTGGTAGGTTGGCGCCATGAGCGAAACGATTGCATTGATCAGTGTGGGCGGCGGGAACATGGCGAGCGCGATCGTGTTGGGGGCGGTCGAGCGGGGCGCGTTGCGTGCGGATCGGGTGGTGGTGGTGGATCCGAACGAGCGCCAGCGCGAGCGGTTCCGGGAAGTCGGGGTGGGGGCGTGTGCTTCGCTTGGTGAGGTGGACTGGGGAGCGGCGGCGGGGGCTTCGGTGATGCTGGCGGTAAAGCCGCAGATGTTGAGGGATGTGGCGTCGGGGGTGGGGGAAGTGCTGGGCGATGGTGGGGTGGTGTGGTCGATCCTGGCGGGGGTGCCGTCGGCGACGGTGCGCGAGCGGTGCGGCGGCGCGGCGCGGGTGGTGCGCCTGATGCCGAACACGCCGGCACGGGTCGGCAAGGGGTGCACGGCGCTGGCGATGGGGGCGGGCGCGGTGGATGGGGACGATGTCCTGGCGCGACGGGTGTTCGGGGCGATCGGGCAGGTGGTGGAGATTGCGGAGGCCCAGATGGACGCGTTCACGGCGGTGGCGGGTTCGGGGCCGGCGTATTTCTTTGCGAGGGTGGAGGCGCTGGCGGCGGCGGGGGAACGGGCGGGGTTGGGGGCGGAGGTGGCGATGGCCGCGGCTCGCCAGACGGCGATCGGTGCGGCGGGGTTGCTGGAGGCGTCGGAGGAGGGGGCCGCGGCGCTGCGCGAGGCGGTGACGAGCAAGGGCGGGACGACGGCGGCGGGGCTCGGTGGCCTGGCGGAGGCGGGGTTCGCGGAGGCGGTCGAGCGGGGGGTGCTGGCGGCACGGGATCGGGGTGCGGAATTAGGGCGTGCATCCGCGGAGTAGGGAAGGACGAATTCGGGGGGTGTAAACGCCGCGTTCGGAACGGGGAATCGAAACTTTCCCGGCGGGCGGAGGTAGGCTTTGGAGACGGGGCCGCGGCTTGCGGCCTGCTGTTGGTTCACCGAAAGGGAAGACTGGTATGCAGTTGAGATCGATCCGGATCGGCATTCTCGCGGCGATGGTGGCGGTTCTGGGCCTGTGTGGTCCGGCATCGGCCCAGTTCTTCGGGGGCATGGGCTCCTGGAGCAACCCGCCCGTGAACCAGCGCGAGTTCGACATGATGGTGAAGATGCTGGGCTTCGACGAGGTTCAGGAGGAGATCGCGGCGGACATGTTCGGTGTGCTCCAGTCGGAGTTCGGGGACATGGCTGAGGTGGCCCGGGAGATGTCGGAGGGGGCTCGATCGGAGTTCGAGCGCAGTCGCGACCCTGCGGTGTGGCGTGAGCTTGGCGAGCGTCTGTCGAAGTTCGAGGACAAGCGCGAGGAACTGGGGGAGCAGTTCTGGGGCGATGTGAAGATTTTGCTGACGGATGAGCAGTTGCCGCTGTGGGACAAGTTCGAGCGTCGTCGGTTCCGTGGGCGCGCGATCTCGCGTCAGGAGCAGGTGCTGAGCGGTGTGGGTGTGGACCTCGTGGTGCTGGTGGAGGAGATGGAATTCAGTCCCGAGGAAGAGGAAGTGCTGCCGGAGGTGATTGAGCAGTACGAGGTGGAGTTGGACCGGAAGCTGCGGGCGTACCGGCGGGTGGCCGACGAGCAGCAGGCCGCGGCGGAGGAGATCGGTCGCGAAGGCAACTGGATGCAGAACATGGACAAGTACAACGAGATCTTCGCGACGGTTCGCGATGAGTTGTTGCAGGTCCGTGCGATCCATGAGCGGTATCTGAAGACGATCGCGTCGCGCTTGGACGAAGAGTCGGCGGCGGAGTTGATGGATCGGTTCAACCGTGCGGCGTACCCGGACATCTATCGCGATACCTATGTGGACAACGGGATCAAGCAGGCGCTGGAGTTGGACAGCCTGACGCCTGACCAGCGCGAGTTCGTCGTGGCGTTGAAAGAAGGCTTTGAGCGTGAGTCGAATCGGTTGCGCGAGGTTCTCGTGCGGACGCAGCGTGAGCGTGAGGAAAACATGCGTCTGCAGGACATGTGGGGCGGTCAGCGGAACACGGAGACGCGTGAGGCGCAGAACCAACTCCGAGAGTTTCAGTTGCGGATGTATGACGAATTGCTCAAGGTGTTGACCGACGAGCAGAAGGCCGGTCTGCCCGAGCGTCCTGCGACGGATTGGCGTGAGCGTTCGTTCGATTTCTGAACGAGAGCGGGATCGCTTAGGAAAGGCATCCGATGAGAAGCGGCTGGATCGGTGTTCTTGCGGCGGTGGTGTTCGTGTTGGTCGGTGCGGGTGTCGCGCGCGGGCAGGTGTTCCGCCCGGGCGACGATTTCCTGGAGCCGGGCTTCACGACCAAGGATCTTGAGCACGCGGCGGAGTTGTTCGGTTTCGACGCGGTGCAGGGCGAGATCGCGACGGAGATGGTCAACGAGTGCCTGACGCGGATGGCGATTGGCGTGGAGCAGATGAGCACGGTGCTCAACGCGGCGGAGGAGGAGTTTCAGGAGACGCGGGATATCGCGATCTGGAACGATTTCAAAGATCGCACCGAGGAGTTTGAAAAGCGAAAAGAGGCGATTACGGATCAGCTCATGGCGGATCTGCGGTTGCTGTTGAGGCCTGAGCAGGAAGTGTACTGGTCGCGTTTCGAGCGGGACCTGCGTCGTCGGCGGACCATCTCCGAGGGCGGGCTGGTCAGCGGTGAGACCGTGGACCTGGTGAAGATGCTTGATGATCTGGAGGTGCGAGGGGAGGCACGCCAGGCGATCGCGTCGCTGGAGGACCAGTATGTGACGGAGCTTGATCGGGCGTTGGTGAAGCGGAATGAGGTCTACGACGACACGACGGACAAGGCGTTTGAGCGGTTCACCACCGAGGGCTTCGGCGATATGGACTCGGTGATGGAGTACTTCCGCGAACTGCTTGAGGACGCGATGGTGCAGGCGATTCGGGTGCGGGATATCAACCTGAAGTACGCCGCGACGATCGGGAGGTCGCTGCCACCGGAGATCGGCCAGGAGTTCCGGGATGCGTTCAACGAGTTGTGTTACCCGCGGGTATACCGGGCTTCGACGACGGATCGGGCGTTCGAGACGATTCTGTCGTTCGAGGATCTGACGGACGAGCAGCGGGCGCAGGTGCTGGAGGCGCAGAGCCGGTATGTGCAGAGTCGCGAGCGTCTGGACGCGAACTGGGCGCGGGCGATCGCCGAGCAGGAGGAAGAGCGCGATGTGCTGCGTGTGATGGGCATCGAGCCGAGCACGGAGGCGACGCGCGAGACTCGGACGGCGCGTCGGGAGTTGGATCGCACGGCGTACGAGCAGGTGCTGCAGGTGCTGACGGAGGAGCAGGCGAGGCGTCTGCCGCCTCCGGTGCGACGGGATCGCGGCGACGATTGATGCATCCGATCGGGTGGGGGCCCGGTTAGATTGGTTCGAGTAGCACGGATCATGAATGGAAGATCCGGTGGGTTGCTGTTCCTGACACTGCCATGAGGCAGGAGGGTGACGATGAAACGAGTGGTCGGTCTGTGGTGTGCGATGGCGGGTGCGGTGGTTCTGAGTGTCAGCGGGCCGGTTCTGCTCGCACAGGATGCGGCCGAAGTTTCGAGAGTGAGCCGCGGGATCCCGCGACAGAATCTGTTTGCGCAGAGGTACTCCTTCACGCTGTACGAGGTTGAGCAGTTCAGTGAGCGGTTGGGGCTCACGGCTGAGCAGCATGAGATCTTCGTTCAGATGTTCTCGGTGATGCAGGAGCGTGTGATGGAGGCCGAGCGACCGCTGCGTGAGGCGGAGGATGAGGTCTTTGCGTTTTCGAAGGAAGTGTTCAGTAACGAGGACAGCGAATGGAGGCAGACACCTGAGCGTTTTCAAGAGGCCATCGCGAAGATGACCGCAGATCGGAGGCTGATCGAAGAGAAAGAATTGGAATGGCTAGCACTGCAGGAACGATTGACGGCCGAATTGATCGCGGACTTGCGTCTCCTTCTCGACGCGGAACAACTGAGCAGATGGGATGATGTCCATCGCTGGCGTCACCGTGCACGAATGCTGCGGTGGTGTATGGTGCCGTATGCCTCGTTGTTCGTATCTGGGATCGCGCGTTCGATGGAACTCCGGCCAGACCCATCTCGCTTTGCTGAAGAAGAACACGGGGTGCTCGAAGAGATTTACGAGGAATACGAGCTGGCACTCGACGGATTGCTTCTAGAGCGGGCCGCGGTCGAGAAGGAGCACGCGGGGATGGCGAGGGGGTTTGGAGGGGACCCCGACCCGATCAGTTCGTTTTCGCCGGATGCGGCGGATCTGGCGTGGCAGGAGGCGGTTGGAGAAGTGAATCTCCGTTTGATCGCGATGCAGAGGAAATACATCAGGCGGATCGCGAGTGTGGTCGCTCCAGACGAGTCTGTGGCGTTCCAGGATCGTTGCCGAACGGAGGCGTACCCGTATGTGTTGGGCACCTCGACTGCTCAGAAGGAGCTCGAGGCGATGGCTCGTGACGAACGATTGACTGACGAGCAGCGGGCGCGTGTGGAGCAACTGCTCATGTCGTATAGCAGCGAGCGGAACGGGATCAACAACAGGTGGGTTCAGATGATTGAAGATCTCGTCGCGCGGGGGGAGCCGCGCATACTCGCGAGTTCCTTGCCGTTGGAATTTGGCGATCCGCAGGCGATGCAACGCGGAGAGAGCGATTTATTTGAAACAAGCCTGAAACGGCGGGCTCTCGACGAGCAATGGTTGCGGCGGGTGGAGGAGCTTCGCGCGGAACTGTTTTCGCCCCTGGAATAGCCCGAAGGGTAGATCCGGCAAGAAATTCCTCCAGAAGCCGACGGGAAAGGCACGACGGCGCGTCATACTGGTGTGAACCGGTTCGACACTCTGGAAGGAAATCCCATGCCCAAGCGTCTGTCGCTCGTTGCCTTGTTGGTTTCGGTCGTGTCCTCTGCCTCGTTCCTGTCGGCTTCGGCGCAGGCCCAGATCATGATCGAGGGGGCTGGCGAGGGGGAAATGGTCTTCGAGGCGCTCGATGTGGACCTGTCATTTGTTGGTGGGGGTCTCGGGGACATCACCCGGAGAGAGCGGAACCGGACGGAGCCGATCACGGCGGAGGAGATCGAGCGGTACAACGCCAGGCTGGGTCTGGAGACCGCGCAGGTGGTCTTTGCAGGCGAGATGTTCGCGCAGTACCGGGATGGCATCAGCGCGATCAACGCGGAAGAGGGGCAATTGCACGCGGACTTTGCCAGCAAGATGCGAAAGGGGCGTGAGGAGGGGGATGGCTGGGACGGCGAGCAGATGCGTGAGGCCATCGAAGCGATGGAGACGATGCGTACTGAACTCGCCAAGAAGCGCGAGGCGCTGACCAAGGAATTCTTTGCCGACTACAAATTGGTGCTTACTCCCGAGCAACTCGAGCGTTGGCCCGAGATCGAGCGGATGCGCCGGCGGGATCGGGAGCTTGCGCCGGGGACCTTCCCCGGAGAGGGCATCGACCTGGTCGCACTGTGCGCCGAGATGGATCTCGCCTTTGATCGCGAGCGGGTGTCGGAGGGGGCTGAGGCGGCGCTGAGCGATGTGCTGGGTCGGTACGAGATCGAGATCGACCGATTGTTGTTGGCGCGGATCGCGGTCGAGGCGGAGAACCCGATGGCCGCGAGCCTTGAGCAGGGACGCTTCGGCGTGGTCATCGACATGGAGAGCATGAACGATTGGAAGAGCGAGCATCGCGACGCGGCGTCGCGCCTGCAGAAGGCGCAGCAGAAGTATGTTCGCCTCGTGTGCGATCTGCTCGACGCGGAGAGCCGGGCGGCACTCGAGGATCGGGTGATGAGGCTGAGTTACCCGCAGGTGTTCGCGAAATCGATGGTGGAATCGCTGGTCGAATCGATCGAAGGTCTGGCGGATTTGACCGATGAGCAGAGCGCGGAAATTGCGCAACTCACGGGTGAGTACGAGCGGGCTCGGGGCCGGGTCGATCAGGCGTGGATGGCGGCGATCGACCAGGATCTGCAGGAGGGAGGCGGGTCGTTCTCTGCTCCGGGCCATGTGCAGGTTTTCATTGTTGGTACGGGGGAGGAGTCGGAGTTGGGCAAGGCCCGGGCGGCTCGGATGGACCTGGACCGCCAGTGGGTGGTGAAGCTGCGTGGTGTGCTTGGCGAAGAACAGTTGGAGCGGGTTCCCGATCCCCGGGCTCCACACGGCACGCGGATCCGGACGACCAGTACGATCGACCCCGAGACCGGTGAGGAATCCGAGGTGATTACCGTGGAATTGCAGGGGGGGCCGGCGGGCGAATGAGCATCGATTTCGCGTTCGGGTGGAGTCGGTTGAATCGCCGTGTCGGAACTGGGCGAATATTGGTCTGTGCCCGCGGAGTGTTCCGGTGTTTGTGTGGCAACCTTCACCCGTGACCGCAATATCACGGTGTGGCGTGCGTAGAGCGTGGGCTCGGGAGGATTGCCCGGGCCTGTTTCCGTGACTGAATCCGCGAATTGGGTTCAGGAGCGGGCTGGCACCGCCACCGTCGTTCTGTTCGGCGGCATCCGTGGGTGAGACGAAAGGACTTCGCTGGTGACTACGATCGACTCTCGACCTGGTGTACTCTCTCGGCCTGTATCCGTTCAGGTAGAGGAGGCATCGGTGAGTCCGGAGTCTGTATACGAAATCATCGAGGAATTGCCTGAGTTCACGGACGAGGCGACGGACTTGGTTACGGCAGAACAGGCGATGCGTTTGCGTGCGGTGCCTCTTCGGATCCAGGGGGCCCGCCTGGTCGTCGCGATGCTGGATCCCGACGACGATGCCGCGGCGGATGAGTTATCGGTCACCGCGGGACGCCCGATTACCCGTATGCGCGTGGAGGATGGGCTGCTGCGTGAGTTGCTTCGTGTCGCGTACGGCACGACGGCGGCGGACATGGCGGCCCAACTCGGGGGTGACGAAGCCTCCGACATGGACTCGACGCTGGCGAACCTCGAAGCGATCGATGCCGACGAACTGCACCGGATGGCCGAGCAGCCGACGCTGATCAACCTGGTGAACCTGATCATTCTGGAGGCGATCCGCTCGCGGACGAGCGATATCCATATTGAGCCGTTTGAGCAGACCCTGAGTGTGAAATACCGCGTGGACGGGATGCTGCACGAGCAGAACCCTCCCCCGAAGCGGCTGCAACCGGCGATCACCAGTCGTATCAAGATCATGGCGGGGATGAACATCGCCGAGCGGTATGTGCCTCAGGACGGTCACATCACGCTGCGGTTTGAGGGTCGCAAGGTTGATATCCGCGTGAGCACGGTTCCGACGATCTACGGCGAGTCGATCGTGATGCGTATCCTCGACAAGGACGCGATCAAACTGGATCTGGAAGCGCTCGGGATGAGCGACGACCACCGCAAGACGATGGACCGGCTGATCAATCTGCCGCACGGCATGGTGCTGGTCACGGGTCCGACGGGGTCGGGTAAAACCACGACGCTGTACGCGAGTTTGATGCGTCTGTTCTCGCCGAGCAAGAAGATCATCACGATCGAAGACCCGGTGGAATATG
>JBICHT010000089.1:0-12594 GCA_043101125.1 Phycisphaerales bacterium JB050 | reverse complement strand
AAGATGAGTTGGCGAACGGGAGTGCGGGCCAATCGCTGGGCGATGGGCAGCACGAGCAGCGTGGTCAGGCCGATCAGGAACTCGAGTCGATTGGTCGGCATCACATAGAAGTTTGTGATGGTGCCGATCTCGTGCTCCCGTGCGATGCTGACCGCCATGAGGATCGCGGGGAACACCAGAAGAAGCATGGCCGGGGTCTTCGGCCCGATCGAGTAGATCGTCTCGAAGGTCGGGTTATACCGGTAGCGCGATTCGATGGTCACGGGCGAGGTTGCACTCGCATCGAAACCGGCGTCGGTTGCCCGTTGCTCGAGGTAGTGCGCGTGCACGCCATTAACATAACCTTCGATGGTGCTCGCCCGCGTCGTGTTGGAACCATCGATCCAGGCGGACACGCTGGGTGCATCGGCGCGTTTCACATCCCGGCCGAATCCCGGTGGTATCTCAATGGCCAGAGTGATGTCGTTGGACTTCAGACGCCGTTCGAGGTCGGACTCGCTTTGCAGTTCGGGCCGCTCGATGAAATAGTGCGATCCTTCGAAGTTGCTCAGGTACTCGCGGCTCTCCGGCGTGCGATCGAGGTCGAGCGCCGCGTAGGAGAGATCCTCGACATCGAGCGATATCCCGTAGGCCACAACGATCAGCAGGATCACGCTGCCGAGAAACGCGAACGCCAGCCGCACCGGGTCGCGCATGACCTCCATTGTTTCCCGGTAACTGTATGCCAACAATCTGTTGAGGCTGTAGCGATGAAGCGCGCCGCTGCCGCTCGATGCCCCGCCGGACTCCGGGGAGTGATTGATTGGGGCGACCGGGGGGGCGACCGGGGGGAGGGCTTCGTCGTGCTCGGGCGTGCCGGTCGCATCTTCGATGTAACTGACGAAGGCTTCCTCAAGCGAGGTCGCGCCTTTCGCTTCGACAAGGTGGCTCGGTTCGTCACACACAAGCACCTGACCGGCGTGCATCAGCGATATCCGATCGCAACGCATCGCCTCGTTCATAAAATGTGTAGAAATGAAGATCGTCACTTTGTCCCGGCGCGACAGTTCGACGAGCAACTCCCAGAATTCGTCGCGTGCCACCGGGTCTACGCCCGAGGTCGGTTCATCGAGGATGAGTATGTCCGGTTCGTGGATGATCGCGACCGCGAGGGACAGACGCTGGCGCATGCCGAGTGGCAACTGTGAGGCTCGGTCGTTCATGTGATCGAGCAGGCCGAAACGGTCCACGAGGGTGTCGATGCGTTGTCGGGTCTTTTCCCGTGGCAAATGGAACAGCCGTGCATGCAGCGTCAGGTTTTGCTCAACCGTCAGTTCGCCGTACAGCGAGAACGACTGGGACATGAATCCGACTCGCGCACGCGACTCCAGGTCGCTGGCATCGATGCTTCTGCCGGACAGGTACGCTTCGCCCTCGGATGCCGGGAGGAGCCCCGTCAGCATCTTCATGGTGGTGGTCTTCCCGCAGCCGTTCGAGCCGAGAAAACCGAAGATCTCGCCGGCTTGGATCTCGAAACTGACATGATCCACCGCGGTGAAATCGCCGAAGCGTCGGGTTAAACCCTTGGCGACGATGACCGGCGGTGCTGCGGTTCGTTCGAATGGCGGGATGACCAGGTCGTTGTACTCACGACCACGCTGATCGGGCAACAGGCGCACGAACGCGGATTCGATGTCCTTGGCGCCGGTTTTCTCCAGCAGTGTGTCAGGCGTGCCGGCGTCGAGAATGCGGCCGTCGTTCATCGCGATCAGCCAGTCAAACCCTTCCGCCTCGTCCATATACGCCGTCGAGACCAGCACACTCATGTTCGGTCGCTCGTGCCGGATCGCGCGGATCAACTCCCAGAATTGCCGCCGTGACAGGGGGTCGACGCCGGTTGTCGGTTCGTCCAGAATGAGCAGGTCGGGGTCGTGGATGAGCGAACAGCACAGACCGAGTTTCTGCTTCATCCCTCCGGACAGTTTGCCGGCCGGGCGCTTGAGAAACGCCTGAAGACCGGTTGCCTTGGTCAGCCGTTCGATGCGCGCCCTGCGCTCCGAAGCCCCCTGCCCGAACAGTTTGCCGAAGAAGTCGAGGTTCTCGACGACGCTGAGTTCGGCATAGAGGTTCCTGCCGAGCCCCTGCGGCATATACGCGATCTTCGGACCGATGATTCGGCTGTGCCTTGCCGAGGCCATGTCGCCGCCCAGCACTTCCAGACGCCCGCGTTGGAGTTTTCTCGCGCCGGCGAGCAAGCCCAGCAGGGTCGACTTCCCAACACCGTCCGGACCGAGCACACCGACCATGCACCCGGATGGAATGTCCAGCGTGACATCATCGACGGCTCGCGCGCCCTTGTAGACATGCGTGACCTGCTGGAGGCGAGCGATCGGATGGGTGTGGTCCACCATGGTTGCTCATCCGGATGAGTTGCCGCTGCCTGCTTCCGGCACATAGTCGGGAGGCAGTTGCTGAAGAAAATCCGGCCATTCGGGCGGTTCTTGACCCGGCGGAGGGTCGAGCCGGATGTAGGCGACACCACGCACACCGGTCTTGACTTTCTCCATATGCGCGACCACGAGTTCCTGCGGGATGCGCACCTTGACGCGGAACATCAGTTTTTCACGCTCGCTCGGCGTTTCGACCTGCTTGGGGGTGAACTGCGCCTCGGGGGAGACAAAGCTCACCGTCGCGGGGATGCAGAAATCAACAACATCCAGTTTGATGCGTGCCTCGGCACCGATCGGAAGGCGCGAGGCATACTGGGCATGCAGAAAGATTTCCATGTAGATATCACTCAGATCGAGAATCGTCAGCGCCTTTCCGCCCGCCGCCAGCATCTCGCCCGGTTCCGCGAGGCGGTACAGCACGCGACCGGTCACCGCGGATTTCAATTCACACTCCGCCACCTGCGCCTCGACGCGCGTGACGGCGGCGCGGGCTGCCTCAACGGCGCGCTCGGCGGTGCGAGCCCGTGCCTGGACGACTTCTAGCGCGGCCTGCGCGGAATCGAACGCGCTTTGTGCCTCTTCTGCCTGGCGCTGAGCAACCGAGCCACGCTCTGCCAGCGGCAGGATGCGATTCAACTCCTGCTCAGCGAGGGTCAGCGCACTCTGCTGTTGGATGATCGCCGCGGCGGCCTCGGCTCTGGACTCTTCCGCCTGAGCGAGACGAGCCCGGGCTTCTGCGAGTTGTGCGTCAAGTTCGGTCGAGTCCATGTACGCCACAACGGTTCCGCGCTCGACCATGTCGCCCTCTTCGACGAGGATCGATTCGATCTTCCCCGCGTACTTCGTTGCGACATCGACCTGGACCGCTTCGATACGACCGTTGCCGTACACAATCCCATCCGGCAACGATGTTTGCGATGCCTTCCAACTCTGCCAGCCGACAAGCGCGACCGCGAGCACGATGATGCCCATCGTCAGCAGGCGCAGTGTTTTCGATCGACTCATTGCGGGATCGCCTCCTGCGTTGAAGGTGTGTCGTCGGATTCGGTGGCCGTTGATAGCGGGGCCAGCGCCGACCATCCGCCTCCGAGCGCTTTGTAGAGGCTGATCGCGAAAGATGTCATACGGGCTCTACTCTCCGCGAGTTGATCTTGAATGCTGAACAGCGAGCGTTCAGCATCCAGAACGACCAGGTAACTCGATTCGCCCATGGTGTATCGGTCGCGCGCGATCTCCAGAGATTGCCTGGCCGCGGCTTCGGCTCGCACGAGCGAATCGTGACGGATCTGCTCCTTGGCGAACGCTACGATCGCGTCCTCGACTTCGCGTAACGCCAAGAGAACCGTGGCTTCGTATGCGAGCAACGCCTGCGCCTGGCGCGATGTCTGCACATCGATATTGGCACGCACCCGTCCTGCGTCAAAGGCAATCCATTGCATGGACGGCCCGATGCCGGACACTCGGCTAGCCACCGAAAACAAATCCGCGGAACCCATGGATTCCAGTCCGATGGAACCGAGCAGCGTGAATCGCGGATAAAGATCCGCCGTGGCCACGCCGATCTCGGCCGTCTGCGCCGCCAGTTCTCGCTCGGCTCGTCGAACATCAGGCCGACGCCGCAGGGCTTCGGCGGGCACGCCGATCGCGAGCGAGGGAGGAGGGACCGGGATATCGGTGCGCGTCGCAAGTTCGTCTTCCAACGCGCCAGGGTGCAGCCCACACAGAACAGCGAGACGGTTCTTCGACTGCTCCAGCGCCGCTTGGATCATCGGAATCCGTGAGCGTGTGATCTCGAGATTCGTCGCGGCCTGCTCGAGATCGAGCCGGGATACCTCGCCCCCCTCGTAATTGGCCTGCACGAGTTCGAGCGTCTTTTCCTGTGACGCACTCGTCGCTTCAAGCAAGCCCAGACGCACCTGGTACGAACGCATCTCGACATAGTTCAACGCGACTTCAGCAATCAGCGTGACGAGCGCATTGCGGTAGTCTTCCTCGGACGCCGCCACGATGGCCTCGCTCGCCTCGACCTGGCGCTGGATTCGGCCGAACAAGTCCAACTCCCAACTCGCATCAAAGCCAGCCGCGTAGAAACTGTCGGTCAGGCCGGAATAGACAGAGTTCTCGCTGAATTCCTGACGCATCGCGGAACCCGATGCGGAGAGGGTGGGAAACCTCCCGCTGCTCGCGATCGCCCGCTGGGCTCGTGCTTCGTAGATCCGCTCTTGGGCTTGCCGGAGGCCGAGATTTCCCTGCACGGCGTGGCTGATCAGGTCGGTGAGTTGCGGGTCGTTGAAGTTCGTCCACCACCGGCTGAGCGTGGCGCTGTCGCGCCGAAGGCTTGGAGGCAGTTCGGCATTCCAGTCCGCAGGGGCGTTCGGCGAAGGCGGTGTGTAGTCCGGCCCAACGGTACAGCCCTCAATCACGAAGAGAAGACTGGCCACAGACACAATGGGCAGGAGTCGCCCCATTTCAATGGACTCCTGTCAGAACATAGGAATCGTTCATACAGCCGGACACCATGCCGGTCAGCCCCGGCTCGTTGGTGGGCAACATTGGTCGCGTATCGTACGGGAAGATCGGATACCGCACCCAACGAACGGTCCCATTACTGGAGCAATCGTCAAGCCACTGCGGCACTTCCCGCGATGAACCCGCTCGCCCAGGCCCACTGGAAGTTGAAGCCGCCGATGCGCCCGTCGACATCGCAGATATCGCCGATGAGGTGCAGGCCGGGGCAGACGTACGGTTGCCATGGTTGGAACCCGTCGACATCGGGCGCAGGCCATGCGGAGATACAGACGGGTATAGAGCGCGCCCCGACTACCTGCCCACGATCAATGGCACAGAGCACACCTCGTGGCCAGCGCGTCGCTCCGACTAAGAGCACCCAAAACCGAGCGCCTGCGCGGCATCTCGGAGTGTGAGGGCCGGTTCATCGACCATGATGGGGCAGCAGAGGAGGGCTTTGGGCATGCCTCACCCTTAAGTCTCATTGGAGCGAGCGTACTTATACGCAAAGTACAATGTCGCATCAAGCCGGCGTTCCGGCGACAAGTGCTCTATCCCCCCACCTAATATCAATTGCTTCAAAACATCCTGCTTTATGATTGGCGATCGAAGCCGATCGCATTTCATGTATCTGATGGTCTGATTGCCATTAATCGCCAGATCTTTGTCGTCCTGATGATTGAATGACATTTCGCTAATGATAACATTGAGATTAAAGCGACCGCTTAGGATCAATTCATAAACGATACGCACTGCCCTGAGCGCGCTTCTCGTTGTGCGGCTGACCGATCCAATTTTTCCCGACCCAGATCGCTCGCAAATCATGCTCAGCAGCATGCAGTCGGTCCAGCATATAATATCGAAAGCGGAATCCGAAAGCACTGGTGACTGACCTTCAGTTCGCCAAATCGTACACATGACTAAGGGCGATTGATCTGATTCGGTCATACAGATCAATTTTTGAAATGCACAGATAATATCTGGGGCATATGTCGACATTTCGACAGGATTCCCCCAGCCATGTACCTTTGAACACACTGGATCTAAGATATCTCTAGCTTTTTTGAGTAAGTTTAGTTTTTTCAGCTTGAGGTACAGGGCCGCTGCTGCATTCGTACTGGTAGACGGACGAAACACGATTTCAGGTGCCCACAACTCCTCTGGTTTGCCAGCCGTTGCCTTGTCGGGTACGACGATAAGCTTGATTTCTAGTGCCCGCCGATGCTCCGATCGATTTCGAACTGGAGCGACTACAACATCTACCCGCTCTATTCCGGCGAGGCACAGATCCTCGTGTCCCGCGAAAGGAGTCTCAAACCAAAAGTGAGGCTTTTCATTTGGAGACAGGCCGAGCAGAATATCTATAGATCGCTCGCGTCTCGATAGCTTCCCGCCATCCACTGCCAACTCCGTGAATGACAGCCCTTTATGCCGGAGCCAGCATGCAAGAGAAACGGGAAAAGCATTATTGAACCGATTTTTGCCCCACAACTGGTCCGGGGTTCGGTTGCTGCTATCGATGCCGAACAAGCTTGGCTGCTGGGGGTTTTCGCGTGGCGCAGTGGACATTGCCGAGGCATGCTACAAAATTTCGAGAGAAAGATGCCCTACACTTGACATCTGTGCGACTATTTGGTATCTATTCGGGTTCAATGCCGCTGGTATTCGGAGGTCAAGGTGAGAGCAGTAGATCTATTTGCCGGTTGTGGTGGCCTCAGCTTGGGACTCAAGCGGGCGAAGATTGAGGTCACTCTCGCCATAGATGCGTGGGAGCCCGCAGTCGAGTGCTACTCGGCCAATTTCGACCATCCAATCGAGTTGTTCGACCTCGGCAACGAGGAGGCAGCTGCTGATCGGGTCAAAGCCGAAGCCCCAGATCTGATCGCCGGTGGGCCCCCGTGCCAAGAATTCTCCCACGCCGGGAAAAGGCAGGAAGGCGACCGTGCAAATCTGACCCTGTCATACGCGAATATTGTCGCGGCGGTCCTGCCACAGTACTTCATCATGGAAAATGTAGATCGTGCGGAGAAGAGCGATGCATTTAAGGCCGCAGAGCGTGTATTCCGGAAAGCCGGATACGGACTCACCAAGGTGGTCCTGAATGCGTCACGATGTGGTGTACCGCAGAATCGGAAGCGATTCTTTTGCATCGGCTGCATAGACGCAGCAGACAATTTCCTCCTTCAGGAACTCACTGATGGCCAACGGCGACCAATGACTGTCAAGGAGTTCTTAAAGGACGATATTGATATCGATTTCTATTATCGTCATCCAAGAAATTACTCACGCAGAGCGATCTATTCCGTTAATGAACCCGCACCAACCATGCGCGGGGTTAATCGACCTGTGCCCGCTGGGTATCCGGGACACGTTGGCGATGCAGCGCCTATAACCAGCGATCTGAGAGCACTCACTACTCTCGAGCGCGCTCGCATTCAAACCTTCCCGAAGCGATTCAAATGGATCGGTACTAAAACGAACATCGAGCAGATGATTGGTAATGCAGTGCCCGTTGATTTGGCAAAGTATGTAGGAAAACGCGTCTACAACCACTTTATGACCGCGGATCCCGCGAAATATCGCGAGTTCCAGCTGGTTGGCTGAATGCCCACCTACTTCCCCGCCGCACTCCCCGCGATGTACCCGCTCGCCCACGCCCACTGGAAGTTGAAGCCGCCGATGCGCCCGTCAACATCGCAGATCTCGCCGATGAGGTGCAGGCCTGGGCAGACGCGGCTTTCCATGGTTTTCAGGTTGATCTCGTCGAGTGGCACGCCGCCGGCGGTGACCTCGGCGTAGGTGAAGCCGCGATCGCCGGTGACGGGTAGAACCATGTCGGTCAGCACGCGCACGAGTTCACGGCGCTGGTCGCGTGTGAGCGTCGAGGCAGGGGCGCCCGGGTCGATCTTGGCCTGATCGCAGAGCATGCGCACGAGGCGCTCGGGGAACCCGCGTTCCTGCTTGAGCCAGTGGTGCACGCTCCGCTTGCCGAGGCCAAGCAGCAGTTTGTCGACGGACTCGAAGGATTCGCCGGGCAGCCAGTTGATGACGAGCGCGGCGTCGGGGTCGTGGTGCTGGGCATCGAAGAAGTAGCGGCTGATGTCGAGCGGGCCCGGGCCGCTGAGGCCGAAGTGGGTGCAGAGGGTGGAGTTGGTGAACTCCTTGAGTTTCTTGCCCGTGCCGGAGCGGACTTCGAGCGTGGCGACCGAGGCGATGCCGCTGAGGTCGGTGATGTGCTTGGCCTGTTCGCCGAGCAGGATCGGCACCAGCGATGGGAACACCCGATCGGTGATGGTGTGGCCCATGGCTTTGGCGAAGGCGTAGCCCGCGCCGTCGGACCCGGTACGGGGCAGGGCCTTGCCGCCGGTCGCGAGGATGACGCGCTCGGCGGTGATGGTGTCGGGTTCGTCAGTTTGGATGTACCGCCCCTTGTCGTCGGTGTGCTGGCGCGTGATGACGAAGCGGCCGTCCTCATCCCGCCCCAACGATGCGACTCGCCAAGGGTGGCGCAGCTCAACATCCGCAACGCGCACCTCGCCGAGCAGCGCATCGAGCACGGTCTGAGCCTTGTTGGTCACGGGGAACATCTTGCCCGTGTCCTCGCGTTTCAGTTCCACGCCGAGATCGGCGAAGAAGGCTTTGGTCTGTGCAGCGCCGAACCTTCGCAGCACTTTCTTAATCGCATTGGTGCTGGAACCGGCGTACTGGTCGGCATCGACTTTGTAGTGCGTGACATTGCAGCGACCGCCGCCAGCGACCAGGATCTTCGCGCCGAGTTTCTTCGCGCCGTCGAGCGCGAGGATCTTGAGAGGCCGCCCGGTTTCTTGGGCCGCTCGACCCGCGAAGACCGCGCCCATGAGACCGGCCGCGCCCGCACCGATGATCGCGATGTCTACACGCTCCTCGTTCACAGCGCTTCCAGCCGTCGCTGGGTCTCCATGCGCTCCAGCGCCTCAACGATCGGGTCGAGATCACCGGCCATGGTGCTGGTGAGCGGAAAAGACTCGTTGAGCCGGTGATCCACGGCGATGGAATCTTTCCAGCGGTAGGTCCGGATGCGCTCGGCGCGTCCGCCGGAGCCGATCTGCTGGTTCCTCGCCGCGGCCTCTTCCTGACGCTTGCGTTCGAGTTCGCGCTCGTACAGGCGGGCGCGGAGCAGTCGCCACGCCTTCTCGCGGTTCTGCTGCTGGCTCTTGGTCTCCTGCATGCGGACCTCGATGCCGGTCGGGCGGTGGATGAGGTGCACGGCGGTGGCGACCTTGTTCACATTCTGCCCGCCGGGGCCCTGGGCGGTCGTGACATGCTCATCGACCTCATCAGGGTCGAGATCGATCTCGACGGATTCCGGCTCAGGGAGGACCGCGACGGTGGCGGTCGAGGTGTGGACCCGGCCCTGGGTCTCGGTGGCGGGGACGCGCTTGACGCAGTGCGTACCAGCCTCGGCCTGGAGTGCGGACCAGACCCCCTCGCCGCGGAGGTTGAACACGCCCGAGCGAAGACCGCCCTGGCCGTCGTCCTCGGCGAAGTCGATCGCTTCGAAGGACCAGCCGCGGCTTGAGGCGAATTTGCGGTACATCTCGAGCAGGTCACGGGCCCAGAGGCCGGCCTCATCGCCGCCGACCCCGGCGCGGAGTTCGAGCATGACCGAACCGATGGCGCGGTCGTCGGCGTTGACGAGGTGTTCGAGGGACTGCTCAAGGATGGCCGTGGCTTTGGCCTCGACCTGGGGCAGTTCTTCCTTGGCCATCTCGGCCAGTTCTGGCTCATCCCCTGCTTCAATGACCGCCCTGAGGTCAGTGGCCTCGGCGGTCAGTTTTTCGTAAGTGCGGAACCCGTCGGCGACCGGGTCGAGCGCGGCCTTGCGGATGGACAGATCGCGAACACGGTGGTGATCGCTGAGGACCACGGGATCGAGGAGGTCCTTGGCCAGGGTGTCACGGCGCTCGGTGAGTTCCGCGAGCTTGTTGAGCAGCGTCTGTTGGGGCTTGGAGTCCGTAGAGGCCATGGCGGTTCAGGGTAGCAGGCGTGCGATGGGTGCGATCGGCGCATGAAACAGCCCGACCGTGCGGAAGCGAGATCGGGCTTGGACAGCGACCAGAGGGCGCGGCTTACTTCTTCTTGTTCTTGAAGTAGTTGCCAGCAAACTTCTTCTGGAACTTCTCGACGCGACCCGCGGCATCAATGAAACTGGACTTGCCGGTGAAGAAGGGGTGCGAGCCCGACCACACATCAACCTTCAGCTCGGGCACGGTCGCGCCAGTGGTGAAGACCACCTCGCCGTTGTAGTAGACCTTGCAGTTGGGGTAGTAGGTGGGGTGGGTCTTGTCTTTCATGACTTCGCCTGGTTGTCCGGAGGACTTCAAAGGGTTCGACCGCCCGGATCGTATGCCCGTGCGGTGGGGAATTCACTCTGCAACACCGAACCGTGCCCGTGCCTGAGCGGCCAACGGGGTCGGGTCGAAGAGGATAGCGGAAATCGCCAAAACAGCAAGTCGGGCACTTGCGAACGCTGTAGTTTCGGCTATCCTGACGGGCCGCGGTGGAGTCGGCGGCCTCCGTACTTTACCCGAACAATCTATTTTCCCCGATAGCTCTATGGTAGAGCGAGCGGCTGTTAACCGCTAGGTTGCAGGTTCGAGTCCTGCTCGGGGAGCTTGAAGCCCCGCGTCCGATGGATGCGGGGTTTTTTGGTGGGATGGGAGAAGCGGGATTTTTGGCCTAATGGGGGGATTTTCGGTATGGCGGGTTGGGCTGAGAGTCTGCGCCTGGTGCGGTGCGCAGGCGGGTCGGACCGGTTTGGGGCTGGATTCTCTGAGAGTCTCTTGGGCGGTTAGCAGGGAGTGGGTGGAGGGGGCCGAACGGGACACCTGCTGGAAGTACGTGACATTGTTACCCTCAGTCCTGTACAAAAATGCGCTGCGGTCCCTGTGCCAACTTGCCAATCCGAAACTGAAGCCGTTGCCTTGCCTCGATTCGAGAAGCGAGGGACGCAACGGCTTCAATCGCACGAAACGCGAAGTGGGGATCTCGGGCCGGAGGTTGAAGCCGACCTTGAGGCGCGTCAGGACACAATCTGGACGACCGTCTCCGAAGATCCGATCGTTGAACTGTACGCTGACCAACTCGCAGGGCTGGAGGCGCTGATCGATGGCTACGCCACATTGGGTCTGCCCGAGCTCTTCGAACGGAGCACCATCGCCCGTGCCGGGCTTCGCGCGAATCCGGAGACCGGGGAACTCTCTTTGGCATTCCCGATGCCGGTCGATGAACTGTTCGCGAGCTACGTCGGCGATGGTGACAACGGCATGTTCTACGACATCGTCGCCGAGATGATGCCTCGGGTCGAAATCATCCGTGACGAGTTCGACACGGTCCTCGCGCTGCCAGCCAGCGGCCACAGCTTCGTGGACTGGACGCTTGCAGAACTTCGCAACCTGCGAGACCAGGCCTTCGGACTCGCCATCGACGACTCATACGCGATCACGCCGGATACAACGCTCACCGTCAGTATCGGCGCCGGACTTCTTGCGAATGATCTGCAGCAGCAGTACCGCACTCCGCTTGTCGATATCGCCTTTCCGAACGATCCGATGTTCGACGAGCCGGACTTTGGCACCGTCTCGATCAATGACGATGGCTCGTTCACCTACACGCCGGATCCCGGATTCGTCGGGGCCGACTCGTTCACCTACCGCGCCTTCGTCGGTGTTGGCGAAGGCGGTACGGGGCCGTTTGTGTATAGCGATCCCGCGACGGTCATGATCATCATCGAAGGCGACTCAAATCCCACATGCCCCGGGGATGTGACCGGCGACGGGGCGACCGACCTCGCCGACCTGAACGCGGTATTGGCCAACTTCGGATGCTCCGACAACAACTGCGGCGGTGACGCAACCGGGGATGGTGCGACCGACCTTGCCGATCTCAATGCGGTCCTCGCCGCGTTCGGAACGGTCTGCGGCTGAGAATCGCGCGTGGTCAGCAGTTCAGCCTCACCGCACCGGCTGATTCACTCAGACTCAAGGGAATGGTTTCGAGGAATACCGACCCCGGAACTGAGAACCCCGCATCCATCGGATGCGGGGTTTTTCGTTGGGCTGGTAGAGCCGCGATTGTTGGCGGAATGTCGGTGTTTCCCGAGTTGAGGGCTGGCTGAAGCAGAACCGACGCCTGAGCACCCGATACAAAAAGCTGGCGGTGCACGACCGGTCGATGATCAGACTGGAATACACCAACCGTGACCTCAAACCCATCGAGCCGCGAGACTCAGCTGCGCGAGGCGCTGCTTCCATAGTCAATTCTTACTCGACACCGCGGCGGCCATCGAGTTGGTCGATACCTCCAGACTGCTTCGTGCCTAGCCGTCGCCATGTACCACGACCGAGGTGTGCGCCATGCCCCTGCGCACTGTCTCAGGCACTTGTGCGCAATCGCACGAAATATTTTGTCGATCGCCAAAAATTTTTCTTGGACCTATCGCTCCTCTTCTGTATATTTTTCCCCCGATTCGACATCTCGATGTTCACTCAGTCAAGGAGACACCGCCGTGCCCAGAAGCCGCCCCCGTCGCCGTAAGGCTGCCCCCCAAGTCCGCCGAGATGCGGGATACGCCATCCTTGAAGCCATGCCGCCGCTCATCGCGTGCGGGTTCCTCGGC
>JBICHT010000088.1:0-64184 GCA_043101125.1 Phycisphaerales bacterium JB050 | reverse complement strand
AGGGTGATCATCCGCTCGGTGGCGTTGGGCACCAGGCGGCACAGCTCACCGAAGCGTTTCTTTCCGCCGAGCAAGTGGCAGAGGAGCACGGGCTTCCATCGTCCGCCGATGACGCTCAGCGTCGCTTCCACATCGCAGCCGGTTTTCCAATTGTATTTCCGCGCCATGCCGAACTCCGTAGGTCAAAAATCTTCATACTTACATTTTTGTGGGTACTTGTCGAATGCGAAGTATAGCCGTACGGTCTCGCCTGATCGAGATGACCGAACCAATTCAACAGCCCATAAACGGGAGCCCCGCGATGACACTGACCTTCCCATCGAGCTCGACCCGACCCCTGCTTCGTGTGCTCGCACCGGTCCCGGTGCTCCTGCTCGGCGGGTGCGCGAGCATGGATGCAACGCACCAGGATTCCAGCACGCTCGAACGCGTCGGCTCTGATGTGAGGGTGGTGACCACCTCTGATGTGCAATGGGGAGCGCTGAATCCGGCCCGGGGCGCAGCCGGGCCGCGGGCGGGGGATCTCTGGGGCGATCGGACCGGATCCAGCGCGACGGGATTCCTGGTGCGGTTCGGGGAGGGCTTTTCGTCGCCGCCCCACATCCACAACATCACCTATCGCGGCATCGTGATCGACGGGCTGATCCACAACGACGACCCCGAGGCCGAGGAATCCTGGATGCCCTCGGGTTCATACTGGACCCAGCCGGCGGGTGAGGTCCACATCACCGCGGCGCGGGGGGATGGCCGACTGGCGTACATCGAGATCCAGGATGGGCCGTACCTCGTGATGCCGCCCGAAGAGGCATCGGACACCGGCGAGCGTGCGCTGAATCTTCACGCGGGCAACATGGTGTGGCTCGATGCCTCCAGCAGCAACAGAATCACCCTGCCCGCCGGCGTGCAGCCGGGCAAGGGACCAAAGATCTCTTTCCTGTGGGGCGATCCTCAGGACGAGTCCGCGAGCGGGGCGATGGTCCGTGTGCCATCGGGCTGCACCGTCACGCTGCAAAGCGATGACCCCATGCTCCGCGCGGTGGTCATCAAGGGGCAGGCGATTCTCCATCGGCGCGGGGGCCTGGAATCGCAGCCGCTTGAACCCGGGAGTTTCGTTGGGGCGACGGGCGGTTCCAACTCCCGCATCACCATGTCGGCTTCTGAAGCGTGCTGGCTGTATGTGCGAGGCAAAGGCGCGTTCTCACTGGTCGCCGCGCCTGCCGAATAACGAACACGACCCTTTCCATCTCTTTCCGCTCACGCTTCCTCCCTGAATCTAAGGAACTCTCATGAAAGCAGTACTTCTGAACTCGTACGACAACGGTGCCCCCTTGCAACCGGGCGAGGCCCCCAAGCCGACCCTGAAGCCGGGTCATGTGTTGGTGAAGATCAGCGCGTCGAGCGTGAACACCGTGGACACGAAGATTCGCAAGATGGGTAAGGCCGGCGGGCTTGCCCCGGAGACCCCGGCGATTCTCGGGATGGACTTCGCGGGCACGGTCGAAGCGGTCGGGGAGGGTGTGTCCGGCTTCGCACCGGGAGACGAGGTGTACGGGTGCGCGGGCGGCCTGGGTGACCTACCGGGCACTCTGGCGGAGTACATCTGCGCCGACAGCCGGCTCATGGCCCACAAACCCAAGAATTTATCCATGCGCGAGGCGGCTGCCCTGCCGCTCGTGGCGATCACCGCGTACGAAGGGGTGACCAGAGCGGGCGTGAAGCCCGGGCAGAAGGTGCTGGTCCACGGTGGGTCGGGCGGAGTCGGGCATGTCGCCTTGCAACTTGCCAAGCACCTTGGTGCGGAGGTTTACTCGACCGGCGGCGGCGCGCCTCAACTCGAATTGATCGAGCGCCTCGGAGCGACCGGGATCAACTACAAGACCGAAACCGTCGGGGACTATGTCGCCAAGCACACGGGGGGCACGGGCTTTGATGTGGTGTTCGACACGGTTGGTGATCGGAACATGCTGAATTCGTTCGAGGCCGTGAAACTCAACGGCGATGTGGTGACCACGACCACCATGTGCGAACTGGACCTCACGAGCGCGCACCTGAAGGGCCTGACGCTGCACATCGTGTTCATGCTGATCCCGATGATTCACGATGTCGGACGAGAAGCGCACGCCGAGATCCTGCGCACAGTGGCCCAGATCGTCGAAGCGGGCGGATTGACCCCGATCCTGGATGCATCACGCTTCACGCTCGATCAGGCCGGGGACGCGCACGCACACCTCGAGAGTGGCAAGGCGATGGGCAAGGTCGTCATCGAGAACGGCTGATCACGCTCCGCCTAGCAACGCACGCACCAACCGCCTCACTCGACCTGTGCCTCCCTGCTGCGATCCAGCAAGCATGGAGGCACGCTTTTTGAGGGCGCGAGTGGATGGCGAAGATATTGCTGAGTGCGGCGGGGGCTGAGTCCACGGTGTTTTGGAGCGGTAACTCGAATCGCCACCGGGCCCGGCGAGACAATGGCCCCGTCGTGCTGGGAAAACCGTGATTCGGGATACATGTTCGCCACCCCGAAGGGAGGGGCTTGGCCCCATGCTCTCGACGAGCGACGGTGGCCGGTGAAAGCGGGTGATCGGGATCGAACCGACGACATTCAGCTTGGGAAGCTGACGTTCTACCACTGAACTACACCCGCAAACCATTGCATGGCAATGCATTGCGATGCTCCGCGATGGCGTCGCCACGCGGCGGGTCTGTAGTTTACGCCGAATCCTGCCCCGTGTCATGACCTGTGGACCCCGTACGCGTCATCCTGATATGGCTCCAGGAGGCGATTCGGCCTTTGGGAATCGACGCGGACACCATGCCACCCGGAGATGGATATCCGCGGCCGCTGTTCCACACGATTGCGCCGGGCCAGACGGGGTCAGTCGCCTCCGAGCCAGTCCGCGAGTTCGGTGATGGTTTCCACCGAATGGTCTGCGGGCAGGCCCAGGGCGTACTGCGCCTTTCCGGGGCGAGCGACAAACACGGCTTGCATCCCCGCCGCCTTCGCACCAGCGATGTCCCAGCCGTGGGCCGCGACCATCATCGCCTCTTCAGGCCGAACCCCCATCTGCTCGGCGGCCCACCGGTATGTCTCTACATGTGGTTTGTAGAGTTTGATGTCCTCGATGCTCAATCGTCTATCGAAGAAATGCGTGAGCCCCGCGTTCTCGAATTGCGTCTGCACGCCGCTGTTCGAGGAGTTTGTCAGACTCACCAGCGTGTAGCCTTCTTTCTTGAGTGCTTCGAGACCTGCCCTGACATCCGGATGCGGGGGGAGACTGCGAAGCGGTGTGACGATCGATTCCCGGGCCTCGCGCTCGGTGATCTCCACTCCGTTGGTCTCCGCCACCATCATCAACGCCGCCACACCGATGTCACCGAAGTTGTGGTATCGCCCGGTCGCGCTATCCACGAGCGAATAGTGCAGCATCGTGGAAAACCAGAGCGGGAGCAGTTCCTGACGACCATCGAGCGCCTCGCCGACGGAAGCACGCATCGATTCCAGATCGAGCAAGGTCTCGTTGACATCGAAGAATATGATCTTCGGGCGAACCCCGTCCGATTCCGAAGAACCGCTCTCCGCGTGTGCCTCTGGCTGGAGAAACACAGCGGACGCCGCGGCCAACGCTCCCAAACCACAAGCGAGCAACCAAAACCGTTTCATGCACTACTCCAGAACTCAACGGCACCAATCGCGCCGATCACCTCGTCAACAGACAGGGCACAGAAACAGCATCGGCGCCCATGACAGGCTGCAAACGGCCCGCCCCCCCACTTTCATCCACGCTTTTTGCAAAAATCAGAAATCGCCGGTTTCGTACGACGCAAACCGGATTCCTCTCTTACGGGCATGGAGCGACTATCGCCCCGCATCGTTGAGTAGCCACGATCTTCACTCCGCTGGTTGGGTGAGGCAGTCCTCGATCCCTCTCGCTCTCAGGCGACGCCTGACGATGGCTCGGTCCAGATCATCCGCCTGGCCGTCGGCGTTGAGGTCGGGGGCATCCGGGTAGGTCGCGTACAGGTCGTCGATATCGACGGAGCCATCCGCGTTGATGTCGCAGAACGGCCGCCTGAGTTGCTCCCCGCGATCGGTCAACATCGGATGGAGGTCTGGGTTCAGCAAATCGCTGTTCCACACTTCTGCGTACCGGATTCCTGACAGCAGCGCGAGATCGAGCGCCCCGGCGAGCCCTTCCGGACCGAAGTGAACCGGGGTATTGGTGAAACTGCGGGCGACCTGAACCTCTGAGTGGCTCCGGAACGACGCGTCGCCGAGGAGTTCGTACATGTCGGGATAGACCTCGTGGGCGTTGTGCTCCATCCACCACGCCGCGAGAACACCGACGCGACCTCGGTACCGCCCGTCTTCGTCGGTGTACGCAACGACCTGTTCGGCGACCGTGTTGCTCCCGAGCACGGGGTGCACATCATGGGAGAGAGAGTGCCGCGGAAAGGCCTCCGCGAACGCTTCGATCGTCTGCATCCACGCCCCGATCAGCAACGCATCGTTGTACCCCGCCTCCTGCCAGTTGACGATATCTGGCGGCGAGAAGGGCAACTGCATCTCGAATCCGTTGGCGCTTGAGTGGGTGATGTACACGAGTGAGATGCGGTCATCGTTCGCGTACTTCTCTCCGAACGCGCCGATGAAAGCGGTCCAGCGCTCAAGGTAGACCGCATCCCACGGAACCGGCATGCTCCGAGCCTGTTTATGGAAGGAGTAGTCGAACATCTCGACGCCGAAACCCTCCAACCACTCCGGTGATTCCGGCCCGTTCACGATCGCGAGCGACACACGCTTGGCGTAGGACTCCGCGGCCTCCAGTTGTTGATCGACGCGTGACCAGTCGTACTCACCGGGCGACGGCTCGACGAGCGACCAACCGACTCGCACCAGAATGCCATCCACGAAGTCCAGGGCGGCGACCTCCGGCACGACCGAGTTGCCGAACGGCGTGGTGGGCGGACAACTGCAATACAAACCGCTCGGTGGATCGAAGACTCCATCTTCTCCCCCCGCAAGACCGTCGTGCGCCCCAACCAGCAGGAGAGCAACTCCCACGCTATGCCAAAAGAATGTCTGCATGTGAGCCTCGCGGACAGAACAAATGGAATCCATACGATTCAGCCCCTCAACGAGCCTGAATCCCACCTCTTGCACACATCTGCCTGAGGCACCCGAAAACCGACTCGTTCAGCACACCCGGCTTCGATCCGTGGCTCGTTGCTGTGGGTGAACTCAATCACACTTTGAGCCCGAAAAAGTGCGCGCCTGCGATGCGATTTCGCATCATCCGCGCTATCCTCGGGTGGGTTGTGGGAACTCCGGCCCCATTCTGTCCCACTCCCAAAACATGATTGCCCAGAAAGGACAAGACATTGATTCATAGCTCCTCCGACCAGTCGCAGCAGACCTCCAAGTGCCCTTTTCGTGGAGGACGCGTCGGCGGCGCCCTCGGCACCGCACCGCAGATCTCCGACTGGTGGCCCAACCGCCTCCAGGTCGAATTGCTCCACCAGAACCCGCCCATGGCGAACCCCCTGCGCGAGGTGGATTACGCCGAGGCCTTCCAGAAACTCGACCTGAAGCAGGTCAAGGAAGACATCCGCGCGGTGCTCACCGACTCTCAGCCGTGGTGGCCGGCGGACTACGGGCACTACGGGCCTCAGATGGTCCGCATGGCCTGGCACGCCGCGGGCACCTATCGCATCGCGGACGGGCGAGGCGGGGCCAGCACCGGGATGCAGCGGTTCGCGCCGACCAACTCGTGGGACGACAACGGCAACATCGATAAATCGCGGCGTCTGCTCTGGCCCGTCAAGAAGAAGTACGGCGCAGCGCTGTCCTGGGCCGACCTGATGATCCTCACCGGCAATGTCGCCCTTGAAGACATGGGGCTCAAGACCTTCGGCTTCGGCGGCGGGCGTATCGACACCTGGGAGCCAGATCGCGGCATCTACTTCGGGCGTGAGTTCTGGGATGGCAAGAGCGTCGGCGAGTTTGCTCGTGAACGCGACGATCGCGATGCGCAGCCCGGCGACCACCCGGGCGACATGGTCACCCGCACCAAGCGCTGGACCAGTGAGCCCGGCGACGAGAACTACGATCTGGAGGCCCCGCTGGCCGCCAGTTTCCAGGGGCTCATCTATGTCCACCCCGAGGGTCCGAAGCGCGATGGCGACCCGTACTCATCGGTCGCGGACATCCGTGAGACCTTCGCGCGTATGGCGATGAACGACGAAGAAACCGTCGCGCTCATCGCCGGTGGCCACGCGTTCGGCAAGAGCCACGGCGCGGTGCCCGCCGACAAGATCGGCCCGGCCCCCGAAGGCGCCCCCATGAGCGCGATGGGCCTGGGCTGGCAGAACGAAGAGGGCACCGGCTACGCGAAGTACGCCATGACCAGCGGTATCGAAGGTGCCTGGACCCCCAACCCCATCCGTTGGGACAATTCCTTCCTCGAAAACCTCTTGAAGTTTGACTGGGAACTGACGCGCAGCCCCGCCGGCGGCCTCCAGTACAAACCGAAGGACCCCAACGCACCCAAAACTCCCGATGCGCACGAGCCCGGCAAGCAGAACGAACTCATGATGCTCGCCACCGACATCGCGCTGAAGGTCGATCCCGAGTACCGGAGGATCTGCGAGCGGTTTGTTGAGGACTTTGACTACTTCTCCGAGTGCTTCGCCCGCGCATGGTTCAAACTGACCCATCGTGACATGGGGCCCAAGGTTCGATACCTCGGCCCGGAAGTGCCGGAGGAAGACCTGATCTGGCAGGACCCCATCCCCCCCGTCGATCACGACCTGATCGACGAAGCGGACATCGCCGCTCTGAAGACCACCATCCTCGGCAAGGGGCTGTCCGTCTCCCAGCTGGTTTCCGCGGCGTGGGCTTCGGCCTCGACCTATCGCGATTCGGACAAACGCGGCGGCGCCAACGGTGCTCGCGTGGCGCTCGAGCCGCAGAAGAATTGGCCGGTCAACCGTCCGGAAGAGCTGAGTAAGGTCCTCGATGTGCTGCGTCAGGTCCAAAGCGAATTCAACGGCGCTCAATCGGGCAACAAGAAGGTGTCGCTGGCCGATCTGATCGTGCTAGGCGGCTGTGCCGCGGTCGAGAAGGCCGCGAAGGACGCGGGTGTTGAAGCCACGGTGCCGTTCACGCCCGGGCGCACCGACTGCACGCAGGACCAGACCGATGTGGAGAGCTTCGAATGGCTGCAACCCGTGGCCGACGGGTTCCGCAACTATGTGAACCAGAACATTCGCATGGATGTCAGCCCCGAGCGCATCTTCCTCGATCGGGCCAACCTGCTGACGCTGTCTGCTCCGGAATGGACGGTTCTCGTCGGCGGGCTGCGTGTGCTGGATCAGAACTTCGATCACTCCAAGCACGGCGTGTTCACCGATCGTCCGGGCGTGCTCAGCAACGACTTCTTTACCACGCTGTGCAACATGGACTACCTGTGGGAACCGCTCGACAAGGCGGAAACGAGCTTCCATATCAAGGACCGTGCAACAGGTGAGATCAAGTACACCGCGACACGCTGCGACCTGGTGTTCGGCTCGAACACGACGCTGCGCAACCTGTCCGAGGTCTACGCCGCGGACGACGGGCACGAGCGGATGGTCCACGACTTCATCAACGCATGGAACAAGGTGATGATGCTGGACCGCTTCGATGTGAACGCGTCGAGGTAAAGCGAGTTCCCGAGGTAACATGAAGTGATGCCCGATCCCGCACAGCCGAACGCAGCACCAGTTGTCCTCGGCATCGCCGGCGGGATCGGTTCGGGCAAGTCGAAGGTCGCCGGTGTATTCGACGACCTCGGCTGGCTCTGCGCTGTTGTTGCCGGTTGCCATCACGAAGAATTTCGGCGCTACATACCGACTGCGATCTTGGCGGATGGGTACCATGAATGACCCCTCCGCGACACTCGGCTTCATGCTCGGAACCATGGCCGGTGACACGATAGGTCTGCCCTTCGAGCGACTCAGTCATGCTCGCGTTCGTGCACTTGTCGGTGACAAGCCACTTCAGCAGCGCTTGGTTTTCGGTCGTGGCATGGTCAGTGACGATACGGAACACGCCGTCATGACGGTGCTCGCCTGGCGCAGGTCGAACGGTGACGCAGACGCATTCGCCAAGTACCTCGCACGCTATCTTCGACTCTGGTTCATTTGTCTGCCTCCGGGTTGTGGCATGGCGACCGCAAAGGCCTGTATCCGACTCCTGCTTGGCGTATCTCCGTCCCGGAGTGGCGTGCATTCAGCCGGGAACGGCCCTGTGATGCGAACGGGCGTGCTCGGAACCCTTTGCCAGAATGAAGCAGAATTGCGCTCGTATGTGCGAATAGCGAGTCGTATTACCCATACGGACGAGCGAGCCGAACATGGTGCCTTGGCCGTAGCACTAGCCGCGATGATTGCGAGGGGATCTAATGGCTGCCCCTCGAAGCTCGAAATCTACTATGAAACCATCGCGGTGAACCTACCAGATGGGGAGATGAGGAACGCGATCGAATCTGTTGTAGCCTCTGTTAAAGATAAGGAATCAAGTGAAGAGTACGCGGCTCGCACATGCGGTAAGACCGGCGTGAGCGGGTTTATCATGCACACCGTGCCCGTCGCGATTCACCTCTGGCTCAGCGAAAGAGGGTCCACTGAAAACGGAATCCGGCGAGCCGTCTTGCTCGGAGGCGATACGGATACACTCGCCGCGATCGTGGGAGGCCTCCTCGGAGCGCAGTCACCTGAACAGATACCGACAGATTGGCTCGCACGAGTGAAAGATTACCCGGTCACTCGCTCCTACATCGAAGAATTGTGCACACAAGGTGACCCCCCCGCGATCCCAAGTTTGTGGTGGTTCGCATTTCAACCGATTCGAAATGCGGCATTTTTAGCCGTTGTTCTCACTCATGTCGTTCGCCGTGCCTTCCCTCCCTACCGCTAATCAACGACTCGCGTGTCCTCCCTCCTGACTCCGCCAGAAGGGAGAACTCCATATAGGATCCAAGCGTGTCTGTACGATCAACCACCAAGTCTGCACCAGTAGTCCTCGGCATCGCCGGTGGGATCGGTTCGGGCAAGTCGAAGGTCGCCGGTGTATTCGGCGACCTCGGCTGGCTCGTCGTGGATTTCGATGCGGAGATCCGCAAGGCTCTCACCACGATCGCTGTTCGCGATACGCTCGTGGACTGGTGGGGCGAGAAGGTGCTCGATGAGGACGGCTCGCTGGATCGCAAGGCGGTCGCGTCGATCGTGTTCGCTGACGAGTCCGAGCGCAGGCGGCTTGAGAGCCTGCTCCACCCCATGGTCCTCCTAACCCGCGAGCAGGCGCAGCACATGGCCCGCGAGGCCGCGATGCCCGGGATCGTGCTGGATGCCCCGCTGCTGTTCGAGTCGGGCCAGGATGAAGCGTGTGATGCGGTGGTGTTTGTCGAGACATCCGAAGCCACACGCCGGCGGCGTGTCGAGGAACACCGGGGGTGGTCCGCGGAAGAGCTCTATCGCCGGGAGGCGGCACAAATGCCCCTTGCCGAGAAAAAAGCCCGATCCCGGTTCGTTGTCGAGAATGAACAAGGAAAAAACCATCTTCGTGACCGAGTTGCGGAAATATCTGCTATACTCTTGAACGAGGCTTCGCCAGACACTGGACGGGCCTGATCGATCCGGCGTCCGCTGCCCGACGCCCCTTCGCACTTTGAACCGACGCGACCCGCCGAAGCCACCGCGCGATCCGGCCTTGCGTATCGGTATTCTCCCAGACCAGTTCGGGTCAGGCGGGACCGTTGAGGTTTCCGCCGCGGCAGATGCCCGGCTCCCCCCACACTTCTCCACGCTTTCAACCTATCCGACCCCCGTTTCTGCTCGAGCGCAGAACGGGCACCCACGAGGAACACGCGCAATGGCTGATTCCGACAGCGTCTCGAAGACCGTCACGAAGAAGCGGGTCCGCAAGACCACGACCAAGAAGAAGGCCCCCGCCTCGGTGCTTGAATCCGTGCCCGAGGGTGCGAAGTCGAAGACCCGCAGTTCGAGCAAGGCAGCCTCCACCAAGAGCGCGGACAGCACCGCCGAAACCAAGAAGTCGTCGAGCACGCCGGAGCCCAAGCCCAAGCCGGAACCAAAGCGGAACACCTCGGACTCCAAGCCGGATACCAAGCCCGAATCTAAGAAGGAGTCTGCTTCTTCGAACACCAGCGATTCGGGATCCTCTCGCAATGACCGTCAACCCACGGACTTGCGCAATCGCCAGGGCGGCGACAACTCCACTGGTGGCGGCTCCGGCGCCCAGCAGTACCAGAGCCAGAACGGGACCAGCGGCGGACGGCGTCGCAAGAAGAAAAAGAAGGGCGGTAGTGGCGGTGGAAGCCCGCACTCCTCTCAGCAGGGTGCGCACAAATACAGCCGCGGCTCATCGGGAATCCCGTCCTCCGTCCTCCCGAACGAAGACGACCTTGAGCGCGAAGCCCGAGCACTCGAAGAACTCGCCAAAAGCGGGGACTACGAGGAAGCCGCCGAGCACGCCCTGCATGTCTCCAAACTCCAGGCGATGCCGGTCGAAGACCTGCACAAGTTCGCCGAAGAGGAGGGCATCGAGGAAGCCACCAAACTGCCCCGCGCCGAACTGATGATGGAGATCCTCCGGCGTCGCGCCGAACAGGACCAGATCATGTTCGGCGAGGGCACGCTGTACATCGCCCCTGAAGGCTTTGGGTTCCTGCGATCGCCGGAAGACTCGTACATGGCCGGCCCGTCGGACATCTATGTCTCGCCGTCACAGATCCGGCGCATGGGTCTGCGCCCGGGCATGGAGATCGAGGGCGTCATCCGTCCTCCCAAGGAAGGCGAACGGTTCTTCGCGCTGGTCCGCATCGATGCGGTGAACGGCAGCGACCCGAAGAAGGCGCGTCAACTCCCGATTTTCGAAGACATGACCCCGCTGCACCCCGAAGAGCGCTTCGTGCTCGAAACCGAGCCGAACATTCTCGAGACCCGCGTCGTTGACCTGGTCGCCCCGATCGGTCGCGGCCAGCGTGCCCTCATCGTCGCGCCGCCCCGCACCGGCAAGACCGTACTGATGCAGAAGATCACCAAGGCGATCAGCACCAACTACCCCGATGTGAAGATCATCGTGCTGCTCATCGACGAGCGCCCCGAAGAAGTCACCGACTTCAAGCGCAATACCGACGAGTCGGTCGAAGTCGTGGCCTCCACCTTCGACGAGCACTCCTCCCGCCATGTCCAGGTCGCCGAGATGGTCATGGAGAAGGCCCGACGCTATGTCGAGTATGGCGAGCATGTCGTCATCCTGCTCGACTCGATCACCCGCTTGGCCCGTGCGTACAACGCCGCGAGCCCGAACACCGGCAAGATCATGTCCGGCGGTATCGACTCCGGCGCGCTAACCCGCCCGAAGAAGTTCTTCGGCTCGGCCCGCGCGATCGAGAACGGCGGCTCGCTGACCATCCTCGGCACCGCGCTGGTCGATACCGGCTCGAAGGCCGACGAGGTCATCTTCGAAGAGTTCAAGGGCACCGGTAACAGCGAACTGCACCTCGACCGCAAACTGGTCGAGAAGCGCATCTACCCCGCGATCGATGTCGCCGCCTCCGGCACCCGTCGCGAGGAACTGCTGCTCGACCCGAAGGAACTGGAACTCGTCTACCGACTGCGCAAGGTCCTCAGCGACATGAATGTCGTCGAGGCCATGGAACTCATGAAGAACCGCCTGAGCAAGTCGAAGACCAACGCCGAATTCCTGATGACGATGAACCTCGGTTGAGCCGAATCGACATCACCGATCGCATAAGCCCTGCACACGCGGGGCTTTTTCTTTGGTGTCGTTGGCGGTTTATCCGCCAGTGCAGGGCCATACGAGACGCAACCCAATCCGGCCGCCTCCAGCGCTCAGGCCACCGCGAGATACGAATTCGTGAGTTGAATACTGACTACGGTTCCCGCCGCGCAAACGACTGCGGAGGCATACACAAGCCACGGCACGGTCTTGATGACAACGATCTGATGCACCGCAAGGACGACACAGAACACATCCGAAGCGATCCAGAGCAGCGGCGGCAGCATGACCGCCCACCACGGCGTAGGCCCGAACACGCCGTCGGGTAGCGTCATCGCAGCAAAGATCTGCAAAGCCACCCCAACCAGAGTCACGGCCAACCATGCGGGCCTCGTCGTCTTTGAGCGAAGAATCCCCGCGATTGGATTCGGCTGTCGATATTCCTGGACCACGGCGTACTCCTCACAACATCGAGATCGGATCCACATCCACCGCGCAGCTCGCATCGCTCTTGACCAGCCCCCGCGAGCGCAGCGCGGTCAGCACCCGCTGGATCTGTCCCGCACTCGGTGCGAGCAATTCGATCGCCACACGATAGAAGCCCGCCACACGCGCCATCGGCGCGTCCATCGGCCCCTTGGTGTTCAGGTCGGCTAGCCCGGCTTGTGGGTCGGCGCGGATCGCCTGGATCTCGCGCGAGACCTCCCACGCTCGTTTGCCCGCCTTCTCCGGGTCCTGATCGCGGAAGATCAGCCGAGCCATGCGACCCACCGGCGGCAGGCCGAACGCCCGACGGAACTCCAGTTCCGCGTCGGCAAACGATCGGTAGTCGTGCTGAGCCGCGGCGAGGATCGCCGGGTGCTCCGGCTCCATCGTCTGCACGATCACACGCCCGCCGGATGATGCCCGCCCCGCACGCCCCGCGACCTGCGCCACAAGCTGGAACGCCCGTTCACCGGCCCGGAAGTCCGGTGTCGCGAGCGCGGTGTCTGCGCTGATCACGCCGACCAGCGACACATTCGGAAAGTCCAGCCCCTTCGCGATCATCTGCGTGCCGATGAGCATGCGCACCTGGCCGGTGCGGAACCGTTCGAGCGCGCTGAAATAATCCTTCGCGCTGTTCATCGTGTCGCTGTCGAGACGCAGCAGACCGTCCGCCTCGTCCTGCTCCAGCCCGAACTTCGCCTTGAGTTCCGCTTCCAATCGCTGCGTGCCGGATCCGAGCAGGATCAGTTTCTTGGCGCAGCGCGGACACTGCAGCGGCAACTCCTGCATGCTCAGGCAGTGGTGGCACTTGAGGTAACCACCCGAGCCCGAACGGCTTTGTGGCAAGCGGTTCTTGTGAAAGACCATGGTCGAAGTGCACTGGTCGCACTCGAGTTTCCAGCCACACTTCTGGTCGGCGCAGCAGACATAGTGGGCAAAGCCGCGTCGGTTGAGCAGCAGCAGGATCTGCCCGCCGTCGCCGACCGGTTTCTTCAGAGTCTGGGCGATGTGCCCTTCGAGGGTCGGCCCGATGGCGTGCTGCTTGTGCGAATCCACCACCCGGTTCCGGCGTTCTTCGGCGAGATCGACGATGCGCACATGCGGCAGTACCCCCCCACCGACTCGCCGGGGCATCTCGATGAGTTGATACCGACCGCTCCGCGCGTTGTGCCACGATTCCAGCGACGGCGTCGCCGAGCCGAGCACCACCGGACAACCGACCATCTGCGCCCGCTTGAGCGCGACATCGCGCGCGTGGTAACGCGGCAACTGGTCCTGCTTGTACGAGCCATCGTGCTCTTCATCGACGATCACGATGCCCAGCGACGGCTGCCCCTCGCCCTCGGGGAACGGCGCGAACACCGCCGAGCGGGCGCCAATGACGATGCGGGCCTCCCCGGACTCGACGCGACGCCACTCGGCGTGACGCTGGCTGGCGGTGAGACCGGAGTGCAGCACCGCGACGCCGATGTCTTCGGACGCGAAGCGTTGCACGAACCGTCCGGCGGTCTGCGGGGTCAGGCTGATCTCCGGGACCAGCACCAGCCCGGATTGCCCTCGGTCGAGGACTCGCCGCAGGAGTTGGAGGTAGACCTCGGTCTTGCCGCTGCCGGTCACCCCCAGGATGAGATGGGTCGCGAAGGTCCCGAGGGTGGGCGTGATGGCCTCAATCGCGGCCTGCTGATCGGGTGTGAGCGGAGGCTCGGGCGCGCCAGAGGCCTGGGCGTAGTCCGCCTCGACCGACCCACGAACCACCATCCGCTCTTCTTCGATAAGCACGCCTGCTTTGAGCAGGCGACCGAGCGGAGCAGCGGACTTCAGGCCCAGTTCAGACACCAAACTTTTCTTGGTCAGCCGGGGCCATCGCGCAGGATCCCCCCCAAAACGAGCGATGTAGGATTCCCAGGCTTCGCGAGCCGTCGGGGTCAGCACCTGGACCACCTGCTCTGGGGGTATGCCTGGCGGACGCAGCGTGACCTGTCGCCGACGCCCCGTACCTTTCTTTACTGCAGCGGGAAGCATGGTCGCCAGCACCATCCCGACCGGGCAGCAGTAGTACCGGGCAAGCCATTCGGAGAGCCTGATGAGCGATGGATTCAGCGCGTGTCCTTCACGGGAGAGCACGGCTTTGACGGGCCCCTTCGTGTCTGGCGGCGGGCAATCTACAGCGACGACGATGCCGCTAACCGGTGTATTTCCCCTGCCAAGGGGGATTCTGACCCGATCGCCGATTTCGAGCGACGACACATTGTCGCTTTCTTTGTAGGTAAACGCGCCGCTGACCGACTCGATCCCCCGCTCGGGGACGATGGCAACAAAGCGGGCCTGCTCGGCTGGGTCACTCAAAATGGCCCGCTCACCGTCCCGATCCGGGACCGGTTTGATTTCGAACAGTCGTGGATCGTTCACACCTCAAGCGTACCGCTGAAGAGGGGCTGGCGCGAGTCACGGATCATGCAAGAGGGAACGAAAGTGAAAGCGTCGTCAGAAATTGGGGAACATCTGAGCGGTTGCGTCGCCAAAAGGTGGCCGGTATGTTCCGCCAATCGTTCTGTAAGGTGCGGAATGCCCGGAGCACCGCTCACGGGCATCCCCCGGTTCCAGAATAAATCGCGGACCCGGTTCCGCGGCTTCAGATCGGATGCTGGAGCTTAGATTCTCTGTACCCATTCGAGAGGCACCCGGGTGCGACCCTGTGCCTCAAACACAGCGATCCTTTGGAGACTCGCATGCGAACCACGATCCTTCGATCCGCGTGTGCCATGGCAGCCCTGACTGCTACGCTCACCGCCGCCACCCTGACCCCCGCGGCGCTCGCCTCAAGTGCCGGCACAACTGACGCGGCGATCGGCAGCGATTCACTGACTACCGCCCGCTCGCTTCTGGAGGCCGGACGCGTCATCGAAGCTCGCGAAACTCTGCTCGCGATCCGTAGCAATGAAACAGATCAGCAGCTGCGTGCCGACGCGCTGCATCTGCTGGGTCAAGCCGATGCGAAGCTCCGCTCGATGACCCGCGCGGCGGTCAGCCTGCAGAAGGCGCAATACGCCTTTGAGAAGAACGACTTGCGTGAAGCCGAGCGTCAGGCAAACGCGGTGGCTCGCTCCAGCGATGTGACGATGGACGAGCGCGGCGAGGCCAGCGACCTTCTCAACGAGATCGCCAAGCGTCGCTTTGAACTTTCGTCGAACCTCGACAGCATGCTCTTCCAGGCGCACCGAGATTTCGAGAACGGTAACTACGCCGCGGCGAAGGCCGGCGCGGAAGCAATCGACCGCCTCGGTCTCCGCCTGAACCAGAACGATCAGCGAACCCTGAACCGTCTGAAGATGCAGATCTCAGACATGGAGCGCGAGAACGGTCCGCTTTCGACCGATGTCGTCTCCCTTGGCGCGGTCTCCCCTTCGACTCCCACCGCCGCGGCCACCTTCGCGTCTCTGGCGAGCAGCGCTCAGGACGGCGGCGATGACGACCTCGTCCGTCGCGCGAACCGCGATGCAGCGATGCAGGCCCTTCAGGCCGCCGACGCGGCTTTCGAAGACGGTCGCTACGCCGAAGCCGCCCGAGCCTACGCCGCGATCCTCGGCAGCACCTCGTATGTCCGGGTCCTGACCGATCAGGAACTCAACCGCATCGAGATGCGCAGTCGTGAGGCCAACCAACTCATCGGTGCCGCCCAGCCCGGTGACCTTGACGATGTCGAAGCCACCCGTCGCATCATCCGCGGCCAGATTCAAACCGAGGTCGCCAACCTGCTCGAGATCGCCACCGCCGCGATCGCAGAGGGTGACTTTGACTCGGCGAACATCAACATCGCCGAAGCCCGCCTCCGCTGGCAATCCGGTTTCAACAACGGCTACTTCGGTGAAGCCGAATACCGTGAGCGTCTGTCGCAGATCGAGGCCGCCGGACGGCGTCTGGATGCCGCTGAAGATCAGGCCCGCCTCATCGAGATCCAGCAGACGGAAGAAGCACTGAACGAAACGATCAACGATCAGGAGAGGAAGACTCGCGAGGAGCGTGCCGCTCGTGTCGCCGAGAGTCTCGATCGCCTCCGTGCCCTGCAGGCCGAGAAGAAGTACCAGGAAGCGCTCGCGGTCGTCGAAGAGATCCTCTTCATTGACCCGAACAACCCCTCCGCGCTGCTGATGAAAGATGTCCTCCGCGACATCCTCCTCTACCGCGAATACAGTCGTATCGAGCGTGAGCGTGCGTACTCGTTCGGCGAAGAATCCCTGCGGATGTACGAAGGAACGATCATCCCCGGCGATGTACTCGACTACCCCGAGGACTGGCCCGAGATCAGTTTCCGGCGTGGCATGCGTGACGCGTATGTTGATTCTGATGCTGACCGCCGCGTCCTCTCGACGCTGAACTCGCGTCGCATCCCTGCCCGCTTCAACAACGATACGGCCGAGAGCGTCTTCAGCTTCCTCGCTACGGTGACCAACCTGAATTTCGATGTCGATTGGGATTCACTCATGGCCATCGGCATCGACCGCGACACCCCGGTTGATCTCGAACTCAATGAGGTTCCCGCCCGTGTCATTCTTGATCGCGTCCTTGAAAAGATCAGCCCCGACGACTTCGATCGTGCCAGTTGGGCTGTGCAGGACGGCATCGTCGTGGTCGCCTCGGATCGTGATCTGCGCCGTCGCACATTCATCGTGATTTACGATGTTCGCGACCTCATCTTCGAGATCCCCGACTACGCCGACGTTCCCAACCTCGACATCGACGATGTGCTTGACCAGGGCGGCCAAGGCGGCGGCGGCGGTGGCGGCGGCATCTTCGATGACCCTGACGACGGGGGAGGTACCCCGGGGGCGAACGAAGCCGAGAACCTTGAGGATCTGCTTGAGATCATTCAGACCGCAGTCGACTTTGACGGTTGGCGTGACAACGGCGGTGACACCGGTATCGTTCAAGAACTCAACGGTAACCTGATCATCACCAACACCTCGCGGAACCACCGCGACATCAACACGCTGCTGCGTCAGCTCCGCGAGATCCGCAACATCCAGATCACCTGCGAGTGCCGCTTCCTCACCGTCAGCCAAGACTTCTTTGAGCAAATTGGCTTTGACCTTGATATCTACTTCAACGGTCGCAACCAGCAGTACGATAACGCCCAAACCCTGTTTGGCCTCGATCAGGGCGCAGTCATTCCCACGCCCAGCGGTGATATATTGGGGAACCCTGGTCAGGTCCTGACCGAGAACGGACGCCCGGTCTTCACCGGCACCGCCCCCGGCTTCTTCGATCCCGGCGGCGGTGCCCCCCCGGTGTATGTGCCCGACGCGAACTTCGTTGCTGGTCCTGTCCAGCAGGGATCGTTCTCTATCGTCCCGACGGAGAGCAACTCCAATGAACTGGCGACGAGCATCCTGAGCGGTTCGGAGTTTGCATCGAACATCCTCGGACTCAGCCCGGCTCTGAGCGTTGCTGGCACTTTCTTTGATGACATCCAGGTCGACTTCCTTGTGGAGGCCACGCAGGCCGATCGGCGCAGCGTCGTCCTGACCGCGCCCCGCCTGACCTTCACCAACGGCAAGACCGCGAACGTCTCGGTGACCACTCAGCGTGCGTTCGTCTCCGACCTCCAGCCGGTGGTCGGCACCTCGTCGGTCGCGTTCGACCCGACCCTGTCCACGGCATCGGAAGGTTTCACCCTGCTGCTCCGCGGCGTGGTTTCAGCCGACCGCCGCTATGTGACTCTCTCGGTGGAAGCAACGACCGCAGTCATCGAAGACTTTATTGGTGCTTCGATCAGCGCTCAGGTTGGTGGCGGTGACGGCGGCGGTGACACCGTGACTTCAGAAACCGAAATCCAGCAGCCCATCGTGCAGGTCACGCGTGTGCAGACCGGTGTGACGATCCCCGATAAGGGCACCATCCTGCTCGGCGGCCAGCGGATCACCACCGAGACCGAAACCGAGGTCGGCGTGCCGGTCCTCTCCTCGATCCCGTTCATCAACCGCTTCTTCACCAACCGCGTGACGGACAAGACCGAGCTGACCCTGCTGGTCCTCATCAAGCCCACCATCATCCTCCAGGGCGAAGAGGAAGAAATGGCGTTCCCGGGCCTCAACGAGCAGCTCCGCGAGAACTTCAGTTACTGATTCAACCGATCATGGGTTGACCACGAGGCGGGCCAATCGGCCCGCCTTTTTCTTTGGACACGCACGCCCGCGCCCAAGCGTGCTAAACTGCTGCGTGAACCGGTGAATAGGAGATCGGCTGCCATGGCATCGAGCGAGTCCAGACTGCGAGTCCGCAAGGAAGACGGCATCACGCAGGTCGAATTTGTCGACCGAAACATCCTCGACGAGGCCAATATCCAGCGCATTGGCGAGGAAATCACGGAGATCATCGAGAGCGATTCGGAACCGAAACTCCTGATCAGTTTCTCGAATGTCGACCATCTGTCTTCCGCAGCGCTCGGCACTCTCATCACGATCCACAACCGCCTGAAGCAAAAGGGCGGACAGTTGCGCCTGGCGAACATCGACCCGCAGATCTATGAAGTGTTCATGATCACGAAGCTCAACAAGCTCTTTGATATCCACGAGACCGGTGAGCAAGCCATCGAGAGTTTCGGCTGAGATCGCTCCAAACCGCGCTCCACGCACTCGGTCATTTCCCGCGATCTGGCCCACCCCTCCCCATTTGTTCCACCCCGGGAGATCCCCTGCTGATGTCCAACGGCTCCGGCGAGAACCCGAGTTCGACGCCCCGCACCAGTGCGGCGGTGCGTCTGCACCGGTTCCCCGATGAGTTGCGACCGCTGCAGGATGAACTGCTCGGAGCCCTCGCGCAGTTCGACTATCCCGACGCCAGCACCTTCGCGCTCCGCCTCGTAATCGAGGAGGCGGTCTCCAACGCCTTCCGCCATGGCAACAAGATGCAATCCGACAAACATGTCGATGTCGCCTGGACGGTCGCCCCCGACAAGGTGACGATCGCCGTGGAAGACCAGGGCGAGGGCTTTGATCCCGACAAAGTGCCGGACCCCACCGATGACGACCGGCTGGAGTTGCCTTCCGGACGGGGTGTGATGCTGATTCAGGCGTACATGTCCGAGGTCGAGTACAACGACAAGGGCAATCGGGTCACGATGACCTACCGTCGCCCGTCCTGATCACTCTGGTTGGCGCTGTGGTTTAAACCATCGGACCCGAAGGATCTCTTCACCGGTCAAGGCGACCTCGCCGTGGCGGTCGAGGGCTTTCGCCGCGCCCTCCGGGGTAACCCGATCACATACGGGCAGGTGTACCTCGAGCCAGCCGTTCCCGGGGCGACCCGGGGCATCCGGTGCCTCCGCGACTGCACGCACCGCCACGGCCTCGGCGTTCTCCAGACAATCCGCGACGGCAATGACTTCCGCGTAGACCGGGTCTGAGTTTTCCTCGGGGAGGCATCGCGCCACCATGCGCCAAGCGGTGAACCCGAGATCCCGCCCGCTGTCATCGACATTGGTGCGGGGATCGACATTGAGTTGCAACAGCCAACTCTCGACGAGGCGTTCGATGATGTCTTCCGGGGCGAGCGAATCGACCGCTTCGGTTTCGGTTGGCGGCAAAAGCACGGTCCGGTGCTCGTGGGCGACCGAATCCACGGAGACGAGTTCCTGGACCTGCGTCAGATCGAACGCCGCCAGCGAGCGTTCGACGCGATCCTTGAGATCAAGGCCGACGCGGATGGTCACGGCCTTGTGCTCATCGACGAACACATAGAGGAACGGGTTCATGCTCATCGCGCCGAAGCCGACGAGGCCGTCTTCAAACAGCCAGTCCTCGAACTGGATCACGCCATCGAGGAATCGCTCGATACTGACCAACTCATAGGAAATGTACGGATCGATCTCTCGATAGGCATCATTCCCGAGGACATCGAGGATGGGGTAAACACGTCCGGGGAGGAAGCTAAAAAGAAGTTTGCACAGCGAGCGAAGTCTCTGACTGGTGACAACGACATCGAACATAAATCGGTCGGGCCACTCTTCCCAATCGCTCTCGTTGTCTCCGTCTGCGGACTCGAATTCGACTGTAAAGCCAGGTGCCGGTTTGAGCGACTCAACCGGATAGACACCGAGCGGATAGGCGAACCCCTCGGCTTCCTGGCGTGTGATGGTAGGATCGATGACGATTTTGGGCATATAGAAAATTCCGATTACGAAGCGCGTGCATGATATGCGGGAGTGTCAACGAGGTCATGGAATTGTCGCCGGTATCACATCGTGAATTCGTATCGAGGATTGCGAAAAACTTCACAATCGCCCATGATGGGATGCGCTTACTCATCGCCCGTGCTCAAGGAGACTGAACACGCATGGAACTCTTTATGGACATCCTGAATGCCATCAACGGCGTTATCTGGCACAACCTCGTGCTGTATGTGGTACTTGGGGTCGGGATTCTTTTCACCTTGTGGTCGGGGTTCAGCCAGTACCGTGCGTTGACGCACGGTACTGCCGTCATCCGAGGCAAGTACGACGATAAGAATGACCCCGGTGCAATCAACCACTTCCAGGCGTTGTCGGCGGCCCTTTCAGCGACGGTCGGCCTCGGCAACATCGCGGGTGTCGCGGTTGCGGTTGCGTTGGGCGGACCGGGGGCCGTCTTCTGGATGTGGGTTGTTGGTGTCCTCGGCATGGCGATCAAGACCACCGAAGTGACGCTCTCCATGCTGTATCGCGACACAACCGATCCCAACAATCCCCACGGCGGCCCTATGTTCGTCGCCAAGAAAGCGTTCTCGGCACGAGGTCTGGGTGCACTCGGCAGCGCGATCGGCGGAATCTTCGTCGTCACCCTGCTGATCTCCACGATCACGGGCGGCAACATGTTCCAATCCTGGAGCGTCGGGGTGATCACCGAAACCTACTTCGATGTCCCCTCGATCGCGTCGGGAATCGTTCTCGCCGTCGTCGTCGGGCTCGTGATCATCGGCGGTATCAAGCGGATTGGCGCGGTGGCTGGACGGATCGTCCCGCTGATGTGCGGCATCTATGTGGCGGCAGCACTCGTAGTTGTGCTGATGAACATCTCGGTCGTCCCCGAAATGCTCAAGTTGATCGTGACCGAAGCGTTCTTGCCGTCCTCGGCTGAGGGCGCGTTCCTCGGGGGCACCGCTGGCTACGCCTTGCTCTGGGGCATGAAGCGGGCGTTGTTTTCTTCGGAAGCCGGGCAAGGATCCAGTCCGATTGCTCACTCCGCCGCGAAGACTGATGAACCTGTGCGTGAAGGGATCGTGGCGGGTCTCGAACCGTTTATTGACACGATCGTGGTTTGTACCCTGACTGCATTGGTCATCCTCTCCACGGGAGCATGGAACCGAGGATCCGAAACCGAATTGAGTTCCCCCTTCGAGGTGGTTGCGGTTGAGGGCACGGAAAACACCTGGACTATTCAGTTCGAACACGAAGGGGTTGTGAACCAACTCCCGAATAAGACGCAGGAAGCTCGCGAGATTTCAGGTCCGTGGAAGGACCGCGATCAGGTTTTCGTGATCGTCGAAGGCGATGAAAACTCCGACACCGGTTTGAAGTACAGCCGGGCGGCTGGCGAAGTCACCGTTGACGAAGATTTGAATGTCGCGACCGTCGAATGGAAAGAGTTTGAAACGGAACCCGGCACCACGCCTGTCCCGGCATACACGGGTACGGGCGTGTATGTGGAATACCCTGGCCCTGCTCTGACCGGTCACGCGTTCGACCGGGCCATCCCGGGACTTGGGAAGTACCTCATCACGCTCGCAGCGTGGCTGTTCGCGGTGTCGACGATGATTTCGTGGAGTTACTACGGCGAGACCGGTATCGTCTATCTATTCGGCGAAAGCCAAGCGGTATCGATGCTTTACAAATTCATCTACTGCGTGGCCATCGTGGTCGCCGCCGCCGGATTTATCAAAACCGATGCCCAGCTCGACTCACTCACCGCGCTTGGAACCGGTGTCATGCTCTGGGCCAACATCCCGATCATGCTCATCTTCGGGTCGGTCGCGATGAAGGCGTATCGAGATTATGTGTCCCGCCTGAAGAGTGGTGAGTTGGATGAAACCTCGCACAAGCCGGCTTCGCTCGTCGATGTCGTCGAAGGCAAGGATGTCGAGTAACGCACTCGGCTAACCCGCAATCGAACAGGCCGGTCCCTTCGGGGGCCGGCCTTTTTCGTGGGGTGCGCTCGGTTGGGGCCGGGGACGCGATCAGCCGATGCCGAGCATCTTCTCGATGGCGTCGGCGGCGGATTCGCTGGCGTTGGGGCCGCGGAACTTGGCGACGATACTCGCCTGAGCATCGCGCTGGGCCTGCTGAGCGACCGGATCAGCGATGAGGTTGTCCATCGCTTCGAGCAGTTGGCCGTTGTCTTTGAAATACGGGATCAGTTCCGGGATGACTTCTTTACCGGCGATCAGGTTCGGCAGGGCGAAGTGCTTGGTGGTCAGCACCCAGCGTCCGATGCAGTTGTACATGAGCTGGTTGGTCTTGTACATGATCACCATCGGGACCTGCTGCTTGGACACCTGCAGGGTGACCGTGCCCGAAACAACCATCGCGAGGTCGGCCCAGTTGGCGACGACATCGGTCTCGCCAACGAGCACATCGAGCCCGTCCGGCCAGCCACCGTGGAGGTTGGCCCGCTGGTAGAGGTCTTCGCGAACCTGTTCCGTCGTCGCGCCGACAAGCCCGATGAGTTCTGGATGACGCTTGCGCAGTTCGCGGAAGGCGTTGAGCATGACCGGGAAATTGCGCCGGATCTCGGCCGGGCGTGACCCCGGGAGCACGGCGACCTTGGGATTGCCCGAAGCCAATGTCGCCGAACGGTGGTTCAGGGCATCGAGGTCGAGGTCTTCATCGAAGAGCGGGTGGCCGACAAAGGTCGCGTCAACGCCGCGATCCCGGAAGAATTTTTCCTCGAAGGGAAGCAGGCACAGGACCATGTCGGTGCATTTGCGGAGTTTGCGGATCCGCCATGGCCCCCACGCCCAGAGTTGGGGGGCGACGAGGTGGAGCACCTTGCGCCTGGCCTTCTTGGCGATCTTGCAAATCGGAAAGTTCGCGGCGGGTGAGTCGACGGGAATGTGCAGAGCGACCTCGGGGTGCTCGCCCAGCCAGCGCCGGATGGTTTTATTGATCTGAAGGTGCTCGCGGATCTTCTCGAAGCCGGGAACCCCCACCACCGCGTCGTTGCCAGTCTGCTCGACGATTTCCGCTCCGGCCTGAGCCATCTTGGGGCCGCCCCAGGCGTAGATCCTGAGGTCCGGGTGACGGCGCTTGAGTTCGGCGATCACCGCGGCGGAATGGTCGTCGCCGGACGGCTCGAAGGCGGTGAACAGGATGGCCGGGGAGTCGGGCATCGGTGGAACGATCAAAGGTCGGCTCGTTGCCTTCGGAGAGAACGGGAGAAAACAGGGAAGATCCGGCCCCTGCAGCGGTAAGTGATCACTATAGAACAACTGCGGGGCGATATACTGCCCGCCCTGATCCGCTCTTGAAAATCCCCCCTTTCGAACTGAGTTTCATCACAATGACCAGCCCCAGCACCACCGCGAACTACCGCCGCACTCATCATTGCAACGAGCTGCGCCTCGATCACAGCGGGCAGTCGGTCACCCTGGCCGGGTGGGTCAATTCCTACCGTGACCACGGAACCGGGCTGGTGTTCATCGACCTGCGTGACCGGGAGGGTCTGACGCAGGTGGTGTTCGACAAGGCCGACGCGTCTGAGGAACTTCTGGCCGCGGCGGACAAATTGCGCTCGGAGGATGTGATCGCGGTCACCGGCACGGTGCGCAAGCGTGACGGCGGACCGAACCCGAAACTCGCGACCGGTGAAGTCGAGGTGGTCGCATCGACGCTCTCTATCCTGAGCAAGGCCAAGACCCCCCCGTTCCAGCCATCGGAAACCGAAGGGCTGCCCAACGAGGAACTGCGTCTGAAGTACCGCTACCTCGACCTGCGCCGTCCGAAGATGCAGCAGATCCTGCGGACTCGTCACCGGGTGGCGAAGCTCGCTCGCGACTATTTTGACGAGCAGGGCTTCATCGAGGTTGAGACGCCGATCCTGTGCAAGAGCACGCCGGAGGGTGCACGGGACTTCCTCGTGCCGTCGCGTCTGAACCCGGGCGAGTGGTACGCGCTGCCGCAGAGCCCCCAACTGTTCAAGCAGATCATGATGGTGGCCGGTGCGGACCGGTACATGCAGATCGCCAAGTGCTTCCGAGACGAGGACCTTCGTGCCGACCGTCAGCCGGAGTTCACCCAGATCGACCTTGAGATGTCCTTCGTGACGCGCGAGGATGTGATCGGGGTGATCGAGGGGTTCGTGCGCCGGCTGTGGGGCGATGTGCTGGGCTATGAAGTGCCGAGCATCTCCCGGATGACTTACCACGAAGCGATGGACCGGTACGGCATCGACCGTCCGGACCTGCGCTACGGGCTGGAACTGCACGACATCTCGGATCTCGCCGCGAAGACCGATTTCAAGGTCTTCACGGGGTCATTGGCCAAGGACCGGGGCGTGGTCAAGGTGATCTGTGTGCCTGGGGGCGCGGAGAAACTGACCCGCAAGATCACCGACGGCTACAGCGAGTGGATCAAGACCTTCGGTGCGGGCGGCGTGCCGACGACCAAGGTCGGCGCGGACGGTTCGCTCGAAGCGGGCATCGGCAAGTTCATCGAGCCGATCGCGAAGGAACTGGTCGAGCGCGTCGGTGCGAAACCGGGCGACCAACTCTTCTTCGGCGCGGACACCTACAGCACCTGCTCCAAGGCGCTCGGCGAGCTCCGCCAGAAGATCGCTCGCGACATGGGCATGATCGACGAGAGCAAGTGGGCGTTCGTCTGGGTGGTTGACTTCCCGATGTTCGAGTACGACGAGGAAACCAGGCGTTTCTACGCGATGCACCACCCTTTCACCGCGCCGAACCCGGACCAGGTCGAGGCGTTCCTCGCGGCGGACCCCGACGATCGCGAAACGATCGAGGGCATCGTGAGCGCAGGGTACGACATCGTCTGCAACGGTTCAGAAATCGGCGGCGGTTCGATCCGTATCCACGATTCACGCGTGCAGACCAAGGTGTTCGAGTTGCTCGGTATCTCGGCTCAGGAGGCGAAGGAGAAGTTCAGCTTCCTGATGGACGCGCTGCAGTTCGGTGCTCCGCCGCACGGCGGCATCGCGTTCGGGCTGGACCGCCTCGTGATGCACCTGGCCGGCACGGACAACATCCGCGATGTGATCGCCTTCCCGAAGACGCAGACCGGCGCGGATGTAATGTCCGAGGCGCCGAGCGCGGTGGACGAGAAGCAGCTCGCGGAATTGTTCGTGAAGAACCTTCCGGTGCCGACCCGCTGAGCCTGTCCCGCTCGGCGGTTGGTTAAAGGACCAGAAGCAGGAATGCCCCGACGAACACCATGGCGGTGATGCCGCATGCTGCGCCCGCTCGTGCCGTGGCGAGTGACGACGCGGAGCAGTGCCCTTTTTTCACTTCCTGAGCCGTCACGAGCCAGAACGCGACCGAGAGAATGCCGCACACGAGGGTCGGAATGGCCATGGCGACACATCCGGGGAACGCAAGGATGCCGAAGACGAGCGCGGCGGTCGCGAAGCCGGATGACGGGAGTTCCTGATCGGACACCGTGCCGATCGTGATGCCACACTCGGGGCAGTTGGAACCGATCGTCAGACCGGTGAGGTCGTATCGGCAGCGTGGGCAGTCCGTGCGGATGGCTCGAGCCCAGGGTTGTGATTTGTCGCCCTGCGAGAGCGTGTCGATGTCGGTCGGTGGCTCCCGCCTGTAGTCGGCTTCGGAGATCTGGCGGGAGCGTTTCAGAGAGTGCTCACTCACCGATCAACCCAGCGCCTTTTCGAGATCGTCTTCGGTGTCGGGTGCCAGGCGAGTGATGATCTTCGCGCCGATCGCATCACCCCAGACATTGATCGCGGTGCGGCACATGTCGAGCAGGCGGTCGATGCCGAGGATGATGCCGATCGTCCAGAGCGGGAGTTGCGGGACATTCGGATCCACCGCACCGATCGAGTTGTTCACGGCGTAGATGACGATTGCCATGGTGACCAGGCCCGCCGAGGGGATGCCCGCGGCCCCGATCGCTGAGAGGGTCGCGGTGATCAGGATGATGAGTTGCTGCGTGAAGGTGAGGTCGGTGCCCATCATCTGGAACAGGAACACGACCGCGACCGCCTGGTAGAGCGCGGTTCCGTCCATGTTCACGGTGGAACCCAGCGGGAGAACGAAGTTCGCGGCCCGCTTGGAGCAGCCGCCGCTGCGATGGGCTTCCTCGATGGTGATCGGCAGGGTCGCGGCGGAACTCGCGGTGCCGAAGGCGGTGAGCAGTGGCTTGCGCATCTGCCAGAAGTAGCGGTATGGGTTGGCTCGCCCGAAGAGCCAGAGCAGGAGCGGGAGCGTGATGATGCCGTGGATGAGCAGACCGAGCACGACGGTAAAGGCGTATTTGCCGATCGGACCGGCCAGGGAATCGAGGCCGGAGGTGCCGACTCTGGCGGAGACAATGCAGAAGACGCCGATGGGCATGAGCCAGAGGATCCACATGACGATCTTGATGAGGGCCTGAAACAGCCCCTCAAAGGCCTCGATGGTCGTGCGGGCGGACTTGCCGACCGAGACGAGCGCAAGCCCGAGCAGGATCGCGACGACCACCGTCGGCAGGGTCTGCCCCTCGACGGCGGCTTTGAGCGGGTTTGCCGGGATCATCTGATCGATCAGATTCAGAAAAACATCCCCGACCGTCGAGGGGGCATCGGGGTTCTCGACCTTGCTCTGCGTTGTTGCATAGCTCGCCTTGGCATCGGCCTCGAAATCCGCAAGATTCACGCCGACGCCCGGCTTGATGAAGTTCACGAGCGTGAGGCCGAGCACGATGGCGAACATCATGGTCGTGATGTAGTAGACCATCGTGGCCCCGCCGACGAGGCCGAGGCGCTGCGGGTCGCCGATGCTGGTGACACCAACGAGGACGGCGACGAAGACCAGCGGGATGACGAGCATCTTGAGCGGCTGGACGAAGGTGAGTTCGCCGATTTTCTGCAAGCCGACGGTCTGCTGCGCGAGCATCTCCGGGGTCGCGCTCGAATCCCAGATGAAGTACTGACCGACGATCACCCCCAGAATCAACGCCGCGAAGATGAGGATCGTGAGAACGAGGTCGGATTTCTTCATGGTCGGGTCCGGTGGTCTTTCGGGACTGGCGCCGGGCGCCACGGGGGATCAGATGCGCTCAGCGTACGACACGACGGCCTCTCGGAACGGTGGCGGTGCAAAGCCGAGGTCACGCTCGGCCTTGGTCGTGTCGCAGGTGTTGTCCTCGATGGCCATAAGCGGTTCGCTCGGACCAAACGGCAGGGCCTGGGCCAGACCGAGCGGTTTGGCGGCGACGGCCATCGCATGCCCGAGGTGGGCCGGGATAGGGACGATCCGCTTCTTGCCCGCCATCGGGATGTGGTCGCGGACATGCGTGAGCAGTTCGGGCCAGGTCAGGCGTTCGGCGCCACCGAGCGGGTAGACCTCGCCGATGGTTTCCGGGGACGCGAGCGAATCGGCGACCGCGCCAGCGACGGCCTCGACCGACACGGGCTGCATGGTGGCCGACTTGGGCTTCGGGGGCTTGGGCGGGAAGGCCGTCGGATCGATGTCGGCATCAGCGAAGTACGGGATGAAGACATGCGGAGCGGCGCGTCCGAGCGACCAGTCCTTGATCATCTTCATCAGTTCGCCGTCTGGCCCGTGGATGAGCGAGGGGCGGAGGATGGTCCAGTCGAGGCCACTACGGCGCAGGAGCGATTCCCCGGCGAACTTGCTGCGGTGGTACTCGGTCTTGGCGTTCGGTCGCGTACCCAGGGCGGAGATCTGCACAAACCGGTCCGCACCGGCGGCTATCGCGGCGTCGATGAGGATCTCGACCACGCGGACATGCATCTTCTCAAAGGTGATCCGGCCGACCTCGCGCCGAATGCCGATGCAATTCACAACGGCCGTGGCACCGTCGAGGAGTTTGGCGGGTGTCTCGGGTTCGAAGATGTCCCCCTGAACCAGGGTGAGCCTGGAGTCCTCGGGCAGGACCTCCGAGGCTTTCTCGGTCGAGCGGACCAGCGCCCGGACGGCGTAGCCGCGCGAGAGGAGTTCGCGGGTGACATAGCGGCCGACAAAGCCGGTGGCGCCGGCGATGGCGACGGTCTGGGAAGGCATCGAGTCGTTCACGGGAGGCTCCGGGGGCGGTCTGAGCGTCGCTCAACCGGGTTGTCATGACGGATCCTGCCCAGTGTATGCCCCACTGCCATGACCAGCAATGCTCTCGGGGTGGGGTGCCGGTGGCACGCGATTCGCGGAGTGCGATGGACACCCGCGCTCCCGGTTCTGAAAGGCCCGTCATGCATACCGCCGTCGATGGCTCCCGTCCCTCTGCTCCATACCAGCATCAGGCTGAGCAATTCACCTCGGAAGAGATGCTGCTGGCGTACCTCGCGGAGCGTCTGGACCGGATGGTGGACCACATGATCGGGCGGGGCAGCAGCCGACTGGCGGTGTTCGGCTCCCGGAAACACGCATTCTGGCTGCAGGAGAACATCACGGGGATGCAGAGCCTGCCGCTGACGGCGTTTATCGATCGCCCGGACGAAACCGAGCCCGCGATGGAGATTGGCATCCCGATGCTGCAGATCGATGATCCCGCCCTGCCGGAACATGCGGACACCATCCTGATCGCCGACGATGCCTGCGAGCACGCTCTGCACGAACTGGCCCTGCGCCATGTCCAGCCGGGCATCACGCTCTTCCGCCTCTACCACCGGTTGCCGATCGGGCGGGATGCACTCGGCCCGAATCGCTTGCAGCGAGCCGCGCCGAACGCGGTGGTCGAAGCCAAGCCGGGTACGGTTCTGGCCGGTTCGGTCCGTGCGAGCGCGCAGGACCGCCTTGATCGGCTGGCGGTGGCGGTCTGAGCGCATCGTTTGCGCCTCAGAGGCGCGGAGAACGCTTCTTCCAGATTTTCGGGTCAGGCCGTAGCGGGCGCTTCTTCGAGGCGTGAGGCGAGCCAGCGTTCGGCGTCGAGCGCGGCCTGACAGCCCATGCCCGCGGCGGTGATCGCCTGGCGGTACTCCGCATCGGCGACATCGCCGGCCGCGAAAACACCTTCGATGTTGGTGTGGCTGTGGCGGGTGTTGAGTTTGATGTAGCCCTTGGAATCAAAATCCAAACCGGAGTCCTTGAGGAAGCCGGACGCCGGGGTGTGGCCGATGGCGACGAAAAGGCCCTTCACCTCAAGGTCAGATTCCTCGCCGGTTTGGGTGTCCTTGAGACGGACACCAGTGATGGTGTTGTCGCCGAGGACATCGACGACGACCTTGTTCCAAAGCACCTCGGCGTTGGGCTGGGACATGAATCGATTCTGCATGACCTTTGAAGCACGCAGTTCATCGCGTCGGTGGATGACATAGACCTTGGATCCGAACTTGGTGAGGTAGGTGGCCTCTTCCATCGCGGTGTCACCGCCTCCGACGACGGCGAGGGGCTGGTTGCGGAAGGCGGGCAGGGCACCGTCGCAGACGGCGCAGGCGGAGACACCGCCGCCGGACATGGCCAGGCGCATCTCGTTCTCGAGACCGATCCAGTTGGCGGTGGCGCCGGTGGCGATGATGACGGCGTGGGTACGGATGGTTTTGCCGCCGGAGGTCTTGAGGGTGTGCGGGCCGCCGGGTTGGAAGTCAACCTCGACGATGTCCTCCATCACGACCTTGGTCCCGAAGCGCTCGGCCTGTTTCTGGAACTTGCCCATCATGTCCGGGCCGGTCACGCCGTCGGGGAAGCCGGGGTAGTTCTCGACTTCCGTGGTGAGCATGAGTTGGCCGCCGGGAAGGACGGGGGAGGGATTGGATTTGGGCACACCGATGTAGCAGACCGGGTTGAGGTTGGCGCGGGCGGCGTAGATGGCAGCCGTCCAGCCGGCGGGGCCGGAGCCGATGATGACAAGGTTGTGGATAGTGTCGGTCGAGGAATCGGACATGCGTGTGCTCGTATCAGGAAGAGTGGCGTATGCGGGATGAAAACCGCCGGCGAGAGACCGGCGGTGCTGGCGAATCTGTCGAACCACCCCGGGGGGCAGATTATTCCGCGGGGATCAGCGGTTCAGATACTCGCGGTAGAGGCTCATGTACGGCGGCCAGTAGGCAATATCGCCAGCGGCACCGTTGTCGAGAAGGGTGGCCCGGTCGTCCATGCCGTTGTATCCCACGCTGTAGAGCAGGAACGAGTTCTCGTCGAGGGCAAAGGTGACCGGATCGCCGGAGCTCTCTGCGCCATCCCCTTGAAGGAGCGTATCCCCCACCTCACTCGAGCGAAGATGGACGAGCATGTCCCGCAGAGGGGTCATGACCTCGGGAACCACCAGAGCGTCCACGGCGTCTCTGAGCAACTGTGAGAACTGACTCGCGTTCAGGAATTCACCGCGATTGGCCTTGGTCACCGCGTTGCGGAAGCTGGGCATGGTGGCAATGCGGTTGATGATGTCAACGAAGAAGTCCATCAACTGCGACTGCGATTTCCCGAACAGAATCTGACTGATCTTTTCGGAATCTCCCATCCCGAATGCCTGCTCGAGCGGTGACTCCCCGAAGAAACTCGGATCGATGCCGGCGGGGATATCGGGTTTGTTCTGCTCGATCGCCTCTTGCATCTGCTCGCGTATCTTCTGAGCCATGTTGTCCGGATTCATGCCGAGCAGCGCGAGTGCAGACAGCGCGACGGACAGTTGGTTGGCGTCGCGCTCCGTCGGAGGCTCCTGCGCGATGCCCTGCTTCATGAGTTCCCGGAGCGCCTCGTAGTCGAAGGTGTCGGATTCACCGGCGAAGTACGCCTCCAGGCTTTCGTGCGCTTCCTCGGGAAGCCCGAACCGGGGCAGAGAACCGTCACGAACAAAGTTGCGAACGGTCTGCTCGGCACGGATGCCGGTGAATGCCTCGAAATCGATGCCGGCCATGTGGCCGAGTTCCGACGGGTCAAACGGGTTGTCGCCATCGGTCAACTGATCCGAGGTCTGCCCGAAACCCGGGAACCGGATCGCATCAGCCAGGTCGAGCACGCGTGAAGCGGCCTGAATCCCGTTGCCGGAAGCGGGAAATCCGTAAGAATTGAATACCGCCTTGATGACATACGGAGTCGGCGTTTCGCGCGGGCCGAATCGCTCGTCCCGAATCGGCACCCAGTATCGAAGCGGTTCGGCGGCAGAGATCCGCTCGTTGTAGTTCAAGTGATCCAGGTTGTTGGCCAGCGACCGGACATACCTCGGCTGGATCGCGACGATCTGCCCCGGCAGCGTGCCGTTTTCAAGTTTGAACGCCACGACACCGAGCGCGCAACGCATGCCGGCAAGATTGGTGAGCATCTCGAGCCGCCTGTCGAACAGCGGCGGATATTGAAACTCCACGAGTCGCGTGATGATTTCGTAGTCCATCCAGGAGTTGGACCCGACCGAGTCCACTTCGAGATCCGGGTCATGAAGGTCGGTGTAGTTCCATCTGCGGTTGTAGTCTGCGAAGACATCCTGGACGCGTTGCTCAAAAGAGACGCGATCGAGTTGGAGAGAGCCGATGCTCTGGCTGACCGCGTACACACCGAATCGCTCCAACCCCTCAGGCTCACTCCAGTGCAAGAGGGACATGAGTGCCGCGAAGCGTGTCGGATCGACGCGTCGCCCCCCCTGCGTGGCCCAGTCAAAGGCCTGATGGACCGCGTATTCCGTGAGTGTCGGCAGAGCGAAATCCCGGAAACGGAATCGCTGGACCGCGTCATCGGTCTCCAGCACCGCATCCGCGATGCCTCTTGCCGTAAACGCATTGTCGCCGGGTCTGGTGTACTGGTAGACCAGATCGGTCATCGCTTGGATGCAGATCTGAATCCCATTCAATGCGTGTCTTTTTTCTTCGTATGACGGGCGCTCAAGAAGCAGACGGTACAAAGCGATGAACTTCGCGTAGTCCAACAGAGCGTCGTCACCCTCGCCGCCTTCGGCCTTCGCGATGCCGTTCGTGTACATAATGACGAGAATGCGATTACCCATCTGATCGAGGTACCCGTAATCCGCGTCGAGAATCAGGTCGTCCAAACCGCTCTCGATGCAGAAACCCGCCTCAGCCCACTCTGGCTTCACCTTGTCAGTGCCGATCTGGAGCGAAAACATGTAGTTCGCGTCCGGGTCCGCAACGGTGCGGACCGCTTCGAGCACTGCCTGCTGGTTCGGCGATTGAACCCACTCGATCAGGCTCTGCCTCTCGCTGCTGCCGCGTGGGAGAGAGATGATGTATGCGAATGGGTTGGGCTGATCGCTGATATCAAACGGCAACTCATCCATGGCGATCATGGCTGGAAACAGGACTTCCTCAGCCGAGAGATTGCCCGTGACCAGCCCCATGTCTTTCTGAGCCCGTTCGAACCACTCGTCAGCGGAAGCACTGGCGGGTAGTCCCAAGAGCACGCCGAGAGTCAAGAGCAGCCCGGTCGAGACCAGGCGAGTGATGCGGGAGCCGAATGAGTCAGAACGCATGGGTGTTCTCCGCGAGTTCGCGTTGCAGAGTGGCGGACGCGACAGGGGATCTGGGATGAATGACCCCCGATTCTAACGGTTTACCGATGTCGGGTAGAAGCAAACCGAGATCGGGCTGTTCATGGCCTTGGGAGCGTCTACACTGCCTCCATGGCCAGCGAACTGACCGGTGCATCCAGTGAACGCGTGTACTTTGACAACGCGGCGACCAGTTTCCCCAAACCGGCTTCGGTCGTCCGCGCGATGACTGACTATGCCACCAGACTCGGTGCCTCACCGGGGCGTGGGGCCTACCGGGAGGCTCAGGAATCGGCCCAGATTCTGTCCCGCTGCCGCGAGGCCATCCGGGAACTGCTCAACGCCCCGTCGGCCGAGCATGTGATCTTCACGCTGAACACGACCGATGCTCTGAATCTGGCGATCAAGGGGCTTCTGCTGCCTCGGCTGGCGACCGGCGAGAGCGTCCATGTAGTCACGACCGCGATGGATCACAACTCGGTGCTCCGCCCGCTGAACGCCCTGATTTCCCAGTTTGACGGGCTTCTGACCCAGACCATTGTTGAAGCCGACCCCCAAACCGGCTTGGTAGACCCTGAAGCGGTCCGCCGGGCGATCCGCCCCGATACACGCCTGGTCGCGGCGGTGCACGCCTCGAATGTGACCGGTTCCCTGCAGCCAATTGAGGCGATCGGGGCTGTTTGTCGCGCCATGGCCGTGCCGCTGCTGGTGGACGCGGCCCAGTCGGTGGGGCATATTCCTGTTGACATACAGGAGATGAACATCGACCTGCTCGCCGCGCCCGGCCACAAAGGATTGCTCGGTCCGCTGGGCACGGGCGTGCTGGTCATGCGTCCGGGGATGGAACGGATGATCCACACGACGCGTGAGGGCGGGACTGGCTCGATCAGTGAACAGCCGACCCACCCGCTGGACCTCCCGGACAAGTACGAATCCGGTTCCCACAATACGATGGGTATTGCCGGGCTTCTCGCTGGCGTGGAATACCTGCTCGAACGGGGGATGGACGACCTCGCCCGGCACGAGCGGGAACTGTCCGAGCAATTCCTGCGGGGTATCCACGATTCGAGCGGACACCTTCTGCCGGGGCTTCGCCTGCTTGGGCCACAGGGTGTAGCGGACCGGGTCGGGGTGTTCGCGGTGACGGTGGACGGGATGTCCCCGCTCGAACTCGCTCAGGAACTGGAACGCCGGTTCGGCGTGCTGACGCGACCGGGCCTGCACTGCGCCCCGCACGCGCACGAGACGATGCGGACCGATCCGGCGAGCGTCGGCGCGGAGATGGCCGGGGCGTGTCGCTTCAGCCTCGGGCCGTTCCTGAGCGTGCAGGATGTGAAGTACGCGACGGATGCGTTGGCGCAGATCTGCGAGGAGCAGGCGGCCAAGGCCGCGACGGTTTGACGGTCTGTGAACTCAGTCGTTGAGCGGGATGTTGTACCCGCCCCACTGCTCGGTGACGCGTCGCTTCACCTCGGGGTCGTTCTCCAAGATCGGCGGCCACTCGCGGACCGGCTGGGCGTTCCGCCCGTCGGACGGTGCGCCCGGCGACTTCGGCGTGGCGTCGAAGGCGCAGCGTGATCGGTCCGGGCTCCAGAACAGATCGCGCCCGGAGTCTGTGTTGGCACACCAGTGGAACAGCACCTCATCGGTGCTGGTGAGATCCACCGAGGCATCGACGACGCAGACGAACCGCGGCGCTCGGTCGCTCTGACCGGACACGGTGATGGGCCAGAGTTCATCGAGCACCATGCTGACACGATCGGAGTCGTCCTCCGGGGCTTCGATACTGATGAACAGCCACGCGCCCGAGGCATCGTCGGGCATGGTGGCGTGTTTCACACCACGGATCTCTCGAACGCGGCTGACATAGTCATCGCGATCGGATCCCGCGAGCGGCTTGCGCTTCGCTGACGATTCCGGGACGGGAACGCCGTTCACTTCTTCGCCCGGGATTTTGGGGGTGCAGTCGAACCCGACCTTGGTGCCCGCGCCCAGACGCGGGGCGGCGTGGTCGAGAATATCCAGGGGGCCGTTGACCAACTCGATGTCTCGCGACGGATCGCAGTGCAGGGCCATGGCTTTGAAGACGGAACGGGTGTCGTGGACATCGACCGTTTCGGCGTCGACCACGAAGAGGTTCTTGGTCCATGCCATCTGGCCCGCGCCCCAGACGGCGTGCATGACGCGCCGGGCCTGCAGCGGGTACTGCTTGTTGACACAGAGGAATGCGCAATTGTGGAACGCGCCGAACATCGGCAGGTCGTAGTCCTCGATGTCGTGGATCAGCGTCTTGAGCAGCGGGAAGAACACCCGCTCGGTCGCCTTGCCGAGGAAGTAGTCCTCCTGCGGGGGGAGTCCGACGACGGTGGTCGGGTAGATCGCATTGTGGCGGTGCGTGATCGCGGTGACTTCGAGGATGGGGTAACGATCGGGCATCGAGTAGAAGCCGGTGTGGTCGCCGAACGGCCCCTCGAAGACCGCGCCCTCGCCGAGCGGTCCCGCCTCGGGATCGCGGGGGTCGTAGCCGATGTGGCCGGCCTCGTGCGACACATAGCCCTCGATGATGATCTCGGCGTTCGCGGGCACCCAGATCGGGACGGTCACGCCTCGGGTGAGGCGGATGCCGCCTCCTCCGCCGATGCTGTTGAGGTATCCGGCCATCAGGAGTTCGCTGATGCCCGGAGGGAGCGGTGCGGTCGCGGCGTAGGGCAGGACGCTCTCGCCGCCGAGCGCGATGGCAACGGGCATGCGCTTGCCCTTGCGCTTCCAACTCCGCCAGTGGTTGGCCCCGTCGTGGTGCATGTGCCAGTGCATGGCCAGACGGTTCTTGCCGAGCATCTGGACCCGGTACATGCCGATGTTGTGGCTCGCGGGCTTTTTCGCGTCGGCATCGTCGGCGTGGATGGTGTGGACACCGGAGAGGGTGATGTAGCGACCGCGCAGCCCCGATTCTTCGGCCTCATCGAACGGCGTAATGCCCGGGATCGGGTCGTTCACCTGGGCGGGGTGCGGATAGCCGAGGGCGTGGTAGTCGCCGTCGTGCGGCCAACAGCGCAGCGCGGGCAGGATGGACAGATCGACTTCGTCGCCGGAATAGATGACCTCCTGGCAGACGCCGCGCGAGACCCGCTTGGGGGCGATCTTGAGAAGTGGCGCAAACTGGCGGGCCTTGGCGAGGGCATCCCGCAGGCCGCGCGGCGGCTCGGGCTTGACGAGTTCGCCGAGGCGCTGAGCGATGCCTTCGAAGCCGCCGTGGATCCCGCCAGTCATGTTCCGCACATCGGCCCCGCAGTGCAGCGCGAGGGCCATGCGGCTGTAGGACCCGAAGGTGTTGATCAAGACGGGAAATCGGGATTTTTTCCCGCCGGGGACGACGACATTTTCGAAGAGGAGGGCGTGCCCGCCGCGATCGAAGAACCTCGGATCGGTGCGCCGGGCCCAGTCTCCGGGGGTGTTCGCGCATCGGGCTTTGCTGACGCGATCGACGATCTCGGTGATCTCAAGGAGCGGCGAAACCGGCTCGGAGACGCGCACCAATTCGCCAAGGCGGTCGAGTTCTTCCACGAAATCACGCAAAGTCGGGTACATGAGGGCGAATCGTATACCCTTCTCCGGCATCAAGGGGAGGGATCGCGGCATCGAAATCGTACCCGCGGCTTCACCAAGTACCATGCAGAGAAGCCGATGTGAGGAGTGATCATGGTCGAGGAAGCCGGTAGCCAGCAGTTCGAGAACTCGAAAGACGCCGCGATCGAACTTCGCGGCGTGGAAAAGGTCTACAAAGGCAAGGTCCACGCCCTGAGGGGTGTTGATCTGCGTATCGAACGCGGCGAGGTGTTCGGGTTGCTCGGCCCCAACGGGGCAGGGAAGTCAACGCTGATCAAGATCCTCATGACGGTGATCCGCCCGACTCGCTGCCAGGGTCACATGCTCGGGGCTCCGATCGGGCACAAACCCACGCTCGCCAAGATTGGCTATCTGCCGGAGCACCACCGTTTTCCGGAGTACCTGACCGGCGAGCAGGTGGTGGATTTCTACGGCGCGATGGCTGGCGTGGACCGTGCCCAGCGCAAGAAGCGCGCTCCGGAACTGCTGGACATGGTTGGGATGCTGGAATGGCGGAATAAGAAGATCAAGTCCTACTCCAAGGGCATGCGCCAGCGCGTCGGAATCGCCCAGGCTCTGATGAACAACCCCGAGATCGTGCTGCTCGATGAGCCAACCGACGGCGTGGACCCGGTCGGGCGACGAGACATCCGCGAGATCGTGGAACGGATCCGCGACGAAGGGAAGACCGTCCTGCTCAACAGCCACCTTCTGAGCGAACTCGAGATGGTGTGCGGGCGCGTGGCGATTCTCGTGCAGGGGCGGCTCCACCAGCAGGGCACGCTGGATGAACTCACGGCCGATCAGCAGTGCTACGAGATCGAAGTCGAGCACGCTGAGCAGGAATTCAACATCGCCCAACACTTCACCGGTCGATTCGCGCCCGCACCGGCAGAGAGCGCTGGCCGCCTGCCGGGTCGGATCGGGCTGATCGAAGAACGCGCGAGCCAAAGTTGGATGCTCGATGGCGGCCTGCTCGTCTTCGCTGGCGAGACCCGCATCACCGCGATGACGACCGAAGCCGGTCGGGTGCAGCCGCTGGTCGATGCGATGCGTGAGGCAGGGCTGACCATCAAGCGCGTTGCGCCGTACCGACCGTCGCTGGAAGATTTGTTTATCCAGGCGGTAACCGATCAATCCACCGGAGCCGTGCTCAAGCCGGGGGCCTCATCATGAAAACCGTCGCACTGTTTGTGGACGCGTATCGGGAACTGAACAGCAAGAAACTGTTCTGGATCACGATGATGTTGTCGGGGTTGGTGGTTCTGATCTTCGCGGCGGTTGGTCTCAATGAGCGTGGGCTCGTGCTGCTCTGGTTCACGCTCCCGATGGAAGGGTTCAATTCCGAGACTTTCCCGCCGGCCCTGCTCTATAAACTCATCTTCCTGAACTTTGGCGTCAAATTCTGGCTGACCACCATCGCCACGATCCTCGCGCTCATCACGACCGCGGGCATGATCCCGGACTTCATTTCGGGTGGTTCGATCGAACTCATGCTCTCCAAGCCGGTGTCGAGAACCCGCTTGTACCTCACGAAGTTCGCTTGTGGCCTGATCTTTGTCACTCTGCAGGTCGCGGTCTTTGCGATCGCATCGTTGCTCGTCATCGGGATCAGGGGCGGGGCGCGGGAATTCGGGATCCTGCTCGCGATCCCCATTGTGGTGCTGTTTTATAGTTATCTGTTCTCGATGTGCATGCTCATCGGGCTGGTCACCAAGTCAACACTGGCCGCCCTGCTGCTGACCGGGTTGATCTGGGGCGGGCTGACGGTTCTGCACTGGACCGACGCCATGATGCTCAACATTCGAGTGAATTCTGAACAACGGGTGCAGCAGATGGACGAGCGCATCGAAACCCTCGAACAGGAATTGGTGACGCTGAAAGCCGCGCAGAATGGCGACGCACCGGAAGAGAATCAGCCTGACGCTGACGCAGAACCCAAAGGATCGATCGATCGTATCACCCAAGTTTTCAAACCGGGAAGAAGCGATGGCCGGATGGGCGCGACAGAGCGGGCATCGCGAATCGCGACCGCCGAAACGGAAATAGAGAATCTGACCGAGCAGAAACAATCCACGCTTAAGGGTGTCGAAACTCTGGGTCTGTGGCACAAGGGGGTTTACGGTGTAAAAACCGTGCTCCCCAAGACCGGTGAAACACTTGCGTTGCTCGAGCGGAACCTCGTGACGCTCGATGACCTCGGACAGATCCTGGATTCACAGAACGCGAGGGAAGACCCGCAACTGCAAGCGGAACTCGAGTACCGCAAGCGCCCGCTCTGGTGGATCATCGGCACCTCGCTGGCGTTCGAGGCGTTCATCCTCGCCATCGGCGCATGGATCTTCAGTCGCCGGGATTTCTGAGTCGCATGCCGCCTGCCTTGACCGTTCCGGGATTCCCTGAGGCCCGCAGTCGTGCTTCATTCAGCCGCTGCCGACGGTATCGGTACTCGCTGGTTCGCGAGTGGGACGCTGCGAAAGAGCGGATCTGCTTCTGCATGCTCAATCCTTCGACCGCGGACGAGCGCCAGAACGACCCGACCGTACGCCGGGCGATCGGCTACGCGCTCGATCGCGGGTTCGGCTCCATCGAGGTGGTGAACGCCTTTGCGCTGCGATCGACCGATCCCGCCGCGTTGAAGCGGGCCATCGATGACGGTCTCGACCCGATCGGTGCTCGCAACGACGAGGCGATCCGGCGAGCCGCGGCCCGCTCGAAGACCGTCGTCGCGGCGTGGGGGGCGCACGCGAGGCTGCTGGACCGGGATCGAGCGGTCCGATCGCTGCTGGGCGATCATCCCGGATGCGTCGCGCTGGGTTTCACGGCCGATGGCCTCCCTCGCCATCCGTTGTATCTGCGAGCGGATGCTCCATTCATCGCGTTGCCTCGGATCTGAATGAATGGAGCCCGCGGTGGAGCGGGGCTCGCGAGGTTTCGTATCATCGCGGCATGCAAACGATCCGAATCCGATTCCTGCTGCTCTCGATCCTCGCCGCGCTGTACCTGATTGCGCCTCAAGCGCTCGCGGCCCAGGAAGGCGGACCCGATGGGGCGACGACGGGTGAGGCCCAAACCGAGACGAGCGCACCGCAAGCCGTTGATCTCGGATCACCCCGGAGCACGATCAGTACATTCTTCCGTTCCATGAAAGCCCACACGGGCCTGGAGCCGCAGCCGCGAGATCTGGACCGGGCACTGCAAGCGGTGGAATTGCCATCGGATGTGCTGCGGAACGCCGATGAGAGCGAGATCGCGACGCGTCTCTACGATGTTTTGCGGTATTTCGAGGATTTCCACGACTCGGAAGACCTCGCCTCGTTTGCGCCGGGTCGAAACGACCTGCCTGCAGAATCGGTCTGGAGCGTTTCGCTGAGCGATGGGCAGGATGCGAACCTCCTGCTCACCCTCGAACTTCGCAACAGTGAATGGAGAATCAGCGAGCGCACCACGCGTGCCGCCTATGCGCTGTACGACACGCTCGAACTGGATGCCCTCCAGACGACCCTGCGGGACTGGGGACTGAGTTGGACGGTGGCCGGGCGACTATTCGGGCTGCGGTACTACCAATGGGGCGGGCTGTTCATCCTGATCCTGATGGGCGTGGCGTTCGATCTGGCTCTGCGTGGCGTGGTCCAGGTGATCTCGCGTCGCTATCTCAAGAAAGCCGAGGACGACAAGACCGAGCACGACACGGCGGGATTGATCCGAAAGGTCGCGCGCCCCGCTGGCCTCGCCGGTGGTGCGACGCTGGTCTATCTGCTCCTCCCGGTTCTGCAGATGCCGGTGCTCGCGACACAGGTACTGCAGATCGCGGCCAAGGCGTTCGCCCTGGTCAGCGCGATCTGGGCCATCTACCGGGTGGTCGATCTGGCCTCGGAGTATTTCGAGCGCAAGGCCGGGAAAACGACAACGAAGTTCGACGACCTGCTCGTCCCCCTGATCCGCAAGGCGGTGAAGATCTTCGTGGTGGCGTTCGGGCTGGTGTTCCTGGCCGAGTCGTTCAACCTGCCGATCACATCGCTGGTCGCGGGCCTCGGCATCGGTGGTCTGGCGTTCGCGTTCGCCGCGAAGGACACCATCGAGAACCTGTTCGGCTCGGTCGCGGTGATCCTCGATCGGCCGTTCAATGTGGGCGACTGGGTCGTGGTCGGCGACACCGAGGGCACCGTCGAGGACCTCGGCTTCCGCTCGACGCGGGTGCGGACCTTCCACAACTCCCTGGTCACGATCCCCAACGCCACGCTCGTGCGCGCCACGGTGGACAACTACGGGCGCCGGATCTACCGGCGGTACAAGGCCGTCTACAACCTGACCTACGACACCGACCCGGAACTGGTTGAGGCGTTCTGCGAGGGGCTGCGCGAGATCGTCCGCAACCACCCGTACACCCGCAAGGACTCATACGAGATCCACTTGAACAATCTCGGTGCCCACTCGATCGATGTGCTGGTGTACATCTTCTTCCGGGTTCCGGACTGGTCCACTGAGCTCCGCGAGCGCCAGCGATTCATCCTGGACGCCCTGCGGCTGGCGAAGAAACTCGGGGTCGAATTCGCGTTCCCAACGCAGACGCTGCACCTGCAACGCGACACCGCAGAATCCGGCGAGCCCAAACCGTTCAGCCGCACTCCGGAAGAGAAGGCGCGGGAACTCGGCAAAAGCGAAGCCGCGGCGATCATGGCCGGATCGGAGTGGCAGAAGGATCGCTGAGCCGGGGACAGTGCACCCCCTATTCAGGTGGTCCGTTTGTAAGGATTGGGGAACCGGGGCTCTTTTCCTGCCATGCGAGGGCACGCAAGTTTGACTGGCCGGGTGTATTCGACGGGGAATCCGACCGATTCTGGGTGCTGCGAGGGCAACGCACCCGCGTCGGACAATCGGAGACCCGTTTATGTCAACCGAACCAGATCGGCAGCAGCGCCCCGTTGAGAGCGGAGGACTGACCGTCCGTCGCTTTGAGCGTCACGAGATGTCGCTGCCGGTGCAGGTGGCGCTCGACGAGCAATCGCCGGTGACGGTCCGCCTGGGGCGATCATCCGGGATCGGCACGAGTTTCAACGCTTCGCTTGTGGACCTCGGTCAGGGCGGCCTCGGGCTGGAGAGCCCGTGCTTCCTGCCTCGGCAGTGCGTGCTGCGCGTGAAACTGCTGGCGGATCCGGGGAGCATGCTTCCAGAATTCGAGGCGACGGTCCGGGTGATGCGGACAAGGATGAGTTCCAAGGAGCCCAGATACGCGCTGGGATGTTCGTTCGTGGATCCGAGTGCGGCCCTTCAGCAGTCGGTTGAAGATGTGCTGGCAGCGATCGCGGCGGGGAACACTGAGGAGGCGGCCTGATGCTCGGCTCCAGCGACTACCTGATCCGCTGCCTGATTGAAGAGGGATTCACCAGCCAACAGGTGGTCGACGAGGCCACCGTGCACGCCCGTCGAGACGGCATCGAGGTTGAGCAGGCCCTGGTGACCTCCGGGGCAATCACGGCGCGCGACCTCGCGATGGCACGAGCGATCTTGTGCGAATACCCGTTCGTGGACCTCGACCGCTACGACATCGACATCAACAACGCCTCCTTGCTGCCTCGGACCGTCGCCGAGCAGGTCGCAGCCTTCCCGCTCTTCATCGGCGACGGCCTGATCACGGTCGGCATGGTCGATCCGCTCAACCTCAAGGCCATCGACCAACTCCGACAGGTGTTGAGGAAGGACATCGATCCGGTGCTCTGCGAAGAGCAGGCCCTGCGTTCGCTGATCGCCAAGTCGTACAGTCTTTCATCGAGCGGCTCGGATGCGCGCAAGCGAACCGCGGATTTCCGCGAACTGGACGACACAACCAAAGAAGAGCCGATTGTCCGCGCGGTGAACCAGGTGATCGCCGATGCAATCGACGCCGACGCTTCGGACATCCACCTCAGCCCCGACGAGCACGAGTTGCAACTCCGCTACCGCATCGATGGCCGGCTGCAGAACCGTCAGGGGCCCCCACTGTCTGCTCACCAGGGTCTGGTCCAGCGTCTGAAGGTCATGGCGAACCTCGACCTGACACAGACTCGGCGCCCCCAGGACGGGAAATTCCGTATTGGCCATCGCGGCGAACATTACGAGATCCGTATCTCGACGATCCCGACCGTGAATGGTGAGAATGTGGTGCTCCGCATCTTGAGGCCACACGGCCAGATCCTCAGTTTCACCGAACTCGGCGTAGACACCCAGATCAGTGATGCCATCGAGGACCTCATCGCTCACCCGCACGGGATGTTCCTGGTGACCGGCCCGACCGGTTCGGGCAAGACATCCACCCTGTACACCGCGCTCAAACTGCTCAATTCGCCCGATCGCAACATCATGACGATCGAGGACCCGGTCGAGATCCGCATGCACGGCATCCGGCAGATCCAGACAAACACGGAGATCGGTCTGACTTTCGCGGGCGCACTCCGTTCGATCCTGCGACAAGACCCGGACATCGTCCTGCTCGGTGAGATCCGCGACAGCGAGACCGCCATGATCGCGATGCAAGCCTCGCTGACCGGTCACCTGGTGCTCAGCACGCTGCACACGAACGATGCGCCCGGTGCGATTGCTCGACTGCGCGATCTCGAGGTCCCGCCGTTTGTAATTACCTCCAGCCTTCTCGGTGTACTCGCCCAACGCCTGGTGCGAACCATCTGCACCGACTGCTCACACGAGGTCACACCGGATCCGCAGTTGCTTCGCCGCTTTGATGTGGGCTCCGGGCATCACGACTTCCGGGAGGGCCGAGGCTGTGCCCGCTGCTCGGGCAGCGGATTCCGAGGCCGGACCGGGATCTACGAATTGGTCCGCATGACTCCGGGGATTTCAGAACTCGTCGAGACCGGCTCGCCCACGGTGGAGATCGCCGCACGCTGCTACGACACCCTCCGCCCGGAGGCGGGCTGCTTCGGTCCGATGTGGCGCGATGGCCTCCGAAAGGCGAAACTCGGACAGACCACACTCGATGAGGTCGCCCGGGTGGCGATGATCGCGCAGACGCAGGTGGACTGTGAGTCACAGAGGGCCGCGGCATGAGCGCGATCTCCTTCGAGTACACCGCGGTCGATCGTGAGGGGCGTCCCCATCGCGGGACGCTGAGCGCCCCGACGCGTCATGACGCGATGCAGCGTCTCGCGTCGGACGGGATGACCCCGACCAAACTGCGTGAGGCTCGCCGATCCGTTGCGCGGGGCGGGCGTGGCAAGAAGGTTGCTTACGAGGAAATCGCCCACTTCACCTATCAACTCAGCGTGCTGCTGGATGCCAGGATCCCGATCGTGACGGCCTTCCGATCGATCGCCGAGCAGGCGACGAACCCGATGATCCAGGAAATCTCGGCGCACCTCGCGCGAGAGGTGGAGTCGGGACGGTCGATCACCGATGGGCTGGAGAAGTACAGACGCACCTTCGGGACGGTATACATCGAGACCATCCGCGCCGCGGAGACTTCGGGCAACATGACGACCGTGCTCGGTCACCTCGCGGAGATCGTTGATGAACAGGGCGAGATGCGCCGGCTCATCCGCGGCGCCACGCTCTACCCGGCGACCGTTGTCATCACCTTGTCGATCGCCACCCTCTTTCTGGTGACCTTTGTCGTGCCGAAGTTCGCGACGATGTTTGCCGCCAGAGGCATCGAACTGCCCATGCTCACAGTCATCCTGATGAACCTCGGGCAATCGATCAAGGCTTACTGGTATTTTTACGGGGTCGGACTGATCGGGGCGATCTACGCGCTCCGCACCGCGTGGTCCCGACCCCGTTCGCGAGCCATGATCGATTCGCTGATGCACCGGATCCCCGTCCTGCACGAAGTCCTGACCGGGCTGGCCCTCTCGAGGTTCTCCGGCGTGTTCGGGATCGCGATGCGTTCGGGTGTCGGCCTGATCGAGAGTATCACGATGGCCGGCAAGGCCACCGGCCGTCCGTTGCTGGAAGCCGATTCGCGTCGTCTGGCCGATCAGGTCCGGCGCGGCGGTCGCCTGCGCGAGAGCCTTCCGGAATGCACCTACCTCACCGGGTTCGCGAAGCAGTTGCTGACCGCAGGCGAGGAGGCTGGGGATATCCCGCGGATGTGCGAGATCCTCACCAAACATTACTCGCGCGAGACCCGACACCGTGCGAAGACGCTCTCCACCGTGCTGGAACCGGTGCTGATCGCGGTTCTGACCGGCGTGGTGCTGATGATCGCCCTCGCGATCTTCCTCCCCATGTGGGACATGGTCACCGTTCTTGGCTGAATTCCATCATGAAACTCTCAATTCCTATCCAGAACAAGATTCAACGGTCCGAAGATCCATTGGGGTCCTGGTCGACCGGAGAAAAGACTTAGAGGAGGTTGTCAGTCCTATGATCCATTCCACTTCGACCCAATCGTTCCGTCGTGCATTTACTCTGATCGAGTTGATCGCGGTCCTCGTCGTGCTCGCGATCCTCTCCGGGGTGGCGCTGCCGAAGTACTTCGATTACGCCGAGCGTGCGAAGACTTCCGCGATCCAGGGCTCCCTCGGGGGTGTCCGCACCGCGATCGCGAATTTCTTTGCGAACACCAGCGTGGACGGCGAAGGCCGCTACCCAACGCTGGAAGAACTGACGACCGTCGGCACCGTGCTCTCCGAGGGCATCCCGGCGAACCCGTACAACGGTCTCACCACCGTCATCGAAGCTGATGACGAAGAGGCCGAGGATCGCGAAGTCTCGAACACCGCCTCAGGCTGGCGTTACTACGTGGACAACGACGCGGATCCGCCCGTCGCCGTCTTCTTCGCCAACACAGACGACGAGACCCGTGTCGAAGACACCGACGGCGATCCGTTCACCGCGAACGAACTCTGATCGAACCTTACCGAGCAAGAGAGCGCCATCGGCCGTGTGACCCAAAGTGGGTGTTTCGCGGTCGGGTGCGCACACCGATGATGCTCACGAACGCGTGCAACCAGAAGCGGAACTCAACCCAGCGTGGCTTCACGCTGACGGAACTGCTGATCGTGATGGTCCTGCTCTCGATCCTGAGCGCCACGGCCATCCCGGCGCTCGGGCGTCTTGATGGCGCCCAGCGTTCGGGTCTGCTCAACGAATGCGAGCGTCTCGTGATGCTCAGCCGCTCTCGTGCCATCTCGACGGGCATCCCCTCGGGTCTGGAGTTCGACCTCACCGAACAGCGTATCTCCATGATCAGCCTTCAAACCGATTCGACCGGAGTCGAGCCCGTCACCCGTGCCGGTACGGGGACGGACTACATCTCGAGAGCGAACGCCTTTCCCGGGGCGGCCATCGAACTCGCCGGGCCGGTGGACGCGCCGGTCTCCCTCGGGTCCACGACACTCTGGTTCGACTTTGACGGCACGCCCCAACAGCGACAAGCCGACGGCGAATCGCCCGTTGCTTTGACGAACGAGTTCGTGATCCAGATTGTCGATGGCCCCCAACTGACCGTCGCGCCGTACACCGGGATGGTGAGCCGATGAATCGCCGCGCCTTCACACTGATCGAATGCGTTCTCACGCTCGTGATCCTGAGCGTTGCGGTCCCAGCAACACTGGCCATGATGCACGACGCAACGGTCGCGCGGACCGAATCGATCATGGCGAGCCGGGCATCGTGGTTGGGTAATCTCCTCTGCGAGCAGATCCTCGCCGATGTCGCTAGCAACGATCCGGCTCTGGGAATGGATGCGCTGGCCGACCCCGCGGCGTATCTCGAGGCTCCAGACACCGGCCTGATGGATCGCCTTGCGTCCGAGATGCTCGAATACGAAGCGCTCGGCCTGGATGCCGAGATCACGATCGGTCCGCTGATCGCACTCGCGGGGATCGCCACAGGGGATCCGAACCAGGACATCTACCGACTCATCACCGTCACCGTTTCCTACCGCAGCGCATCAGCCGCGGCGAGGCAAGTCCCCTTCGAACTGCTCGTCACGGATCCGACGCTATGACTCACCCGCAACGAGCATTCACGCTGATCGAGACGATCGCCGTCATGGTGATCATCGGAACCGTCGCGGGCGTGTTTTCGAGCGTGCTGCTCAGCGCCGCGGACGGGTACGCCATCGCCGCGGAATCACGGCGTCAGACGGATGCCGTGGACATCGCGTTCGGCCAGATCATTCCCAGCGTGCGTGATGCGATCATCGACGAATCGTCGGGCAGCGCCCTGGCCGAGGCCAGCGAAACACGGTTGGAGTTCGCTTCCGGTCTCGAGATCGAGTTCCTCGATGGGGACCTGCTGCTCACGAGACCGGGCCAGCCGCAGGCGACGCTTCTCCGCGATATCACCGGCGGCTTCACGCTGTTCGCGGACGGTGCCCCGGATGAGCAAGAACTCGATTGGGGCTCCATTGGCTCTCTCGACGAAGTGCGCATGCTCAGGATTGAACTGGTGCTCGAGAATGCCGCACCGGTCTCCACCCGGATCTTGCTTCGAAACTCGATCGGGGGCGACGCGTGAAGCATCGCACGAACAATCGACGGGCGGCGGCTCTCGCGGGCGCGGTTTCGGTGATCGCAGCCCTCAATTTCCTGATCATCGGGAGCGTCTCGGCAGGTGGTGAAGATCAGCACCTCGCGGCGTACCGCGTTGATGCTGTCCGGGCGGCCCTCGGCGTCGAAGCCGCGACCGCGGTGGTCATCGGAGAACTCAGTTCCGGTCGCCCGATCCCGATCGGGGAAACGGAATTACCCGGCGGGCATCGGGTCACGATCGAATCGGACGCAGAATACCCACCGATGGAAGTGGACATCGAGGCACGCTGGGGTCAGGCGACCCGGGCGGTCCGGATACGCATCGAATAGGACCAAGCGGAGGATTACCCCAAAGTAAGCGAAGACCCTCTCCGATAATTGCCTTGAAACGAAGTGGAGTTTAACAGCGTGGGTTCAACACCGACCTACATCGAGGTATCCCCGTCGCGATTGAGCGTCTGCACAGGCACTCGTCGCAACCGGACCATCACGAGTCAGGTCATCTCCCGGGAAGACCTGAACGCGTGGTATGAGGGTCAGTCGGACGGGATCGCCGATCGGATCGGATCCATGATCGGAGACTGGAAGACAAATGGTCCGGCGACCATTTTCTACCAGTCGCCGACATTGAGCTGCGACCTGTACTCCTGTCCAAGCACGATCAAAGACGCCACTTCGGCGGCCCACCTCGCGCTCGCCGAGCGTTCGTCACTCGATCTTGAACTGAACCCATGGTGCATCCAGCCGTGGCTGATCGACCGAGGCGGCTCGCCGCGTCGCAAACACCTGCTCATCGCGGCAGACTCCGCCCAGAGCGTTGAACAGATCCGCTCACTCGCACCGGGTTCATCCACGGTCAATCTGGTTCCGCTCGAGGCACCCATGATCGCCTCGGCAGTGGATACCGCGCTCGCGCAGAGCAAGTCTGATCGCCCGATCGTGGTCGTGCACTTTGGCCAGAGCCGGTCCGTCATCGCCGCGGCCTACAAGCGTCAACTCCTGTTGGTCCGCCTGGTGGATGCGGGCACGGATCGCCTCATCAAGGCGCTGGCGAGTGCTTCCAATCTTCCACAGCAAGAGGCCATTCAACTCGGCGAAGAACTCCTTTTCACCGCCGGACTCCCCACCCACGGACAAACCGTCACCGTCGGCAACCAGGAGTTCACCGCTTCGGACATCCTGCCCGCGATCCAGCCGGTGCTGCAGCGCATGCTCGTGGAAATCCGACAGTCGATCCGTTTCGGCCTGTCCGGGCTCGAGTTTGAACCTGGCATTCTCCTGCAAGGCAGCGGGGCCTCGATCCATCGACTCGCTGAAGCCTTTCATCGAGAGCTCGAACTGCCGTGTCGTGCCGACGATTCCCGCTCACTCACGGACTGCACGGATATTGCGTTCGCGATCGAAGCCATGAATTCGGGCTTGCAACTCACCTTGCGCCCGCAAGACAATTCCAGCCGCGCCTCGCTGCGTTCATCACGGATCGCGCTCTACTCCGGTGCCGTCGCCGCGGCGGCGATCGGTGCGGCGTACGGCTCGTGGATCATGGATCAAACGAACGCCATCGAACCACAACTCACGCGACTCGCTTCCGCACAGAGCGACCCAGACGCCAATCCCAAAGACACACAGAGCGCGACCTCGGTCGCGGCAGTGCGCCAGACGATCCAGTCCATCGACCGGTTCGTCGGCCCCGAAACCGATGTCGCCTCGGCGATTCGCGAGATCTGCCTGCTCACCGCTGACGAAGTCATCCTGACTGACCTTGACATCAACGGCGGACACGACAACTCCACCTGCCATCTTCGTGGCTACCTGCGAAATCCCGGTCCGGATGCCGCGGGACAAATCCGTGATTTGGTGGATCGGTTGCGGGAATCGCCATTGGTGGAGTCCGTCCGCCTCGATGGCACCGAACTCGCCACGCTCGACGAGAAACCCACACAGTACCTTTCCGCATCGATCACACTCACATCCACCCCTCCTCGGATCCTTCTCACCCCGGACATGATCGCCTCTGCGAACCCGGAGGTCTCACCATGAGTACCGGATCATCCACGCGCCAGACGATCGCGCACGCGATTGTGGTCTGCGGCATCATCTTTGCCGCCTGCTCCTTCGTGATCGCCCCGCTTGAGAAAGAGCGAGCAAGCAACGAGCGTGAACTCAACTCCCTGCAAGCGAGAGTCGCGACGAGTGCCAAGCAGGAACTGAGCAAACAGGCCAATGCTCGCGTGCTGGAACGCGCGAACGAGTATGAGCGAGCCATCCAAACCCGCTCGGAAGGCGCAAACGACGAGTTGGCCCTGCATCAGGTCTACCACGAACTCGCTTCGAAATGGGATATCGAGATCGACCGCTTCGACCCGAGCGTGATCAAGGTCTCCACATCCCGAGGAAAGAAGGACAAGGACCTGCTCAAGCCGGACTTCGCGGCCTCCGTTCGGATCGACGCGGTCGGGACACTCGACCATGTCGTCGCGATGCTCGATGAACTCACCCGGAAGGCGGGGTTCGTCTCAGTACGAAGCATGAAAATCTCGCCGCTGTCTGGTTCCGCCGACAAGCGTGTAAAGATGCGCCTTGAGTGCGACCACTACAGCTTCGCAATCCCCCAGGGATCTGACCTCGTCGACAACCAAGACGGGAAGGACTGAGATGCGACGCAACCGTGCGATTCACAGTTCCTCATCGAACCGGCTGACGGTGCTCGGATTTCTGACGGCACCGGTGCTCACGCTGGCACTGGGGATCACCCTGAACAGTTCGGGACCCCAAATCGCCCGCGCAAGCGACCCATTGGATTCCGACAGACCAACCGACCTTCGCCCGCTCCCCGAGCGCCCTCGCCCCGAGGCCCTCGGCACACGATCAGCGACGATCGCACAGCTGCCGATCCCCAACCCGCTCTACTACCCCGAGCGCCGCGCGAACAAGCCTGACAAACCCACGGTCGAACCAGAGCCCACACCAACCCCCCCTGCTCCGGAACCCAAAATCAATCTTCCTACCCCGTGTGTGGTGACGGCGATTCTGCGGGGTCGCGATGGAACTGTTCGAGCGTTGATCGACGGCTCCTTCTATGCCGCGGGTGATGAGTTTGCCCCGGGCTGGACCGTGCATTCCATCGACACCACGCAGCGAACCGTCACGCTCCTCCAGCCCGACGGCAAGCAGCGCACGATCCAGATGGATCAGGACTAAGCCTCCGCCAATGCATATAGTGCCCCTCCGAGACCACGCACACCGGAGACAGGCATGGCGATCGCACAAGAACACCCGGGCGAGTTCATTCTGGCCGGTGATTCCGTCCGGACTTCCCGCACCCTGACCGTAACCGACAAGTTCACCGGCGACCCCATCGCCGAGGTGCCGCTCGCGGGTCCGAGCGAGATCGAGCGTGCGATCGCGCTCGGCAAACAAGCCGAGTTCGCATGCGCCTCAATCCCCCTCGGTCGCCGAGCCGAGATCCTCGACACCATGGCCGGGATCGTTCTCAAACGCAAGGAAGAGATCGCGCGATCGCTCGCGCTCGAAGCGGGCAAGCCGATCCAGGCCGCGACCGTCGAAACCAACCGCTGCATCGCGACGCTGCGAGAATCGGCGCGAGTAGCACGCGAAGAATTCACGGGCGCAGGGCACCACGCGGACCGCAACATCCGCGTGACCCCCAAGAGCGAAAGCCCGGCCATACACGGCATCCTCCGCCGCCTCCCGATCGGCCTCTGCTCCCTGATCACCCCGTTCAACTTCCCCCTCAATCTCGTCGCACACAAGATCGGCCCGGCGATCGCCTGCGGTTGCCCGTTCGTGCTCAAGCCCGCGTCCAAGACGCCGCTCAGCGGACTCATCCTCGGATCCATCGCACTCGAAGCGGGCTGGCACCCGGCGGGCATCTCCGTCCTGCCCTGCAACTCCAGCGACGCCGGACCGCTTTCCACCGATGAACGCTTCCGGCTCCTCTCCTTTACCGGCTCCGACGAGGTCGGCTGGAAGCTCAAAGCGAGCGCCGCCAAAATGCGGGTCGCCCTTGAACTCGGCGGTGACGCGGCGGTCATCATCTCCGACTCCACCGACCAGCAAACCCGACAGGACGCCGCCAAACGCATCGCCTCCGCAGCGTACGGCTACGCCGGGCAATCCTGCATCAGTGTCCAGAGGATCGTCGTGATCGGCGAGGCCTACGAGCCGATGCGGGATCTGATCCTCAAGGAAATCAAACAGCTCAAGGCTGGCGACCCCATGAACCCCGACACCTTCATCGGCCCGCTCATCGACCGCGATGCCGCCGATCGGGTGGAATCGTGGATCAGCGAAGCCGTGGAAGGCGGCGCGACCAAACTCATCGGAGGAGACCGCGAGGGCAACACCATCATGCCGACCCTGCTCGAACAGATCCCCGGCTCCTGCAAACTGGCGCAGAACGAGGTCTTCGGCCCCGTGGCGTACCTGATCCGCGCCGAGAACTTCGACGAGGCGATCAACATCACCAACCGATCCCGCTACGGCCTCCAGGCGGGCATCTACTCCGGTGACGAACAGGAGATCAACCGCGCGTTCTCGCACCTCGAAGTCGGTGCCGTCATCGCGGGCGATGTCCCCACCTTCCGCACCGACCCCATGCCCTACGGCGGCGTGAAGGACTCCGGCATCGGGCGAGAAGGCCCGCTCTACACCGCCGAAGACATGACCGAACCCCGACTGCTCGTGCGCCGCGACACGGAGGGATCGTCTTGAGCAGCGACCTCTCGCGTCTTGGCGACCTGGTCCGCAAGGCCCTGCGCCACCGCCCGACGCTGTCAACGAACCCGAATGTCGAATGCTGGCGAGTCTTTGGCGGGCGTGCCGACGGTCTCGATGGCCTGTTCATCGACCGCTACGGTCCCGGCGCGGTGATGATCACCTACGAAGAAACCGCGGCCGAACGCTATAGCCGCCCGGGTGCCCGCCAGGAAGCCGCGTGCGCGGTGTTGGAAGCGCTCAGGCCGATCGGTGTCGAAGCGGTGTATGCCAAACCGTTCGTGCGCGACCGCTCACGCCTCGGCGGCGACGGACCCGATGTGCTGACCACCCCCACACCCGCCGCGGGAACCGAACTCCCGGAGCACCTCGACCTGACTGAGAACGGACTCCGCATCCGGGTCCGCCTCTACGACGGCTTCTCCACCGGAATTTTCCTCGATCAACGCGAAAACCGGGAGTGGGTTCGTGAGTGGTGCGCCCGCTTCGTTCGAGCGAAGGGGCGAGGCCCCAAGGTGCTCAACACCTTCGCCTACACCTGTGCGTTCGGAGCAGCCGCGGCGAGCGCGAACGAAACCGTCGAAACCACCAACATCGATGTCTCGTCACGCTACCTCGATTGGGGCAAAGAAAACTACTCCATCAACGCGATCGACGCCGACCGCCACTACTTCACTCGCTTCGACACCCGCTCGTTCCTCGCGCTCGCTCGGCGCAAGAACCTCCGCTTCGACCTGATCATCCTCGACCCCCCCACCTTCGCTTCCGCAAACAAACGAAAAGGCATCGCGGCATGGAAAGCCGAGCGAGACTACCCCGCGCTCGTTGAAGAATCCTGCCACGCGCTCGCCCCGGGGGGCACCATCCTCGCCTCGACCAACTGCACCCAACTCTGCGATCCGCACCGGTTCCGCACGACCATCCTGACAGGCGCTGGCAAGCGCCCGGTCAAGTGGCTCGACCTTCCAGCGTTGCCCGAAGACTTCGCACGGGAAGATGGCCGGTTTATTGCCAGTGCGTTCTCAGTCGGTCGCTGAATCGGCGGGCACGGGCGTGCCGTCGAGTTCATCAAGAACTTTGATCACACGCTCGATAAGCGATGGAGACACCCCGCGCTCAGCGAGTCCGTCGGTGGCCTCAAGTACCTTCAATTGGTTGCTGCCGCATGGCCGGAACCCGACCAGCACATGTTTCAGCAGCATCATACCGTCGCGTCCGTTGTAGAACCGATCTCCGATCAGCGGAACGCCCAACCCCTCCATCATCACGCGGATCTGGTGATAGCGCCCGGTCTTCAGATCGATCAGCGCATGCATGGTGTCGCGTTCTGTGGTGCTGGGATCGATCGCCAGGACATCGAGAAACGCGGGTTTCCCTCCGGCTCGAACCCGCTCGGCTCGACGCCCCTTCCGTACGAGGTAGGCCTTCTGCACACCGAGTAGTCGCTCGAAATCATCGATGCGGGGCAACGCCGCGACATACAGCTTCCGCCACCGGCGTGCAGTGATGTCTTTGCCGTGCCACCCCGCCGCCTCCTTGCTCAGCGCGAGGACCAGCAGCCCTTCGGTGATCGCGTCGATCCGGTGCGGCAGAACCGCATCGCCGAGCCTGGATCGCGCCATATCACTGAGACCATCGGAAGCGAACGCCCCTTCCCGCACCAACTCCTGCGCGGAGTTCCCGTCTTTGCGATAGGTCGCCTCCGACGGAAGACCCGCGGGCTTCTCGACCACCAATTCGTGATCGCTCGACCACACGACGCGCAGCGGCTGCATGCTCAGCGCGTCTCGCCGACGGTCAGGTTCGTCGGGCGCCCGATGGTCTCGACATCACCCGCCGCGATTTTCTCCATGCCGCTGCCGAGTTCGCCGATCGGATCCGGGGGCACGATGTCCACGACTTTGTCGCCGAGTTTGGCTTCACCCTTCTCGACCTTCTCCTGGAACGCGACGCACTCGGCCAGCAGCCGATCGAGGATCTCCTCTTCGGGAATATTCGCGACGCGCTGGCCCTGCACATAGATGATGCCGCGCTTGTTGCCCGCGAAGACCGCGACATCCGCTCCCTCGGCCTCGCCCGGACCGTTGACGACGCAGCCCATCACGGCAACCTTCATCGGGACGCGGATCTCCGTGCGCAGTTTCTGTCGCACATCCTGGACCAGCGTGAACAGGTCCACCTGGATCCGCCCACAAGTCGGGCAGGCGATCAGGTCCGCCCCCTTGCGCTCGCGCAACCCGAGCGAGTAGAGCAGTTCCAGCCCGTCTTCGACCTCGTAGATCGGGTCGTTCGCATAACTGATGCGCAGCGTGTCCCCGATGCCCTGCGTGAGAAGCCCCGAGAGAGCCGCGATCGAGCGGATCGTTCCCGTCTCCTTCGGCCCGGCGTGCGTCACACCGAGATGCAGCGGATGATCGAACCGATCGCTGATCTCGCGATACACGGTCGTCACGAACGCCGCGTCCATCGACTTCGCGCTGATGGTCACATCGTGAAAATCGCGTTCGTAGAAGATGTCGAGGTACTCCTCGAGTTTCGCGATGATGATGCTCAGCAGGTGCGCCCGCTTCCCCATGCCGCGATCGGCAAAGAACTTGCCCAGTTCGACCATGCGCCGTTGCTTGTCCTTGCGCTCGATGATCGAGCCCTCGTTCACGCCCACACGGATCGGGATGCCCGCGCTCTTGCAGGCATCGATCACCTCGTTCACCTGATCCCGCTCGGTGATGTTGCCTGGATTGAGACGGATCTTGTGGACCCCCGCCTCAACCGCCTCCAGCGCCCGCTTGAAGTGGAAATGCACATCCGCCACGATCGGCACCGTCACCCGGGGCAGAATCTCCTTGAGTGCCTCAGTGTCCTTGCGCTCAGGCACCGCGACCCGGACGATATCCGCCCCAGCCGCCGCCAGGCGGTTGATCTCCGCCACGCACCCCTCGACATCGTGGGTGTACCCCGCGGTCATGGTCTGCACGCTGACCGGGGCGGGTCCGCCCAATTCGGGAGCGGATTCCGGCGTGGCATCCGGGTGCCGCTCGGTCGGCTTGCCGCCTCCGATGCGCACGAAACCGACCCGCTCATCCCCAAGAACAACCTGACGCGTTGGACGACGACTGTGCATAACGCCATGGTATCCGTTCAAAGAGTCGCGGTCGGCGGGTTTGCGAAACGACATCGGCGCACGCCGATGTAAACCAGCACCTCGAACACCAGCATCCCAGCCAAAAACCCGACGACGGGCAGCAGATGCTCCCACTCAATCATCCCGCGCCCCGCGAGCATCCGCAGGAACGACGGCACCTCGATCCCTCCAGAAAACGCCCCGCCGAGCCAGAAGCCGATCCCCGCGAGACACCCCGCCACCAGCCACGCCACCCCCGCGTGCCCGACCACCGTCATGGCCACCGCCGGACTGACCCGCCAGCCGTGGCGCTTGCCGAAAAACCTCAACCCGAAGTACTCCACGAGAGACAGAACGCAAACCCCGATGGCGAACGGCGGCATCGCGACCAGAGCGTTCACGCTCACCCCGTATACGATCCCCGCCAGCGCAGCGTTCGCCACCAGCAGCCCGAACGAACCCGGCATCACCATCTGCAGCCTTGCCCAGATTGACCGTGGCTCGGTCAACACCGCGAGAATCGTTCGCGCCAACGACACGGGCCCGCCGCCGATCTGCCATGGCGAGCCGGTGCGGCACCCAGGCAAACTCGCGGCCACCGGCTCGCCGCATTCGCCACAAACCCCTTCCGGGGTGGATCCGGTCAGGTCGTAGCCGCAGGATTCGCAGAGCACAGAAACCGATTCGCCCATGATGCGGACTGTACCCGAGGCGCAAGGCCCGAGAATCCCGCCCGGTTCACCTCCACAGCCGTTGTAAGTAAACGCTATCATGGGCAGGTCCCCTCGGAGGTCGAACCGTGATCGAATACCTGCGCATCGATCGACAGCATCCGCTCTACGAGCAGGAAGTCGCTTTGCGTCAGAGCGTGCTGCTCGACCCGATCGACTACACCATGCAGATGCTCGAAGAAGAATTCCCTGGTTTTGAGGACCGATTCGAGCATTTCGTGGCCGTGGTGGACCACCCGAAGGGCAAGCGGGTCATCGGCTGCACGCTTCTGCTGCCCCACTACCCCGACGACGAGCCCAACAGCGGCAAACTCATGCAGATGGCCGTCGATCCTCAGCGTCAACGCGAAGGCATTGGGCGCCGTCTGGTCATCGAACTCGAACGCCGGGCTCTGGGCGAACTCGGCCTGACCAAGCTTTACTGCCACGCCCGCGCTGACGCGGCCCAGTTCTACGCCAGTTTGGGTTGGGTCCAGAGCGGAGAACCCTTCACCGAAGCGGGAATTGAACACTTCAAGATGGTCTTTGATACGACCGCCACCGACGGCGAAGCCTCGAAGGCGGATACCGCAGAGTCGGCCTGACCCCGCTCGCCTCGCGCCGGGCATGGAGCACGACACGCCCCAATTTTCGCTGGAACCCTGAAAATGCTCGATCTTCGGGTTTTTCCTGCCAATACTCTCTAGAGTTCAGACGATCCCGGAGCAGTTGTGTCTTATCCCATATCACCCGAGGAAAAAGCCAGGCGTTTATTCGCCGACAACGACCTCCGCTGCACTCGACAGCGGGCCCGGGTGTACTGCGCCCTTGAATCCTGTCGCTCCCACCCGACGGCAGAGGAACTCCACGCCTTGGTGAACTCGGGCGAGGACTCCTGCACGCTCAGTCTGGCCACCGTCTACAACACCCTCGAAGCCCTCTGCTCGGCAGGGCTGTGCCAGAAGATCGTGCCACCTACCGGCTGTGCCGCCGCAGCTCGGTACGACGCGGATCTCGAGGAGCACCTGCATGTGATCACTCCCGACGGGCGTCTTCTCGATGTCCCCGAGCCCATCGGGCGCCAGATCCTCGACCGTATCCCTGCTGAAGATGTTGCACGCCTGGAGCAGGAGATGGGCGTCAAGATCTCCCGGATCGCTTTCCAGGTCTTTGCTGAGGCGGATTCCTCCCCGGCCGATGGCGCCTGCTGAGCAAAATCCCTGAAAATATAGCCCCGAGACTGCCTCCAAACTCAACCGGTCGGTCTCCCCGACCGATGAAGGTGTTATCCACCGTCCGAAAACGGTGAGTTTCACGCAGGGAGGCGTGCCATGCTCCGATCGACTTTGAACGCGCAGAATCGCCGCATCCATACCCGGTACCAGTTGCCCTCGATGTACACCGAGGTCGCGGTCCGCGAGCTTGAAAGCGACCATTTCCGCTCGCACGGGCACGCCTACGACATCTCGTTAGGCGGGATGCGATTCGAACTGGACGAACTGATCGAGCCCGGCACCCGCATCGCCGTGCGCATCCAGTTGCCCGGTCCTACCTTCCACCATACTCAGGACAAAGATCGCCGAGCGATCTTCGCGATGGCGACCGTCGTCTGGACCGAGCAGGACGATCTTGATCAGGGTGGGCCGTTCCGCATGGCCTGCGTGTTCAAGAACTTCTGCCAACCCGGCGATGAGCAACGACTGCTGAACCAACTCTCCAGCGGTCAATACTCCCGCGCCGCCTGACCACCCCCGCAGTCCAATTCTTTCAACCGTCGCACCAACTCCGCGGCGGTTTCTTCTACGCTGAGGTCATCCTCGAACACGAGGTCGGCGAGTGAGGTGTACAGGCCGTCTCGCTGGTGAAAAACCTGCTCGATCTCCGTGATCGCATCGCCCTGCTCCGTGAGCGCCGGGCGTCTGCTGTCGATCTCGCCCGACAGCCGAGCCACGAGCACCCTCGGCTGCATGCGCAGGTAAATGAGCGCCCCACCGCTGTCGCTCAGCAGGTCCGCGGCTCCTGGCGCGGTCGGGCTCCCGCCGCCGAGTGCCAGCACGACCCTCCCGGAGGGGTGGTCGCACAGCGCCTCCCGCAAGGCCGACGCCTCTGCCTCCCGGAACCGCGTCTCGCCGTATCGCTCGAAGACCTGTGCGATCGTCTCGGCCTCGCCCCGATCCCTGAACACCGCGAGCGTCCGATCATCGAGATCGACGAACTCGCGATCCATGAGCGCGGCAAGTAATCGACCGATCGTGCTCTTCCCGCTCCCGCGCAGGCCCATCAGGATGACATGGCGATCACTCGGGCTCATCGGTTTCCGCTTGCTCGGAGGAGAGGCTCCGCAATCTGCCGCGATCGTCGAGGAAGTTCTCACGCACCGTGCTCACCGGCAACTTCACGAATCGCACGCCGGCATCGCAGTCGCCGCGATGATTAATGTGGCTGTACACCACCTCGATCCCGACCAACGCCCGACGGTGGTTCCGCGTGGATTTCAGTTCGATCGCCGCACGGGCTCCGCGCACGAGAGGGGCCGGCCCTTCGAGGCGCATCCCGCCGTCAGAGATGTTCACGCAGCGCATCGACACCGCCGGACCAAGCGTCCGGTCACCAGCCAGCAGAACCACCGGGATCAGCCTTGATGTGGCGATGCGACGGCCGGTGCGTCGATCCGCTGGCGTGCCGGAGTATTCAGGCGACCCATCGGGGCGATTGTTCATCATCGTCATGGCGATGCTCCTCCTCGGTACGGGTCGCGTGCTGCTCAAGACGATCCATAGCACCAAAGCCGAATAAGCGCTCGGCGACTCGTCCCAGTTCGCTGACCTCGGCGCTGGTCAACAAGATCGGTTTCGATTCAACGATCGCAGATTTCGCTTCGGACCGGCCAGCGGTCGCCCGCACGAACGCGGATTCACAGATCAGCAGGCCGACCGCCTCCACGCCCTCGCGTTGGGCCAGGCGCACAACAGCCTTGCGCTCGGCCCTTCGAAGCCCGAACCGGCGTGCCAGCAAACGGAACGCGAGCCGTTCAGCGCCGACGGTGCGCCGGCGAATCTCACGCATCACGAGTAACAGGACCAGCAGACCCAGCGCCGATCCGAGCACTAGAAACCAACCCGGCACGCCTGATCCGGCCTCCGCTTCGCCTTCAAACAAGCGAGGCGGACCGAGCCGACTCGCCATGATAAGAATGGGCCCCATCGCCTCAGGCAACGCCGACCTCCTGTCGCTGGGGTTCCATGGCAGAAAGCAATCTCATGGCGCAGCGCCTGGCTCGGGATCGCACGGTCGGGTCGGCATCCTCCCGCGCCATCTGCGCGATCGGGCCAGCCAGTTCTACGGGGCGAACCACAGAAGTGACCCAGACCGCGCTGAGCCGATGCCCGCTGCGGTCATCGCGCAGCATCGCGTCGAGGTGCATCATGCCAAACTCAGACGACTCGCTCTGCTGCTTGGCTTCGAGCAAGGAGCAGGCGTGGCGGATGGCGTTCGCACGAACACGAGCAACCGGATCAGACGCGAACCGATCGAGGCGGATGGATGCGCCTCGCAAACGCGAGATCGCTTCGATCGCGTTGGCCCGAACCCGGTGGTCTGAGTCTCCGAGCAGTTCCGCGAGTGTACGGAACGCCCGCTCGGCACCTTCGACATCGTCACCTGATTCTCCGAGCAGGCGTGTGGCACTGGCACGACAGCGCGGATCAGATGCCCCGGAGGCGATCGCGCAGAGTTGCGCGCCGAAGCGTGAGACCAAACTCAGTCGATCGATCAACCCCATGGCGCCCTGGCACTGGTCAGGAACTCGCAACGCCCCGCGAAGAAGATCCTCGAGCGTGTCCGGCGAACGCACCGACAGCCACTTCGCGGCGACCGGACAATGCCATCGCGATGCCTCGGAACGAACCCCGGACAACGGGTCGAACCGTTCGAGTGCACGCTGCGCCTTCGCTCGCCCTCGTTCGTGCTGACAGCGAGTCAGCGTTTCAATCGCTTCGCTGCTGGCGATACGCCGATGCCTGCTTCGGATGCGTCCCATGGCACCGATCGCTGCAATCGAGACGGTTGGCTGCGGATCAAAGCCGAGGTCCTGCAAGGTGAGATCGGCCTCCTCACCAGCGCTCGCGCCCGCGATGGCATGGACCAACCCGAGCCGGGCTTGAGCATCACGCGAGGCAACCAAACCGGTCTGGGCAAGCGCGGCGACCGCACCGGTCCCAAGTTCAGAGGCGATGACCGGCAGCCCCCGCTTGGCGTGTTCAGAAAGCCCCGCTTTGTTTGCGAGGCGGGAAAATTGCTGGTCCGACAGCACCGTACGCAGCCGGTCCCCCCGTCGCCTCGACCGGAGCAGCGCCCAAGGTTCGAGCATCGCGTTGAACAGCTCGGCATCATCGGTCGATACCACGCGCTCGATCACCCGTCTCGAGGCAGGCACCAGACAAGGCCAGGCCAACCAAGCCAGGGCCAGCCCTGCCACGATGGTGAGTTCGGCCTTCGCCGCCGCCGCTCTCAGCGGCAGATGCTCTTCAAGAGGCCCGCGAAGCAACCATGCGTGAAGCCGAGGGCCGCATCGGCGTGTCGCCGCGAGGACCGCACGAAGCACGCTCGCGTCCCGGTGCTCGGCATAGTGACCCGCCCAAGCGACCAGTTCGCGATCCAGAACAGCATGAACCGAGTTCGGAAGCCCCTCCGAATCTTGTTGACAGACCAGCGTCGTGCGAGCAAGGGCACGACGCCACCGTTCCCCGTCGCCAGCCTGAGCATGACCGAAACCGATTCCCAGGGCGACGAAATCCGACTCCTTGAATGGGTCATTCCCAACGATGACACCAGCCAGTTCTGGGTGCCCGAGACAGTCCGCCGCGATCGGTGAGGCGACGCCCGAATCAAGCCCCAAGACCGTGACCAGGAACCGGTCACCCATACCGAGACAGACACTCGCCTTTTCATCCAGCGAGTAGTGCTTCCAGCCGGTCAGGATCGCCGCGCCGAGATCGGACTCCCTGCCATCGCTCGCGAGGGTCGAGAGGGCGTGATCCAACACCATTGGGGCCTCAGATCGTCCCATAGCCCGCAAGGCGGCGCACAGCGCGGCGTGCCTCGCCCGACGGGGCAAGCCAACGCATTGCTCAAGTCTGCCGCTTAGGGTTTGCACGAACTTATCTTTGGCCACTGCTCTCCTCGAACCGTACTGGCTGCGCCTGCGTATAGAATTCGATCGTTTTGACCATATTCCTAGGTCTAGTGGTCCTAATACACACCCGGCGCAAGATCTGCCGCAAGGTCCACCTCTAGATATCGGCATCAGACGAAAGAATCTCGGAAGTTTTTTGTTGAATCCGAAGGTCCCACGCTTAGACTGTGTGCTCGCGATATGCCGCTTCGTCGCGACCCCCAGCACGAGCTCGACCGAGTCCATTAGTCAGGAGGTCCTATGACTTCTCCCACGAAATCTTCATGCTTGCAGGCCTACCGCCTCCTCCTTTACCGGCGCGCCCTCCATCCCGAACTTTTTCCTATCAAAGACCGTCGCACGGTCACGCATATGGATTATGAGTTCGAGGGCTGGATTATGCCCGGTGCGCACCTGATGCGTTTCGTTCATCAGGGGGTCTGCGCAACTGAACTCATTACTGCCGCGGATCAGAATTTCCCCAATCGCGGTCTCGTCACGGAACTCCCGTGTGCCGGTGAGCGTGATCATGAGGAAGAATTCGGCGACCATGTGAAGTATGTCTCCACGGTTCAGACCGAGCAGCTCCCCGAGGCTCTCTACCGCGACACCTACGACGAACTCACCCAGTTCGCCCGGGAAAACGAGGCCATGCTTTTCGAATGGGAAGATGCCGAGGGCGGTCGCTGCGCCAGCATCCTCGATGTCCAGCGCTTCCGGCGCGAGGTTCACGCCCAGAGTTACCACATGATCTCGCAGGGTGGCGTGGTGCTCCGTACGCAGGCGATCTTCGAGCACACCGATCCGAAGAAGTAACCCTGGGAGCCCACCCAACAACGGTTTCTCCTCGACCCGGTTCCCCTCGCGGGAGCCGGGTTTTTTCATGGTTCCGGTCGCGAACTCACACCCCGGATTCAATGTTCCGATAGAGTACAAACATGCCTCATACCAGACGCACGCCATCGCGACGCATCCGAATTACCTCGCCCCGCTGAGGGCTTGAGGTCTGTCGCTCGCCTCGCGAGCAGCACAAGTTACCCGGCGGGGCGAATCGCCCATCGAACATGAACCCTCCGAACAGCATGCACCCGGGCCATCCGCCTGCCGGTGCTTCGCCATCGGATAGGATGCCCAACACGCCAATCCCGCCGATTTTCCGGCGTTCTTCAGAGCAAAAACAGCCATGAACCAAACCTCGACGAAAGCGGATAAAGCCCGCTACAAGGATTCCCTGAACCTGCCCAAGACCTCGTTCCCCATGAAGGCGAACCTGGTGCAGAACGAACCGGCCTCCCTCAAACGCTGGGAGGCCATGGACCTGTACCAGCAGGTCACCGAAGACCAAGCCCGCACCGAGCGGTTCGTCTTCCACGACGGCCCGCCCTACGCCAACGGGTCCATCCACCTCGGACACCTGCTCAACAAGTGCCTCAAGGACTTCGTTGTTCGCTCCAAACTGATGAACGGCATGGCCTGCCCTTATGTCCCCGGGTGGGACTGCCACGGCCTGCCCATCGAGCACAAGGTGATGACCGAACTCAGCTCCAGCGGCAAACTGGAGAAACTGGCCACGCTCGATGAGGACACCCGGCGCATGGCGATCCGGCGCGAGTGCCAGAAGTACGCCGAGAAGCATGTCAAGCACCAGACCGGCCAGATGAAGGGGCTCCTGACGCTTGCCGACTACGATCACCCGTACCTGACCATGCACCCCGCGTACGAAGGCGCGACGCTGGAGGTCTTCGCCGGGCTGGTCGAGCAGGGCCTGGTCTACCGCCAACTCAAGGCCGTGCACTGGTCGATCGCCAACGAGACCGCGCTGGCCGATGCCGAACTCGAATACGAGGACCGCGAAGATATCTCGGTGTTCGTGGACTTCGAAGCCCTCGATGGCGAAGCCGTCTACGACGCCTTCGGCCTGCCCCCCCACGCGGACGATGAGGACCGCGAAGACGCCGAGAGCACGAAGCCGGTCCGTCCGCATCAGAAGCCGAGTTTCATGATCTGGACGACCACACCGTGGACGCTCCCGGCAAACCTCGCCATCGCGGTGAACGAGAAATTCACCTACGCACTGGTCAAGGTCGACGGCAGTTACACCGTCCTCGCCGAAGGCTTGGTCGAGCAGGTCACCAAGGCCGCGGGCGCGGAAGAAGTCGAGATCCTCGCGACGACGACCGGCGACCGGCTGGTCGGCTTGCGTTATCGCCACCCGTTCGTCGAGGGCGGGCCGGACTTCACCACCCAGCCCGACGCCGCCATGCGCGGCTCGGAGCCCGAGGGCATCTACCGGGTCGTGCAGGCGGACTATGTCACGCTCGAAGACGGCACCGGCCTCGTGCACACCGCACCCGGACACGGCAGCGAGGACTACCTGACCGGCCTGCGCGAAAAATTGCCGGTCTACTGCCCGGTTCGCGGTGATGGCACCTACGACGACTCGGTGCCGGCCAAGTACCGCGGGATGTCGGTCTGGGACGCCAACGAACAGATCACCAAGGACCTCGAGTCGAGCGGCCATCTGTTCCACTCGAACCGATTCATGCACTCCTACCCACACGACTGGCGGAGCAAGACCCCGGTCATCTTCCGCGCCACCGAGCAATGGTTCATCGGCGTGGACGAACCCGCGAAATCCTCGGGCAAGACCCTGCGTGAGGCTGCCCTCGACGAAACCGCCGAGCGCGTGAAGTTCATCCCCGAATGGGGACGCAACCGCATGCGCGGCATGCTCGAATCCCGCCCCGACTGGTGCATCAGCCGCCAGCGTGCCTGGGGTCTGCCCATCCCGACTTTCTACGGCGAAGACGCACAGGGCAACCCGGTCACGCTGCTGACCACCGCCTCGGTCCGAGCGATCGCCAAGGCATTCCGTGAGGAGGGGGCCGACTCCTGGTTCCTCAAGGACAGCGCACACCTGCTGCGCCACTACGACTACGCCTCCGATACCGAAGCGCCGAAGGGCCTCGATGTCGCCTCGCTCACCAAGAGCCGGGACATCTTCGATGTCTGGTTCGAGTCGGGCTCGTCCTGGAACGCGGTCATGCGTGAACGCTCCGGCGGCGCATCCAAGCCGCTCACCGACAGCGAAGGCGTGGATTACCCGATCGACCTCTACCTTGAGGGCTCGGACCAACACCGCGGCTGGTTCCAACTTTCTTTGCTGCCCGGCCTCGGAACGACGGGCACCTCGCCGTTCAAGAGCGTGCTCACCCACGGCTTCATGGTCGACAAAGACGGCAAGAAGATGTCCAAGTCGCTGGGCAACGCCCTTGATGTGGACGAGCTGGTCAAGAACTTCGGTGCCGATGTCTGTCGCTGGTGGATCGGCTCGATCAGTTACGAGAACGACATCAAGGCCGATCTCGATTTCTTCAAGACCGCTGGCGAGACCTACCGCAAGATCCGCAACACGCTGCGCTTCATGCTCAGCAACCTCGCGGACTTCAAGCCTTCCCTCAAGGACGGCGACGACGGCATGTGCGT